>CBFGQI010000058.1:0-29667 GCA_965650885.1 uncultured Oxalobacteraceae bacterium
CGAAGCGTTGTGTTCGTCAGCAGCAGAGAAGCGAGATTATGCGGTACATCGTGCAACTCGTCAACCCCTCTTGTTTCCCGCTTCGTTTCGCGCTGTTGGCTGCGTTGCGTTGCGAGGGACAGAACTATAGCCGACCGGCGCCCGGCGCGCAAGGGGTGTCTGGCATTGAGTTTGCTTGCGTAACAATACAACGCACCTGGCAATCGCTTTTTGTTCACTTTTGACACAGGTGCTACATTAAAGAAAGCCGCAGAGGCTGCTGGGGGAGACATGCAACAGGAAACTGTTCCAAATTTGAGCAATGCGATCATCGAGACCGCGCACCTGCGGTCGCGCACTTATGGCCTGGATCCGCGCAGCGATGTGGACTACGGACCGATCGACCGCAGTGCGCTCAACGGGTTGATCGAGCAAAACCGCTTGCTGCACACCCATGCGGTGCCAGCCATGGAAACGCTCTACCAGCAAATCGTCAACACCCATAATATGGTGATCCTGACGGACGCCCAGGGTGTGATCCTGCATTCGCTGGGCGATGACGACTTCCTGGAGAAAGCCAACCGGGTCGCCCTGCAAGCTGGCGCAACCTGGTCCGAGCAATGCAAGGGTACCAATGCGATTGGCACGGCGATCGCCGAAGCCAAGCCCGCCCTGGTCCATGCCGATCAGCATTTTCTCCAAGCCAACCATTTCCTGACATGCTCCGCGGCGCCAATCACTGACCATGCCGGCAATGTCATCGGGGTACTGGACGTATCCGGCGACCAGCGCGCCTTCCATAAACACACCATGGCCCTGGTGCGCATGTCGGCGCTGATGGTTGAGAACCAACTGTTTGCCGCAGCTTTCGAGGATGTCATCACCCTGCACTTCCATGCCAGGCCGGAATTCATCGGTACGCTGATGGAGGGCATTGCGTCGTTCACGCCCGGCGGCCGCTTCATTGCCGCCAACCGTGCCGGCCTGTTCCAGCTCGGGCTGACATTCGCGGCGCTGCAATCCCATACCTTCAGCTCATTATTCGGTCTGCCGGTGTCGGCACTGTTCGACCATTACCGGACGGCGGCGCCGGGCCTGCTCGACCTGTGCCTGCATAGTGGCGTGCGGGTGTTCGGACGCGCCCAGCTGCGGCTGGCCAATAACCATTTCCAGCATCCGATCGTCTCCGCGCGCGAGGACAGCCATCCGGCGCAGACCAATCCAGCCCACACGGCGCGCCGCTTGTCGGGACTGCGCTACCTGCGCACCGGGGACCAGCAACTGGAAGCGGTGATCGACAAGGTCACCCGCGTGCTGGGCAAGGATATCCCCATCATGATCATGGGCGAAACCGGCACCGGCAAGGAATTGCTGGCACAAGCGATCCACAACGATTCGCCGCGCGCACAAGGCCCGTTCGTGGCGGTCAATTGCGCATCGATCCCCGAAACGCTGATCGAGTCGGAACTGTTCGGCTATGAGGATGGCGCATTCACCGGTGCGCGCAAGAAGGGCGCTGTCGGCAAAATCCTGCAGGCGAATGGCGGCACCCTCTTCCTCGACGAAATCGGCGACATGCCTTTCCCTTTGCAGGCCCGCCTGCTGCGCGTGCTGCAGGAGCGCATGGTGACGCCGCTGGGCAGCGGAAAGTCGATCCCGGTCAATGTGGAAGTCATTTGCGCCACCAACCATAATTTGCGCGACCGCATGGCGAAAGGGCTGTTCCGCGAAGACCTGTATTACCGGCTCAACGGCCTGGTCGTGAAACTGCCGCCACTGCGCGAGCGCACCGACCTGGAAACAGTCGTCAACAAGATCCTGGCCACCGATACCTGCGGCAAGCGCTACACCGTGGCGCCGGAGTTGATGCAGCTCTTCCTGCGGCATAAATGGCCGGGCAACTTCCGGCAGCTCACCAACCTGCTGCGCACCGGCGTCGTGATGACCGGTGACGAGGGGGAAATCGGCCTGCAGCATATGCCGGACGACTTCCTCGACGACATGCGCGAGGCGCAAGCCATAGCGGCGCCTGCGGACGGCTTTCCCCCAGCCCACGCCGGCAACAGCGCGGCGGTGACGGCGGCCACCATGCCGTGCACCGGCGCGCGCCTGGAAGATATGGAGCAAACCCTGATCGTGCGTACGCTGGAGGCGCACGGCGGCAATGTCTCCGCCACGGCACGCGCCCTGGGCGTATCGCGCAATACGATCTACCGCAAGCTGCCCCATCTCAAGTAAGCCGCTCAGAAGAACAGGATGCCGCCGAGGGATGCACCATTCATCTTCGCCTCGGCGCCGGAGAAGGACTTCGAGCGGGTTTGGCCCACTTCGCCAACCAGCGTGATGGCGCCGGTCAGTGCGTAATAGGCACCGGCCGTCAGGTTGGCGTTCGACTTCAGCCCATTGGTTCCGGCGGTGTTGTCTTCGTTGCGGCTCATGCCGTAGCCAAGGCCCAGTTTCAGTTTCTCGCTGGCCTTGAAGGTCCCTTGCAGCAGCCAGTGCTTGCTGCGCACATTGCCCTGGTCGGCATCGGACAGCACACCGAGCCCTTTGCCACCCTGGTAATTTGCGAGCAAGCCGAAGGCGCCTTGCTGCAACGATGCCCCGGCTTCCCAGCCCGTCATGGTGAAGTCCGCACCGGCGGCCGCCACAGCCTTGAACTTTTGCGACTTGGCGCCAAGCCAGGCTTTCAAGGCGCCGTCGGCATAACTCAATTGGGCCTGCAGCTGCGGGTTGGAGCGCGTGGAGTACTGTGCGGCGGACACGATCGGCGAGTCGACCACCGGGTTGAATACCCCGGCGTCGACGCTGAAGCCGGACAGCTTCGGCGAACTGTAGGCCATCTGGCCGTAATAGCCGACGTAAGCATAGCCGGCACCAATATGGCCCAGCGAGACGCGGCCGCGTTGGGTGGCCTGCACCGGCGCGCCGGCGCCGATCAGCGTCATGTCGCCGAAGATGGCGTTGGCGCCGAAGATGCCGTTGTCGCGCCCCAGCTTGAAGGTACCTATGTCCGCATTGCCGAAGCTGAAATAGGCCTGGCGCACGTCGACTTCGCTGTTCTGCGCGATGGCGCTGTCGGTGGCGGTGGCGTGGTAGATGCCGATGTGGGCCTTGATGTCGAAGCCCGACTGCTTGGTGGTCGCTGAAGTTACCAGTCCGTTCGGCAGCAAGCCGTTGCCGATGGTGGTGCGGCGGTCTTCGCCGCCGCAGCCAATGCCCACGCTGGCCAGCGCCAGCCCGCCGACCGCGTCACCGCTGCATGAGACATGGGTATAGTAGGCGTTGACGATGCCGCCCACGTTCACGTTCCACTCGCCCGCCTTGATGTCGACGGCATATGCTGCGGGGGCCGCGCCAATTGCGGCGGCCAGCACGATCTTCTTCATTGTTGTCTCCTCGTTGTGATTGATGGATGCTGCACGAGGGACAGGGCAATTAGCGTGCCGGGGCCGCACACCGGGGCGGCGCGCGGGATGCGCTGTGCACATTGCGCCGATTTGGATCAGCGCTGTTCAGTTACGGACCGGAACGCGGATGCACAGGCGGCTTGGCGAGCGAGCCGCGCGTCGTCAGGCTGATCGGGAATTTGCGCCTGACGGGGCGCTTCACGTCGTAGCACATGTTCAGCAGTTTGCGCACTGCGCTCTGGGTCATCTCGCGCCAGGGAATGTGCACCGACGTGAGGCGCGGGGCGGCGTAGGATGCGGCCGGCGTATCGTCATAGCCGATCACCGACAGGTCGTGCGGCACGCGGATGCCCGCTTCCTGGAAGCAGGAAAGGGCCCCGACCGCCATTTCATCATTGGCGCAGAACAGCGCCGTAAAGTGGTAACCCGACTTGAGCAGCTCGTTGGCGACATGCCAGCCGCCTTCCGCCGAAAAATCGCTTTCGCCGATCCACAGTGTGCCGGGATCGATGCCGGCTTGTGCCAGTTCGCCAAGAAAGCCATTGATGCGCATGACGTTGTCGGCGATATTCGCCGGACCGGCAATCACCGCGATCGCCCGATGCTGATGTTCCAGCAGGGTGCGCGCGGCCAGTTGGCCGCCATAAACGTGGTCCACGCTGAAGCACTGGTCGGGCATGCTGTCGAAGCAGCTGTTGACCATGACCAGCCGCCCCTGCTTCGGGCCCAGTGCCGCCAGGTCCTCTTCCTGCAGCGCGGCACTCATCACCAATACGCCATCGCAGCCGCGCTCCATCAGGAATTCAATACCCTTCATGGCTTGCGCACGCGCGCCGCCTTTGCCCGAGCCGAAGGCCACCACCATCTGCATGCCGGCTGCCTGCAATTCCGCGTCGATGATCTGCAGGATCGGCGTGTAGAAGGTACCGGACAGCACAGGGATATACACGCCGATGGTCTGGGTGCTGCCCAGCATGAGCGAACGGGCCACGTGCGAGGGCCGGAAGTTCAGGCTCTCGATGGCTTTTTGCACCATTTCCCGCTTGGCGGGCGATACCGAGCCCTTTCCGCTCACGACGCGCGATGCGGTACCCATCCCTACGCCGGCCAAACGTGCCACATCTTTCAGGGTTGCCACAAGGTCCTCAGGCTGAAATTTGGAAACGCTTCCAATGCTAACCAAAATGCCTTTGCGAAGCAACACCTATTCTGAGCGCACCACCGTCTGGATGGCGTGGGCCGGGATTTCCACTTGCGTATCGAGGCCGTCGATCACCAGCCGGTATCGCTGCGGCTGGCCGGTCCCGTTCATCACCACCACGGCCAGGCTGCCGTCGGCATTGCGGAAGGCCACGGTATGCAGGGTGCTGCGGCTGGCCGCGGCGCTCACCCGGCGTGCTTGCGGCCGGATATAGCGGGCGAAGTGACCCAGGTAGGCGTAGCTCGGGGTGAATATCAGCTCCCCGTCATCGCTGGCATGGAGCGGGGCGAAACAGTAGTTGCCCACGTGGTTCGGACCGCCGCGGCTATCCAGCAGCATGTTCCAGTCGATCCAGCCCACCGCGCCTGCGTTCAGGTCCGCAATGATTTCACTGCCATAGCGCTCGCCGTTGGCCCAGGATTGCATCTGCGCCGCATCGAACTTCTCGACCGAAGCCTCGGTGAGCAGGAAATTCACGTCCGGGTATGCCTGCTGCATCGCCGCGACGTTGCGGTGCATGGGTTCCCCTTTGGCCCAGGTTTCGTACCAGTGGAAGCCCACGCCCCAGATATATTGGCGGGCCTTGGGATCGGACAGGATGTGGGCTGCTCGCTGGGGCAGCAGGTCGCGGTTGTGATCCCATACCACGATCTTCTTCGCGCCAAGGCCGGCCTGCTTCAGCGCCGGCCCGAGGTGGTCTGCCAGGAAACGCGTTTCCTCCTCCGCCGTGTAGATCATCGATTCCCAGGTCTGGGTCGCCATCGGTTCGTTCTGGACCGACAGCCCCCACAGCTCGATACCGGCTTTCTCATAGGCTTGCACGAACTTGACGATGTATTGCGCCCAGGCGTCGCGGTAGGCTGGCAGCAGTTTGCCGCCGCGCAGCATGCTGCCGTTGGATTTCATCCAGGCCGGCGCGCTCCATGGACTGGCCATCACGCGCACAGGGTTGCCGTGCGCGGCGCCGCTTGCCAGCGCTTGCCGCAGCAGGGGCACGCGGTATCGCAAATCGTGCTCGATGCTAAACGAGGACAGCGTACGGTCGCCATCTTTCACATAGGTATAGCTGCCGCTGGCGAAATCGGAGCTGTGGATGGTGGTGCGGACCACGTTGTAGCCCAAGCCTTGTACCGGGTCGAAGTAAGCCGTCAGGAAGGCCCGCTGGGCGGCCGGCTTCAAGCGGCCGTAGACTTCGGCCGTGGCATCGGTGATCGCCCCGCCGAAACCGAAGACTTGCTGGAACGCCTTGCCGGTGTCGACGAAAATGGCAGTCTCGGTTTCCAGCGGCTGGGTGGCGGGGATGGGCTGGGGTAGCGCCTGCGGTGCGAAAAAGGTGGCGCCGCCCTGGGCGGTGGTATAGAGCTTCCAGGGGCCAGTGGGGGCGGCGGTCGCGGGAAGACATGCCGCCAGTCCGGCGCCCCAGATCAACTTCATGGCCTGTCGTCTTGTTGTCAACTTATTTCTCCCCATTCCAGGTGAAGGTCGCAACGCTGCGGCCTGGCAGCGTATAACGGAAATTGCGGGCGCCAACCCGCACCGAGAAGCTGCGCGGCTCGTTGGCCGAGTTCGACATCAGCATGGCAATCGAGCGGTCCGGGTTCTGGAAGGCGACGTGCGCGAACTCGCCCGTCCCGCCGTTGGATGCGATGCGGCGGGCGCCCGGACGCACAAAGCGGCTTGCGTGGGCCAGCGCGTAATACTCGACATTGCGCGTGACAGCGCCGGTGGCCGAGTCGATCGTCACCACGCCGCGGCAGTCATTGCAGCCGCCCAGGTGCGGGCCATCCTTTTCGTCCAGCGCCAGGTTCCAGAGCAGTACGCCGCGCGCCCAGTTGCGGGTGCTATCGATCAGCAGCGTGCGGGCGAAGTACTGCAGGTTGGCCGACCAGTCGGGCGCCCAGCGTCCGCCCGAGCATTCGGTAAACCAGGCGTCCTTGGCGGGATACTTGTCATGCACCGCGGACTGGGCGGCCACGTTGCCGGCATAGCAATGCCATGCCACACCGCTCACATATTGGGCGGCCGTCGGATCGGCCAGCACGGCGGATGGCGACTCCGGCTGGTCCCAGTTGTGGTCCCAGTCGAACAGCGTGGTGCCCGGATGTTCGGCCGCCAGGCGCGGGCCGAGGTACGCGCCGATCAGGGCGGCGCGCGCGGCCGGTTCGACCCGCATGCCGGGATAGTTGTCCGGCTCGAAATGGGGCTCGTTCTGCAGGGTGAGGGCGAAGATCGGGACGCCTTCGGCCTTCATTGCCTGTACATAGCGGCTCAGGTAGCGAGAGAAGGCGTCGTAGGCTGCCGGCTTCAGGCTGCCCTTCACCAGGCTGTCGCTGGTCTTCATCCAGCCCGGCGCACTCCACGGCGACGCCATGACCTTGAGCTGCGGATTGAGCGCGAGCGCCTGCTTCACGGTCGGCAGCACCGTGCCGCGCTGCGCATCGATCGAGAACCTGGCCAGTTCCGGGTCGGACTGCCCCGGCGGCATGTCATCGAAGCTGTAGTGCGCCTGCGAGAAATCCGATGCGCCGATCGTCAGGCGCGTGAACGACAGGCCGATGCCGGAAGCGGTCCCGAACAGGTCCTTCAGCAGTGCCTCGCGCTGGGCTGGATCAAGGCGCTTCTGGATCAGCCATGCCGAGGCATCCGTGATGGAAGCGCCGAAGCCCTGCATTTCCTGGTATTGCACGGCCGGGTCGACATTGATGACGATGGCCGCCGGGCTGGCGCCGTCGAGCGACGCCGGCTCCGCCTGCGCCAGCAGCCTGGCCTGGTCACCGGTCGTGACCCAGGCCTGCACCGGGACAGAGGGCAGTGTGGACACGGCTGCCGGCCGGTCCACCACCGCTCCGCCACTGCAGGCCGCAACCAGGGGGATGGCTGCCAGCAGGAAAATCCTCAAGACGTTGAAATTCATGTGCGGCACCTCACAGCTTGTAGTTCAGGCCGAGCAGGATCTGGCGGCCATAGGTGGTGTAGCGTTCCGGCGCATAGGCGCCGCTAGAGAACGGGCTGCCCTGCATGGTCTGGTAGGGCTCATTATTCACGTTATTCACCTGCAGCAGGATCGACAAGCCTTTCAGGCGGCCGGTCTCGAAGGCGTAGCCAGCCTGGAAGTCGATTTGCCGTTCGGCCAGGATCTCGCTGAACGAACGCAATGCAAACAGGCCCGTCACCTCGCCACGGTAGGCGGAACGGTAGCGCCGGCTCACGCGCGCCGAGAAACCATCCTTCTCGTAGTACAAGGTCACGTTGGATACGCTGCCGGACAGCCCGGGCAGTTTTTCCTTGGTGCCTGGCCCGTTCGGATGGATCGAGCTTTCGGTGCGCGAATAGCTGCCGGTTGCGCCAAAGCCGTCCAATGCCTGCCACAACATGCTGCCTTCCAGCGAGCCGGAAAGTTCAATGCCGCGCACCATGCCGCCCTGGCCATTGGCCGGCCGGTTCATGGTACCGATGTTCGAGACCGGCACCACGTTGGAGGGGTTGGGGAAGCCGCTGAAATCGAACGCTGTCTGCTGGTTGTAGATATAGTTCTGCAGCTTCTTGTAGAAGAACGCCATCGCCACGTAGCTGCTCTTGCCGAAGTAGTTTTCGGCGGATACGTCATAGGCATTGGCGCGCCACGGCTCCAGTTGCGGATTGCCGCCGCTGCCGCCCCACTCGCGGGTGGTCTGGTTGACGCCGCCGGAAGCGCCGGCGCGCATGTCCTGCATCTGCGGCCGCGCCACGGTTTTCGCGGCGCCGAAGCGCAGGTAGCTGCGGTCCAGGTAGCGGCCCATGTCGAAGTTGAGGTTGAGGCTAGGCAGCACATCGGTGTAGCTGGCGCCACTGCCGATCGCGGTGATCACGTCGCCGTTCACGGCCAGGCCGTCGGAATGCTGGTTGACGTGGATCGCCTGCACCCCGACATTGCCGCGCACCGGGACCGGTCCCAGTTCGGTATCGATCACCAGCTTGGCGAACGCCGTGGTCTGCTTCTCGGTCACGTTCCAGTTCTGCAGCGCCAGGTCGGCGCTGCGCGCAGGCTGCTGGTCATAGTATTTCGCCAGCACCGCCAGGGTGTCGTAACTCAGGACGGCCGGGATTCCGGCAAACGACAGCGAAGTGGAAGGCTGGATCAGGTCCTGCGACACCACGGCCGGCGCATGGTTGTTCTTGAGGAAGTAGTAGTTATTGATGTCCGAGTGCGTCTTTTCGCGCCTCGAATAGTTCAAGCCGGTTTCGATGCTGCTCAGGACGCCGTCCAGGCCATGCTTGGCCGAGACCTTGAACGTGCCCAGCTTGTCCTCCACGCGCGGACGGTGCATGTCGGCGTCCTTGCCCCAGCCGCCAACGTCGGTCAGGCGGATGATGTCGCGGTTGCTGAAGTCCACGCTCGGCCTGAAGTTCGGCAAGCCCGCACCGACCGGTATCTTGAACTGGAAGTCGTTATCGGTGATGCCGGAGTTGGCCGGTCCCAGGCCGGCATAAGTTTCCAGCACTTGCTCATTGCGCTTGGCGCGGGAGTAGGACAGGTCGCCCACCAGGTCCCAGCCATCGACCCGCAGCAGGTTGTTCCAGCCTACGGCGGACAACTTATCCTTGCGGGTGTTGTAATCGTTGCGCGCGATCGGTTCGAGGTTGACCAGGGTGCCGCCGGTCAGCAGACGCGTCCCGCCGATGGTTTCGATTTGCGGATTGCGGTACGTGACGGCACTCCACTGGTGCGAATTCCACATCATGCCGCGCATGGTCTCGGTCTGGTCGAACTGCGAGTAGTACAGGTCGAGGGTGCTGCGGAAATTGCGCGAAGGACGGTATTCCAGCACGCCCATCAAACCATCGCGCACTTGCTTGCGCGAGGTCGCCGTGACCTCGGCGCCTTTCAGCGCGACCACGTCCTCGTTCCCCGGCGGCAGGTTGTTCTGGTCACCCCACCACCACGATTTGTATTCCTTCTGCTGGCCTGGCGAATCCAGGCGGGCATAGCCAAGCGCCACGCCAACGGTGTTATTCATGAACTGGTCGACATAAGCAAAGCTCAGGCGCGTGCCTTTGTCGTCGGAACCGGCATTGAGCTTGCCGTTGCCGTTTTTCTCGACCCGTGCATTGAGCGCCAGCGCACGCCCGCGGCGGTCGAGCGGGCGCACTGTCTGCAAGTCCACCGTGCCTGACAGCCCCTGCCCCATCAGCGCCGCGTCGGGCGTCTTGTACACTGTGACGCCGCTTAACAGCTCCGATGGATATTGGTCGTACTCGGCGCCGCGGTTATTGCTGGTGCTGACCAGTTCGCGGCCATTCATCAGGGTGCCGGCAAAGTCGGGCGCTAGGCCGCGCAGGGAAATCACCTGGGCACGGCCCGCCACACGCTGCGCCGTCAGCCCCGGCAGGCGGGCGATCGATTCCGCGATCGATACGTCCGGCAGCTTGCCGATATCCTCGGCCGTCACCGCTTCGACGATGGAGTCCGATCCCTTCTTGATCGCGATCGCATTTTCGATACTGCCGCGGATACCTGCGACATAGACCTGCTGTAGCGGTTCTTCCTGTGCTTGCGCTGCCGCGCTCCACAGCAAGGCTGCGCATGCTGCGGCTATGGGACGGCGCGTCGTGCCGAGTTTGCTCATGTGTCTCTCCATTCTCATCGACCGGATTGGTAACGTTTCCACTTATTGGCCAAAATTTGGAAGCGCTTCCAAGCCTGCCGATAAAAAATTGGAAGCGCTTCCAATTCGAGGCCATTATGGTCCCGAACAAAATGCCATGTCAACAAAAAAAAGGCGGCCCGCGGGCCGCCGAAGCAACACATTGGAGATCGTTATCGCGGTGCCAGCTTGAACACCCACACCGAGCCGCCCTGCTCGAGGAAGTTGACCTTCTTCGCCACTTCCCCGCCCCACAGCGGCACTGCACCGCCCCAGCCGGATACGACGGCCACGTATTGCGTGCCGCCGTCCTGCCAGGTGACGGGCGGTGCGACCACGCCGGAGCCGGTCTGGAACTGCCACAATTCCTTGCCGGTCTGTGCGTCGAGCGCCTTCAGGTAGCCTTCCGGCGTGCCGTAGAACACCAAGCCGCCGGCGGTCGCCATCGCCCCGCCCCACAGCGGCGCATTGTTCTTCACTTCCCACTTGATCTTGCCGCTCTTCGGGTCGATCGCCCGCAGGGCGCCGATGTAGTCGTCGAACAGCGGTTTGATGGTGAAGCCGGCACCCAGGTAGGCGCCGCCTTTCTTGTAGCTGATCGGCTCATTCCAGATATCCATGCCCCACTCGTTGGCGGGCACGTAGAACAACCTGGTCTGCGGGCTGTATGCCATCGGCTGCTGGTTTTTGGCGCCAAGGAAGGCCGGCGCTGCGAACACGGTACTGCCCTTCTTGCCCTCCTCACCCTTGGTCGGGTCGCCTGGACGGCCATCGGACGTGAAGTTCGGGCGGCCGGTCTTCAAGTCGATGCCGGTGGCCCAGGTGATCTTGCGCACGAAGGGAAAGGCATTCACCAGCTTGCCGTCGCGGGCATCGTTCACGTAGAAGAAGCCGTTGCGGTCGGCCTTGCCGCCATAGCGCTTGCCGTCCATCTCGAAGGTGACGAACTCATTGGCGCCGTCGAAGTCCCAGGCATCATTCGGCGTATTCTGGTACGCCCATTTGATGGCGCCGGTCAGCGGGTCAAGCGCCACCGTGGAGGAGGAGTAAAGGTTGTCGCCGGGACGCAGGTGGCTGTTCCAGGGCGCCGGGTTGCCGGTGCCGAAGTACGCCAGGCCGGTTTTCGGGTCGTAGGTGCCGCCCATCCAGGTCGAGGCGCCGCCAGTCTTCCACAATTCACCCGGCCAGGACTTGTTGACCGAACCGGTGACGCCGGTCTCGGTGGCTTTGCCTTCGCTATCGTACTTGTAGCCCATGTGGCCTTCCACCGTTGGGCGGGTCCACAGCAGCTCGCCGGTCTTGGGGTCGCGGCCTTCGACGCGGCCGACGATGCCGAATTCACCGCCCGATACACCGGTCAGCAGCACGCCGTTGGCAATCAGGGGGGCGGCGGTCATCGAGTAGCCGGCGGCGTAGTCGTCCACCTTTTCCTTCCACACCACTTTGCCGGTGTCCTGGTCCAGTGCGACCAACTGTGCGTCCAGCGTGCCGAAGATCACCAGGTTGTCGTACAGGGCGGCGCCGCGGTTGATCACGTCGCAGCACGGCATGATGGCGTCCGGCAGGCGGTGCTCGTACTTCCACAGCTTGTTGCCGGTCTTGAGGTCGAGGGCGAAGATGCGCGAGTAGGAAGCGGTCACGAACATCTTGCCGTTGTAGATCAGCGGCTGCGATTCCTGGCCGCGCTGTTTTTCGCCGCCGAACGAGAACGACCATGCCGGTACCAGGCGGCTGACATTGCGCGTATTGATCTGCTTCAGCGGCGAGTAGCGCTGTCCCTCCGACCCCATGCCGGAAGAAAGCACGCTGCCGGTGTCCTTGGCGGCGTTGTCCAGCATGGTGGTGGTGACGCTGGCGGCCTGCGCCAGTGTTGCTGCCCCCAGCAGCATTCCGATAGTGATGTATTTCACGTCCTGTCTCCTGTTTTATCGTTGTGGATCGGTCATCAGGCGGGAACGCAGCAGGAAGCGCTTGCCGGTGCCGTTATCGAGCGAGAACATGCCGCCATTGCCCGGCACCACATCGATGATCAGCTGCGTGTGCTGCCAGTACTCGAACTGTTCCTGCCCCATGAAGAAGGGCATGCCGCCCAGGTTGCCGAGATAAACGTCGGTCTCGCTGACGTTGAACTCGTTCGCCGGGTAGCACATCGGCGAACTGCCATCGCAGCAGCCGCCGGACTGGAAGAACAGGATCGGACCATGCTGCCGATACAGCTCGGCGATCAGCGCCAGGGCCGGTTCGGTGGCCGTCACGCGGGCGGCAATTGCGGTATCCATGCTGTGTCCCTGCCTTTCCGCGCTTAGAAGAAGCCCAGCGCGTTGGGGTTGTAGCTGACCAGCAGATTCTTGGTCTGCTGGTAGTGGTCGAGCATCATCTTGTGGGTCTCGCGGCCGATGCCCGACTGCTTGTAGCCGCCGAACGCTGCGTGGGCCGGATAGAGGTGGTAGCAATTGGTCCAGACACGGCCGGCCTGGATGGCGCGGCCCATGCGGAAGGCGCGGCTGCCGTCGCGGCTCCAGACACCGGCGCCAAGGCCGTACAGGGTGTCGTTGGCAATGGCCAGTGCTTCTTCCTCATCCTTGAAGGTCGCGACAGATACCACGGGGCCGAAGATCTCTTCCTGGAAGATGCGCATCTTGTTGTCGCCCTTGAATACGGTGGGGCGCACGTAGTAGCCGCCGGACAGGTCGCCGGCCAGGACCTGCCGTTCGCCGCCGGCCAGCAGTTGCGCGCCTTCCTGGCGGCCGATGTCCATGTAGGAGAGGATTTTTTCCAGTTGTTCCTGCGATGCCTGGGCGCCGATCATGGTGGCGTGGTCCAGCGGGTTGCCCTGCTTGATGGCCGCCACGCGCTTCAGTGCACGTTCGATGAAGCGCTCATAGATCGATTCCTGCACCAGTACACGCGAAGGGCAGGTGCAGACTTCGCCCTGGTTCAGCGCAAACATGGCGAAACCTTCCAGGCATTTGTCGAAGAAGGCGTCGTCGGCCGACATCACGTCTTCAAAGAAGATGTTGGGCGACTTGCCGCCCAGTTCCAGCGTCACCGGGATCAGGTTTTGCGCGGCATAGCCCATGATCAGGCGGCCGGTGCCGGTTTCGCCCGTGAAGGCCACTTTGGCGATGCGCTTGCTCGAGGCCAGCGGCTTGCCCGCTTCCAGGCCGAAGCCGTTCACCACGTTGAGCACACCCGGCGGCAGCAGGTCGCCGATCAATTCCAGCAGCACCATGATCGATGCCGGGGTCTGTTCGGCAGGCTTGAGCACCACGCAATTGCCGGCCGCCAGCGCCGGCGCCAGCTTCCAGACCGCCATCAGGATAGGGAAATTCCAGGGGATGATCTGGCCCACGACACCCAGCGGCTCATGGAAGTGATAGGCGTAGGTTTCCGAATCGATCTGGGCGACCGTGCCTTCCTGCGCGCGGATGCAGCCGGCGAAGTAGCGGAAATGGTCGATCGCCAGCGGGATGTCGGCGGCCATGGTTTCGCGGATCGGCTTGCCGTTGTCGATGGTTTCTGCGGTGGCGATCAGCTGCAGGTTCTGCTCCATGCGGTCGGCCATCCTGTTCAGGATGTTGGCGCGCTCGGTGGGCGAAGTCTTGGCCCACGCAGCCTTGGCGGCGTGGGCGGCATCCAGCGCCAGCTCGATGTCTTCGGCGGTAGAACGCGCGATCTCGCAGAATGGCAAGCCGGTGATCGGTGTGATGTTGGCGAAATACTCGCCCTTGACAGGCGGCACGAATTTGCCGCCGATGAAGTTGTCGTAACGGGTCTTGAAGGGATTGGCGACGCCCAGTTTGCTGATGTCGGCGAGATTCATGTCGTCCTCTATTGAGTGGTTGTGGGTATTGGTGGGTTCGCAATTGCCGTGCCAGCTGCTTTTGCGCTTTGCCTGGCGCTCCGCGCAACAACAGCTGTTCCAAACTTGAACACCTGTTGCTCAATTCAACGGATCACCACTCCCCAGGGCAGCTCGCCGACCGTGATGTCGGCCACCTTGCGCGCGCTGGCGGTATCGATCACGGACACGCTGCCGGAACGGCCATTTGCCACGTACAGCTTGCTGCCGTCCGGTGTCATGGCCATATTCCAGGGCCGCTTGCCGACGGCGATGGTGGCGCTGACCTCGTTACGTGCCGTGTCGATGCGCATCACGCTGCCGTCCGTGCCGTTGGAGACGTAGACACTGCGGCCGTCGGGGTGCACAGCGATGCCATTGGCATTGCGGCCTGCCGGCACGGTGGCCAGCGTGCGCAAGGTCGCCGGGTCGATCACGTACACTGCGTTGGCCAGCTCGCATGCAACGTAGACCCGGCTCGCATCGGGCGCAAAGCCGATGCCGCGTGGGCGCAGCCCCACCGCGACAGAACCGGTCTGGCGGCGCAGCGCAACGTCGATCACGTCCACCTGCTCCGCATCCTCGGCACTGACGTAGAGGTAGCGGCTGTCCGGGCTGAATACCGCATGTTCGGGGTTGCGGCCTTGTACCGGGATGTCGGCCAGGCGGGCATGCGTGACGGCGTCGAACAGGGCCACGCTATTGCCTTCCTCCACGGCCACGGCCACCATTGTGCCGTCCGGCGATACGCTGACGCCCTCGGGCGAGCTGCCCAGTGCCAGGGCCACGCTGGTGCCGGCCGCGCTGTCGATCGCCAGCAGGCTGCCGCTGCCGGCATCGCTGACGAACAGTTGGCGCCCGGCTGGACCGATGCCGATGCCTCGCGGCCGTTTGCCTGCCGGGATCTGTCGGACCACGGTGTCGGTCGAGGTGTCGATCACGCTGATGGTGCCGGATTTCTCGTTCGGCACATAGGCGAAGGGCGCGGCACTGGCGCCGGCCGCGGCGCATAGCGCCATGAGCAGGATTGCCTTCATGATGTCTCCTTTGGTATGGTGTGTGCCCGTTAGTAATGCAAGCGATATGCCAGCAACCGTGCGGCACGGCGGTGCCTTGGCAGGCATATTGCTTATGTGTCCGGGAGACCCGCGCAGCGGGCATGCTGAACACATCCGAGGAGACTGAGATGCACCCGATCCGTTTGAACGTCATGGCCGGCCTGCTGGCCAGCCTGTTTTCCCCCATGCTGGCGCAGGCTGCGCCAGGCGGCGCGGCGCCCGAAGGGGCGGCGATTGCCGATGTCGTCGTCATCAGCGGCAGCCGCACCGAACACCAGAGCTTCGACCTGCCGGCGGCGGTGGACGTCCTGGATGCGCAGCGCATCCAGGAAGGGCAGTTGCGCGTCAACGCTTCCGAGGCCCTGGCCGCCGTGCCCGGCGTGGTGGTGCAGAACCGCCAGAACTATGCGCAGGACCTGCAAATCTCCTCGCGCGGCTTCGGCGCCCGCTCAGCCTTTGGCGTGCGCGGTGTGCGGCTGATCACCGATGGCATTCCGGCCAGCATGCCGGACGGCCAGGGCCAGGCGGCCACGTTCAACCTCGACATGGCGGAACGCATCGAGGTATTGCGCGGACCGTATTCGGCCATCTATGGCAACCATGCGGGCGGCGTGATCCAGCTGTTCACGCGCGACGGTGAGGGCGCGCCGACCGTGGAGGCAAGCATTGCCGGCGGCAGCGACGGCTTGCGCAAGACCGGCCTCAATGCACAGGGCAGCGCCGGGGGTGTCGGCTATGTGCTGGACGCTTCCCGTTTCGAAACGGATGGCTACCGCGACCACAGTGCGGCGCGGCGCGACCAGGCCATGGCGAAACTGAGCCTGCAGCCGATGGCCGGCGCCAGGCTGGTATTGGTGGCGAATGGCCTGCGGCAAAAAGATACCCAGGATCCGCTGGGCGCCACCTGGGCCACGTGGCAACGCGACCCGCGTGCCGGCGAGACCGACGCCAGCGATACCCAGGTGCCAAAGCGCACGCTGGCGGAGCGCTATGACACGCGCAAGAGCATCGACCACCAGCAAGGCGGCGCCAGCTGGGACCAGCGCTTCGCATCCGGCAGCCTGCACGCCAGCGTATGGGGCGGCAACCGGCGCGTGACGCAATTCCAGTCATTCTCCAAAGGCTTCCAGGCGCCGGCCAGCCATTCGGGAGGGGTGATCGATTTCGACCGGGATTTCTATGGCACGGATATCAACTGGCAGGATATGCGCGAGCTGGCGGGCGGCCGGCTGACCACCACGTTTGGTGTGGAATACAGCCGCTCCAGCGACGAGCGCAAAGGCTACGAGAACTTCATCGGCAATACCTTCGGCGTGCAGGGCAAGCTGCGCCGCGATGAGGAGGACGTGGTATCGAGCACCGATCCTTATGTGCAGTCGGAATGGCAGGGCGAGCGCTGGCAGTTCACGGCGGGCTTGCGCCATAGCCGCATGCGGGTGTCGGTCGATGACCATTTCGCCGGCAACGGCAACGACAGCGGCTCGCTGCGCTTCAGCCGCAGCACGCCGCTGCTGGGCGTGCTGTACAAATTGACGCCGGGCCTGAACCTGTACGCGACTGCGGCACGCGGTTTCGAGGCTCCGACGCTGAATGAATTGTTTTATTCCGCCAGCGGTGCCGGTTTCAACTTCAAGCTGCGCCCTGCCCGCAGCACCCATGTCGAAGCCGGCATCAAGGCCCGCGCCGGCGACACGCGCATCGATGCCGCGCTGTTCCAGGTGCGCACGCAGGATGAACTGGTGGTCGATACCGCCAGCGGCGGCCGCACCAGTTACCGCAATGCCAGCGAAACGCTGCGCCAGGGCGCCGAGCTGTCGCTCGACAGCAAGCTGGGGGCCGGTTTCAGCACACGCGTGGCGGCCACGGTCCTGAAGGCGACCTACGAGAAACCGTTCGGCAGCGTGCGCGAAGGCAGCCGCCTGCCGGGTGTGCCACGCGCCAGCCTGTTTGCCGAGCTGTCCTGGAAATCCAGCGGGGAACGCTTCGGCGCCGCGCTCGAGTCGCTCAGCGTGGGCCGGGTGTTCGCCGACGATGCCAATGCCGACGTGCCGGCACCGGGCTACAGCGTGCTGAATGCGCGCCTGGTCGCCAAGCAAGCGTGGGCGGGATGGCGGATCAGCGAGTTTGTCCGCCTGAACAACCTGGCGGACCGGCGCTACATCGGTTCCGTCATCGTCGGCGACAGCAACAAGCGCTATTACGAGGCCGCCCCCGGCCGCAACTGGGCAGCCGGTGTCAGTGCGCAGTACCAGTTCTAGAAATTGATGCGCAGCCCGGCCGTCACCGAGCGTGGCGCGCCGGGCGCCACAAAGCGCGCTTCCTGCGGCGCGCCCTCCTGCAGCGGGCGGCCGCCGGGGAAGAAATCGGCGGCCACGGCGCCGAACGTTTCATGACGGCGGTTGGCGGCATTGTTGATGCGCACATGCCATTCCCATTGGTCGTTCGGCCGATAGCTGGCTTGCAGTCCAAGCAGGGCGTGGCCCGCAATGCGCCAGCCGGGCCGGTCGCCATCTTCGTTGCCCATCAAGGCCATATGCGAGCTGGCGTGCAGGGTTGCGCCCAGCTTCAGCGCGGGGGTGGCGTGCCAGTCTGCGCCGAACTTGAAGCTGTGGCGCGGCAAGCCCGCAATACGCGTGCCGTTTTGTACCGCGACATCGCGGGTGCCGGTGAACAGGCTGCCGCTGGCGCCATATACGGCATCCAGGAAACTATAGGCAAGGCTGACCTGCAGCGCGCGTGTGCGCAGACTGGCGGTGAAGTCGGCGCCCTGGTGGCGCGTGCGGGGGAAGTTGGCGAAGTAGCCGTGCTGGCTGATGCCAGCCGTGCGGAACAGGATGTCGTCCCGGTTTTGCGTGCGGTAGAACGCAAGCGTGACCTGCTGTTCGCCTTGCTTCCAGCGCGCGCCTGCCTCCACTGTACGCGACACGACCTGCTTCAGGTAGGGGTCGGATTGCAGGCCGACCGGCAGGCGGCAAGGCTGCCCGGGGTCGGCGCAACCCAATTCGATCACGGTCGGGACGCGGTTGCTCTGCGAGGCGCTGGCGAACAGGGTGGTGCCTGCCGCGGCCTGGTAAGTGATGCCAAGGGCGGGGTTCAGCTTGCGATAAATGAAGCGTTCATGCTGTGCGTTGCTGTCGTCCTCGTCGCGGTCGTGCCGCAGCGTATTGGCCACCCTCGACCAGCCGACACGCGCCGATCCCGTGAGCGACCAACGGGGTGCGAATGTCCACGTATCGCTGGCGAACAGCGCGGCGCTGGCTGCGCTGCCGTCGACTTCGGCCTCCAGTTCCCGCCCGCTGCCCGGCAGCGCCAGCACGTCGCGCCGTGCCCCGAAGGCCGCGGGCTGGCTGAATTGGGCGAATGAGACGCTGTTGCGGTCGAAGGTGGCGCCCAGCGCCAGCCGGTGCGCCCCTGCGGGCAACTGCAGGCTGGCGCTCGCCCCCTGGCTGCGCTGGCGCGTCACTGCCGTATTCAGGCTGGCCGGGGCTGGGCCGGCTTCGCGCTCGTCGTCTTCATCGCCGTCGGCAACGTCACCATTCACACCATCACGGCGGCTGCTGCGGACGTAGGCGGACAGCGCCAGCTGCGCATTCCCTTCCAGCTGGCGGCGCAGGCTGGCCTGAAGCTGGCGCAGCTGGTTGCTGCTGCGGTCCGGGCTGGTGTACACGGCGCGCCGGTCCGCGTGGTACAAGCCATCCGGCAGCAAGCCATTGCCCGTCAGCCGGCTGCCGCCGGCCAGGACCGACAGGTCCCAGTCCTGCCGCGCCGCAGCGTGCCCCACCTTGGCGAACAGCCTGGCCAGGTGACCCGGCGACGCGGCCCGCCAACCACGGTCATGGAACAGTGTCGCCGCCGCAAAGCTATGCCAGCCATCCGCCCGCTGCGCACCGTGCGATAACTCCACGCGCCGCCGGCCATCGCTGGCTGCCGTGACGCCGATGCTGCCGCCGGGATCGTCCCGGCCGTTACGGGTCAGCAGCACCAGCGCCCCGCCCAGCGTATTCAAACCATACAGCGGGTTGGAACCCGGCGCCAGCAGCACTTGCCCGATGGCCGCTTCCGGCAGCATGTCCCAATTCACGACATCGCCGAACGGCTCATTCACCCGCACGCCATCGAGATACACCGACAACCCTTGCGCCGTGCCCAATAGCGGCGAGGCGCGGAAGCCGCGATAGGTAAGGTCCTGCTGGTAAGGGCTGCCCGATATACCGTTCAGGTTCACGCCCGCCAGCGTGCGCGCCATGGTTTCCGCCAGGGTCTCGCCCTGCTGCGGCGCCGCGCCGAGCTGCACGGCATAAGGCAGCAGCTTGCTTTCAACCGCGAGTACCGGCACCGGCGCGATGCCGACGATCTCGACGGACTGGATGCCATTGCCGCCGCCCCCACCCTCGGCGCGCGCTGCTGCAGCCAGGACCGCCAGCAGCCCAGTCAACGCCCGCCTTTTCACGGCTTCGCCAACTGCACGCCGTGGCGCGCAAAGATTTCCTTCAGTTCACCGCTGGCGGCCAGCTCATTCAATGCGGCCTGCAGCTGGCGCGCCAGATCCGTCCTGTCCTTGCGCACCGCCATGCCTACCGCCCATCCGGCACGCGGCAGCCGCTGGAAAGTGACCTGTTCCACCGGAAAGGCCGCATCGCCGCGCAGCACGGACTCGATCTCCGAGCGGGTCGCCAGCACGGCATCCAGCCCACCGGCTTTCAACTCCTGCAATGCCTCGGCCGACGTCGGGAACAGCCGCACCTGGTCGCGAAACCGGCCATTGCCTTCGCCCAGCATTACCATGCCTGCCAGCGAGACCTGCTCCACCCCGATGCGCTTGCCCGCCAGCGCGTCAATGCCGTCGAATACCGGGATGCTGCGGGCGCTGCGGACCAGCCGCACCGATTCCACATGGTAGGGCGCAAAGATCTCCACCTTGTCGTTCGCCATCAGCGTGCGGTCAACCGGCACATGCAGCATCACATCCGCCGGGCCGTAGCCAAGGTAATGCCCTTTCCACACCATATTGCGCAAGTCATCGTTCAGGTTTTCGCCCGCCGGGAAGGGCAGCAGGCTCAATTTCATCGACAGCTTGCGCGCCAGCGCGGCGGCCAGGTCGACATCGATGCCAGCCCCGTTGGCGGAGAACGGCGCAAACTCCTTGTACACGGCAACTTTAAGGGCGCCGGTATCGGCACGCACCGGCAGCGCCGCAAACAGCAGGGCACAGCCGATCAGCAGCAGGGCGCGGAGGCCGCGCAGGCGCAAGGTCAGCATGGCAGCCTCACGTCAATTGGTGGCGCGCCGGGTTTCCAGGTAGGTCTTGATGGCCCACATGGCTTCCTGGTTGAAGACGCCTTCGAATGGCGGCATATACACCGCGCCGTTACGCACCTTGCCGGCCCGGATCGACGCCAAGTAATAGCGGTCAATCTCCTTGTAGCAGGCCTGTTTCTTGGTTTCGTTGCGCATGCCTTGGCAGTCCCGGTCCAGCAAGCGCAAGTCGGGTGCGATGCCGCCCGAAACCGCTTCAATGCCGTGGCAACGGGCGCAATTCTGGTTGTAAGCGGAAGATCCGATCTTCAGCGCGAGCTTGTTGTCCTTGTAGGGATTTTCATCGCGCCACTTATCGCCCAGCGCCGGCAAGCCGGTGGTATCGACACCCTGCGGCGTGACATTACCGTGGGCAAAAGCAATCAGGGAAGTGGTTACGGCAAGCGTCAGCGCGACGCCGAGGACGATGCGTTTCATGGATGTCTCCTGCATGATGTGGTTGTAATACCCATGCAGGAGCAATCGCCGTGCCATGCATTTTTTGCCCATGCGGGCGGTGCAGTTGCTCCAGATTGGAACACCTGTCACACAGCATGTGTCACATGGCTATCCTTTGACGCACACCACCTGTTTCAGGGTGTGCACCACCTCCACCAGCTCTTCCTGCGCCTTCATGACCGCATCGATATCCTTGTAAGCCATCGGGATTTCGTCGATCACGCCAGCGTCCTTGCGGCACTCGACGCCTTCCGTCGCCCTGAGCTGGTCTTCCAGCGAAAAGCGGCGCTTCGCTTCGTGACGGCTCATGGTGCGGCCGGCGCCGTGGCTGGCGCTGTGGAAGCTCTCGGGGTTGCCCTTGCCGCGCACAATATAGCTTTTGGCCCCCATCGATCCGGGAATGATGCCCAGCTCGCCCTTGCGGGCGGAGACTGCGCCCTTGCGCGTCACCAGCACGTCCTTGCCGAAGTGACGTTCCTTTTGCACATAGTTGTGGTGGCAGTTCACCGCTTCGACGTGGGTTTCGAAGGGTTTGGCGATCACGGTCCGCACGGCGGCTATCAGGTTCTGCATCATCACTTCCCGGTTCATGCGGGCGAACTTCTGCGCCCAGCCTACGGCTTCCACATAATCGTCGTAGTGCTCGGTGCCTTCTTCCAGGTAGGCCAGGTCCTTGTCCGGCAGGTTGGCGATATGGTGGCGCATATCCTGCTGCGCCAGTTCGATGAAGTGGGAACCAATGGCATTGCCCACCCCGCGTGAACCGGAGTGCAGCATGAACCAGACCGCGTCCTCCTCGTCCAGGCACACTTCCACAAAGTGGTTGCCTGAGCCGAGGGTGCCCAGGTGGCGGTAGTTATTGGTGCGCTCCAGCTTCGGCGTCTTTTCGCAGATCGCGTCGAATTCATCCTTCAATTTCGCCCATGCCGCGTCCACCGCCGCCGGAGGATTCTCCCAGGAGCCGCGGTCGCGGCCCCGGAATTTCGGGGTCAGCCCATGCGGGATGGCCTTCTCGATCGCGCTGCGCAGCGGCCCCAGGTTGTCGGGCAGGTCGCGTGCATTGAGCGTGGTCTTGGCGGCCATCATGCCACAGCCGATATCGACGCCAACCGCGGCCGGGATGACCGCGCCCAGGGTCGGGATCACGCTGCCGATGGTGGATCCTTTACCGAGGTGGACGTCCGGCATCACCGCGATGTGCTTGTAGATGAAGGGCATTCTGGCCGTATTGGACAATTGCTGGCGCGCGTCGACTTCAACCGGAACTCCCTTGGTCCACATCTTCACCGGACTGCCGCCCGGCACTTCCATTACATCGAATTCGTCATCCTTCATCATAGGCCTCAAGCTTTGGCGCGCACATAGCAGGTATTGAACCGTTCGCCCTGCTCGAAGGTTATCGTCACAGGCAGGAAATGCGCAATGACTTCGGCATTGGTGATGGCATGCTGCGACACATGGTCCAGCGTGTAGGCGCCGCCGCCGGCCAGGGCCATCGGCAGCATCACCTGGTCGCCCAGATGTTCGCCGACCGCGGCCCCGGAAGCCAGGTAGCGACGCGCCTCCAGGGACGCTTCGCGCGCAACCGTTTCAGCGCGCACGCCGCGGTCGCCGATGGCGGAAAACACTTCCGTCACGGCTTCGCTGTCAATGGTCAGCAACAGGGCGTTGCCTGGGCTGGCGGTTGATGGCGACAACGGTTCGCGCATCTGGCCCTCCTCCCAGCCCATCAGGTTGCGCACGGTCGCATACTGGCGCTGCGCCACCTGGGCCGGCAGCCGGGCTGCGATCACTTGCGCATAGGCTTCGCGCAATAGGCCGCGCTCGAGCAGGTCGAGGTGCTGCAAGCGCTTGCATGGCCATACGCTGGCGGAGATGGTGCCGGCGCCAGCCGGGTAGAACCCGTAGCGTTCGATATCGATCTCCACTTCGGCACCCATGGCCGCGAGCACGCGGCAGTAAGCGCGTTGCAGGAATTCCGCCGGCGGTGCCTTGGGGTTGTGGGTGCCGCCGGTGACCGTGACGATGGCGGACTGTTCGGCGAACAGCAAGGCGGGAATCAGGGTTTGCAGCACCAGCGTCGTGCTGCCGGCGGTGCCGATGTCGAAATCGTACACCCCGCCGTTCACATGGCCCGGTGTGAATTCCAGTGTGGTCGAGCCGACTTCGGCGTCGGTAACGGTCGCATTGCAGACGATGGCAGCGGCACGCACAGCCGACAAATGCTGGCGCCGCAAGCCGGGCGGCTGACGGTTGGCGCGGATGTTCTGGATGCGGAAGCCCTGGCCGGTAATCATCGACAAGGACAGTGACGTGCGCAGGATCTGTCCTCCGCCTTCGCCTGTCGAACCGTCCAGTTCAATCATCGCTCGCCTCCCTGCCGGCATTATCCGCCAGCCGGCAGGGCGACGGCGCACAAACCTTAGTAACTGCCGAGCGCCTTGGCGAACTTGATCAGCCACAAGCGGCTGGGGCGCTCACGGTCGTCGCCGCGTGCAACGCGGATACTGTTGGCGGCATGGCAACCGGCAGTGTTGTTGGTGATGATGGTGCCGTTCGCATCGACATTGCATTTGGTCACGTCGGCATCGACCTCTGCACCGGACGGGGTGAAGATGCGGGTCTTCAAGCCAAAGTCGTTGTCGTTGACCAGGGCCAGCGTGTTGCCGTCCACGATAGCCAGGCCTTCAGCCTTCTCCGCCAGCCATCCGATCGCGTTCAAGTCCAGCAGCAGGGACTTCCTCAGCGGCACGACCTTGGACCAGTCGGCGCCATTGACCGCCACCGCCCCCATCGAACTCTTTTCCAGGTCCGATGTGGCCGGATTGAAACCGGCGGCGCCGATATCGGTGGCGGCGCCGATCTCGACCAGCATCAGCCTGTTGGAAACCTTGCCGTTCGGCGCCGCGCCCTGCTCGATCACGATGAACTTGCCATTACCCAGCGCCGCCACGTCGCCCAGCTTGGCGTTTCCGGTGCGGCCGTCGGCATAGTCGGTCCCGCTCAGCGGATAGGCGAACATGCGCGCGGTGCTGCCGGTGGCGGGGTCGAATTCGATCCAGCGCGTGAAGCGCGCAAAGCGTTCCACCTGTTCATTCTTGCCGGTCACCGAGTATGGAGCGCTGCCGTCGCTCAGCGGGCTTTGCAGGAAGCCATGCAGCTTGTCGCTGGCGGCATCCAGTGCCATGCCCTCCATGCCGCGGTTGGCGCGGCGCTTGGCAAAGATGGCCGGCAAGCCGCTGCCGGGGGCGTAACGCGACTGGATGGCGCCAGTCGCGGCGTCGACCTTCACGATGAAGGGGCCGTATTCGTCGGACAGCCACAAGGCATTGCGCTTCTCGTCGAAGGCGATGGCTTCGGTGTCGAGGCCGTTGGCGCTGTGCACTGCCTTGGTCGCGGCATCGTATTTCATGGCGTCGAAGACCGGTACTTCGGCGGAATTGCCCAGCGTGCCCGCCGGTATGGGCAGGCCGGAGCTATTGCTGCCTGCCGCAACCTTGATCGGCATGCTGGACGCCAATACGGCGCCCGATTTGCCGACGGTGATGATGCCGACCGATGGGGTGAAACTTGGCGAGGGGAAGATCTTGGCGCCCATGGTGCCGCTGCCGTTCGGGTTCGGCACATTCGGGCCGTCGCCGTTCGGGCCGCGGTCGGTCAAGCCGTAGAATTCCAGGTCGCCGTTGGCGGCGGTGCCCTTGAAGGCCAGCGCGGAACCGTAGGATGGCAGGAAGCCCAGCGGGAAGTCGGCCTTGACCTTGGCATTGCTGCCTTCGTATGGAATGTACATGCTGTTGGCAGCCTGGATCTGGTAGCGCGTCACGGTGACGGTGGCGGCGGCCTGCGTGAAGGTTTCTTGCACCGGCGTGCCGACCCTGGAGGCCAGGGTGTCTTCGAAATGCTCGCGCACCAGCAGGCGGCGCTCGTCGTCGATGCCGCGCGCACCGTAGGCGGCGCCGGCGGCGGCCAGGTTGGCTGCCATCGCCTTGTTGAAGTCGGCCACGGCGGCACCGAAGTCGAGGGACTTGCCTGCCATGGCGTGCTTCACGTCGGCGGCGATGCGGATGCCGTTGGCGGGATCATTGTCTTCGTCCAGCAGCTGCAGTGCCAGCAAGCGGTTGACGACTTTGGCGTCCTTGACGTCGGTTACGCCCGCCAGCTGAAGCGGCGTAATGATGGGGGCGCAAGCCGCGCTGCCCAGGGCGATGCCGCCCACGCTGAAGCTGACACTCTCGCCTTCCTTGCAGGTGAACTCGCCCTTGGCCCCGGTCGTGGCGCGCGCGGCGCTGCCTGCGACATAATCCGCGCCTTCCACTGCGCCGTCGACGAAGCTGCCATTGACGGTTGGTTTGGCAGGTTCACTGCTGCCGCCACCGCCGCAGGCGGCGAGGGCGAATGCAAGGGGAAGGAGCGACAGGGTTTTCATGCGGGCCTCGGGTGGTCGAAAAGCCCAGCATAAATAGCCGAAATGACATGCCAATGACACAAAACAAAAAGGGCCCGCTACGCAGCGGGCCCTTTTGCCTTGTTAATTAGTCTGACGATAACCTACTTTCACACTGGTTGCAGCACTATCATCGGCGCAGAGTCGTTTCACGGTCCTGTTCGGGATGGGAAGGGGTGGGACCGACTTGCTATGGTCATCAGACTTGACCGGTTTCGGCGCCAGTTCCACAACGGGGCAACTGGCAACGAGATTCTGAAAGGCGAAATTATACCGGTTCGCCGCGCGTACAGCAAGCGAAGATTGTCATGCCAGCGCTTCGAGCAGGGCGCGCCGCAGCGTATGGGCCTTGCCGGTCAACGGCATGCGTTCCAGGGCGGCCCTGGCGGCAGGCGCGGGGCGCAGGCGATGCCGCAGCACCAGTTCCTGCATCAACTGGAGCAGCTTGGCCATGTCGCGCGGCGCTTCGCCGGCTGGCGGCTCGCACAGCACGCCCAGCACCGCCAGCACGACGTGCGGCATGCGCGGATCTGCCGCAGCCGCCGTTGCCAGCGCCGCCGCCAAGCGGCCGGCCATGAAAAAGCCTTGCGGCTGCAATTCCAGCAGGGCGCGCCCGAGGGCATGGGCATCCAGGCGTCCATCGCTGCCGCTGGCCACAAAGGCATCGACAGCCCGCGCCAGCCGCCCGGGATCCTTGCCCATCAGCGCCAGAGCCATTGTCTTCAACGCCGCCGGCGTCATGAGCGTCACCGGCTCGCCCAGTACGCGCATCCAGGCAACCTGGTGCCATTCCGTGTCGGGATACTGGAGATGCTGCGCCAGCCCGGGCATGGCATCGCCATACATCGCCTCATGGCTGGAAGGGAAGTGCGAAGCCCCGAACAGGATCAGGGCTTCCGAGTGGCGCCAGAAATCCATGTGCATGTGCGGCGCCAGCAAGGTGGTGTCCACCGGTTGCGGTGCCGGGCACACCGTGCTGCGGGGGCTGAAGTAGTTGCCGTGCTCCCATTCGACCAGTTCCGCCTGTAGTTCCACAGACGCTGCGCGGGCACCGTCCGGCAGCCCGCCGCCGAATACCAGCACTGCCGTCGGGTCGTCCTCGCCCGGGTAGCGGATACGCGAGGCAGCCAGGCAAAGCGCCTCATCTGGCTGCGCCGGCCATTCGCCGCCCAGCGCATAACACAGCGCCTGCCGGAAAGGCGAATCGGGCAGCGCTTGCGCGGCCCGCAGGACGCCGGCATCTGCCGCCGGCGCCAGCCGCAGCAAGGCACGCACCTGGACGCGCAACGGCAGCTTCGCCAGTTGCGCTCCCAACTTGCCGGCACGCTGCACAAGCACGGCTGGGGCGATGAAGCCGCCGCGGTGCGTGGCGATATCGAATGCGCTGGCGTCGTCGATGCGCTCCGACAGCAGGCCAAGGGCCCCGCCGGCTGCCGGCAGACGCTCGCGCTCCTCACCTGCCACCTGGGCCAGCAGCAGCCGCGCGAACTCGCCCGCCATGCAAGCCTTCAAGTCCCAGCGGTCGACCCTCAGCTTGCGGGCACGCTTGAGCACTGGGGCGAAGCGCGCACGGTCGTCGGCGGAGAGCGGCGCTGCGGCAAGCAGGGCCCCAAAGGCTATCTCGAACATGTCCAGGTCGGATTGATCTTCCAGCAGGCGGGCGCACAGCGCCACCAGCTCGTCCAGAGTAGCCGGGGCTGGCAAGGTACGCGACGCATCAAGCGGGGACATGGGCTGCGCAGGCGGCGGCAAGGCAATGTCGTGCCAGTCGTCCTGCCGGCAGGCGGGTGGACCGCCAAGCAATGCAGCCAATGCCGGCTGCACGCTGGGCGCAACGAATGGCAGCATGGCCCGCGCCGCGGCATCGCCATCGTCGTCCAGGCCCCATTTGCCTAGCCGCGCGACGATGGTTTGCTGCAGTCCGGGGTCGGTATGCTGCAATCCTTCCAGCGCAAGGCGCGCCGCCGCGGCCCGCTGGCCGGGATCCCGCTTGACCACCGCATCCAGCAGCTTCAAGGCGCTGCCGATCGGCGCCTTGACGGAAGACAGCATGACCGGACGCAGGGCATCCAGCAGGCTCCCTGCATCGAGCAGCTGCTTGTCGAGCAGTTTGGCGCAAGCGCCGAGCGCCATGCTAACCGTGGGCGGAATCCGGCTATGAAGCAAGGACAGGTAGCGCGCAGATTCCACTGCCATCTCTTCGACGGTCGGTTCCAACCGGTCGTGGAAACGCGAGAACCAGCCTGCCCGGAATTGCGGCCAATCGCGCTCCAGCGTATCCAGGCAGCGTGCCAGCATCTCCGTGCGCGAATAGACGCCGTCTTCGCATAGCTGAAGCAGGTTCCAGGCCCATGTTTCCTCGTCCTTGAACGTGTATTTGTCGATCCCCGCGAGGTTGACGTCACTGGTGCCCTCGAGATCAAAGATCCTGAGCAGGACAGGTTTCAGGATTTCGATATTCCCAACCAGGTAGTCACGCAATTTCGAGCGCAATCGGTGATGTATCGCCATCAGGCGCAGGATGCCTTCATCATCCAGCTCGAATGGCGACAACCCTGCCTTGGCAAGTTGCAATGCCGCTGCCGGATGGCTGCAATCCCAGAGCGCCCGCGCCAGCATCGGCAGGCTGGGTGGGCGGAAACGCGCCGCCACCGCGACCAGGCGTTCCGCCTTCAAGCGGAAGGAAGCTGCCCGGTCGGCTGGTGCGCAGACGAGCATCGCCACCTCTATGGCATCGCGCTGGCCGTCGGTGGCGCGCATACCCCACGAATCGTGCACGGTATCGCGGTCATACCACGAGTAGCGCATCAGGTCCGCCACCTCGCCCAGGCGCCCAGCCTGCGCCAGGCGCTGTGGCTCGGGCATGGCGGCCAGCATATCCAGCACGGCGTTGCCATCGCCGGCGTAGATCATCGCTTCCAGTTCATTCGCAGGGACGAAACTCATCGCATGGCCTCCGCCGCCAATACGTGTTTGCATGGGCCGCGCGCACCTTGGTATTTGGCGAACCACGGACAGGTGCAGTGCAGCTCATCGCCGACTTCGCGCACGCGATGGGCGATGCCGCCGCTTGCCACCTCCGCTTCGAAAGGCTCCAACCGTACTACCTGCACTGCCCCCAGGTCCAGCAGTTCGCGCGCGGAAGTCAATCGTGGATTCAAGTCCTCCACCAGCGATAAGTCGAAGGGCAGCACGCGATGAAAATATCGAGCCTCCGACAAATCGAAGCCAACCAGCCCTGATGCACCAAGCACACGCAAGGCATCGTCGACGTCGTCCGGCTGGAGCGACAGCCTGCCGCCAATCTCCTTGGTATCGAGAGCGGGCTGCCATGCCAGCTGGGCGCGCACACTGGCAAGTGCGCTGGTGCCGGACGCGCGCAACAGGGCATGCAAAGCCTGTCCTTCACCGGAAAAGCCGCGCCAGGTTTCCGCGCTGAGCGCAAGCGTCAGGCGCGCGGTACCGAAGTCCAGCACCCAGGCGCAGGATTGCTGCGCCTCGTCCGCGTAGACGGTGACGGATTGCGCCTTCGGCACCAGCTGTTCGAGGACGCGCAAGCGCGAAGTATCGCTGATGCGCACGCCATTTGCCGATGGTGTGGCGGTCATGCGCGGCCCGGCGCTACCGGCAACCATCCACAGCGGGGTGCGGCCGTTCGCATTGCGCGGCAAGGACCTCAGGAAGCGCAGCGCTTCCATTCCGCCCATGGTATGGCGCGCGCCCATGCCGGCCAGGTAGGACTGCACTTCCAGCATGCCCCGCAACCAGCGCAGGGGGAGTTCGACCTTTTTCTCCGTGACGCTGGCGTCGGCAGTGTGGAGGGTCAGTTCCTGCCGCCCGACCGAAAGTCCAAGGCCGTCCGCATCGCGCAAACGCGCCAGCGCCGCGCGCATCGGCGCGTTGAAGTCGACGTTGGTGGTGCCCTGGCCGACGGTTTCGCCGTCGTAGGCCGCGGGGAGCAGGTCGGCGCGGATGTAGGTGCTGCAGCAGGCGGAGAAGCCTTCGAATCGGAGCATGCCGCCACCGGACGTCACGACGGGGTCGGCCAGCATCAGGGCTTTTGCCAGGGAGTTGGCCGGCATGAAGAAGCGGGAACCGACGATCAGGTGTACGGCCGTCAGCAGCTCCGCGCACAGGCGCGGTTGCAGCAGTCGGCCTTCAAAGAAGTGGGGTTGCTCGGTCGCGCTGGAGGTAGCGAGCACCAGGTGCGGACTGCCGGTGCCCGTTACCGTGGAAGGGGATGCGTAGCGGTAGGCATGGGCTAGGGTTGGCATGCGGAAAATATAGCATGCTGGGAGGCTAAAACCGGTAAACCGGGGTCTGACCCGGAGGGTCAGACCCCGTCTGTTCGAACGG
>CBFGQI010000059.1:0-29657 GCA_965650885.1 uncultured Oxalobacteraceae bacterium
AGGGTCAAGTCGACCGGCTGCATGAAGGGCCAGGCCAGCAGCATGACGGCCAGGGCGCACAAGGCAAAGGCGGCCAGCCAGCGCACCAGGGACGCCACGTGCAGGCTGCCGCACAGCAAACCGACACCGGCTGCTGCGCCGAGCAGGAAAAGGCCGGACCGGATGGCCAGCAGGTCGCAGGTGCCCAGCACCACCAGCACCATGCCCGCCCGCTTAAGGAAGGGAATGTGCGCGTCCATGGGCACTATTCTAGCGTATCATTTTGGCTATGCTGGAAGGAAAGGAGCGAATATGAAAAGCATGATTGCAGTGCTGTGCGCCGCCTTGGCGCTGGCCCTGGGCGGTTGCCAGAAGCCGGAAGACAAGCGCATCGGCCCGGCCGAGCAGGCGGGGCGGGAAATCGACCAGGCGGCCGCCAAGGCGGGCGACAAGCTGGAGCAAGCTGGCGAAAAGCTGGGCGTGGCGGCCGAGCAGGCCGGCGAGAAACTGAACAAGGCGACCGAAAAGCTCGGCGAGAAGGTGGAGGAAGCGGGCGAAAAGATCCAGGAATCCGCCCGCGAAGCACGCAAGGAAAAGGACTAGTTGCCGGACTTGGCTTTCAGCGGCACGACATTGGATGGCGGCGGCTCGTCGGACACGCCGCCCAGCACCAGCGTCAGGTCGACGAAGCCGGCGCGCCAGGCCTGTTCCAGGTTCTGCTCAATCGCCTCCATCGAGGTCTGTTCGAATTTCTCGAAGCCGCGCACGCCGTAGGCGCGGTTGCGGCCGTGGGCTTTGGCCAGGTAGAGCGCCATGTCCACCAGGTTGACCGCGCGTTCCCACGGCAATGGCGCACCGCCCGGCGCCAGCGGGAATGGCGCAAAGCCGACCGACACGTTCACATGGATCATGTGGCCCTGGAACGGCACCGGCTGCGACGATACGCTGCTGAGGATGCGCCGTGCGATTTCATCCAGGCCGTTGCGCGGGATGGCCGGCAGGAAGGCCAGGAATTCCTCGCCGCCCCAGCGCACGATCATGTCGGTTTCGCGCAGCGCCACGCGCAAGCTTTCCGCGATCATCTTGAGCACCGCGTCGCCGGCCGCATGGCCATAGGTGTCGTTGACGTGCTTGAAGTGGTCGACGTCCAGGAGGAACAGGGCGCCGACGATATCTTCGCCATTGATCCCGCGCCGCTCCACCTGGTTATGCGTGCGCATGTATTCCTGGAAGTGGCGGCGGTTGTACAGGGTGGTCAGCGGGTCGAGCGAGCTTTGCGCCTTCAGCTCCAGGTTCTTCACCTCCAGCTGGGCATTGGCCTGGCGCACCTTGCGGTACAGCAGGCCGACAATCACGGCCGCCATCGCGAACACCACCGCCAGCAGCCACCAGATGCGCTGCTGCAGGCGGCGCGCGTTCAGTTCCGCGCCCTTGGCCTGGTTCTCGTGCGACAGCGCTTCAATCTGGCGCTTCTTCTTTTCGGTGTCGTACTTTTCCTGCAGCTCCCACATGGCTTTCTTGCGCTGCGCTTCGAACAGTTCGTTCGAAATCGTGCGTTCGCGGTGGTAGGCTTCTACTGCGCCCTTGAAGTCGCCGGCGCGCTCCAGCGCCTGGCCGTATTCCGTCAGTAGGGCCTGCAGTTCGGGTTTGTCGCCCGTCTTCTCGAAATACTCCATGCCGAGGGCAAAGGACTTCTTGCCTTCGGCCAGCTTGCCGGTGCCCATGTAGGCTTGGCCGGCATTGATGCGGGCAGTGGCTTCGACTCCCTCGTCGTTCGCATCGCGCGCCGCGGCCGATGCTTCGTTGGCGAAGCGCAAGGCCGCCGGGAAGTCGTGCAGCTTCAGGTTGATGTCGGACAGGTTGACCAGGGTGGTGGCGATCATGCGCTTGGCGCCGAGTTTGCGGGTCAGCTCCAGGTTGGCCAGCAGCGCGCGCATGCCGCGCTTGTATTGGTGCGTATCGACGGACAAGCCGTATTCGGTATTGCTGGCAATGGCCATGCGGCCAGGCGAATTCAGGGTTTCCGATACTTCGAATGTTTCGCCCAGGCTTTCCCAGGCCTTGTCGTATTCGCGCATCTGGGTGTACAGCAGCGTCAGCGCGTTCAGCGCGCTGGCCAGCGGTACCTTGTCGCTCTCGACGTGCTGCGCCAGTTCCACCGCCGATTGCAGGCGGTTCAGCGCCACCGGGAAATTGCCTTGTTCGGCGTAGCTCTGGCCGGCCGTGATGATGGACTGGACGCGCAGCACCATGTCGCTGGTGGTGGCGGCCATCTTTTCCGCTTCGAATGCCAATTCATGCGACAGCTGTCGCTGGTTCATTGCCGAGCGGACATAGGCCTTGGTCAGCAAACCCTTGGCGATGATGATCTTGTCGTCCTGCGAACGGCCGTAATCGTAGAGCTCATCGGCCAGGGCCAGGGCGATATCGTGTTTGCCGAGGCTGCGATGGGTCAGGCTGAGCTGGGCCAGGAATTCGGCACGGGTCAAGGCCGGGGCCGAACGCGCCAGCGGTTCCATCTGCTGCAGCTGGACCAGGGCCTTTTCGGGCACGAAGCGCACGTGTTCGCGGATCTGGGCAATATCCTTGTCCAGCGGTGACTGGGCCAGGGCGAGCAGGGGCGCGAGCAGGCAAGCGCCGGCCAGCATCGGGAGGCGCTTAACAATGGTTGAAACCGGAAAGCCTGGCAACTTGGGTCCTTGAGGGTCGCGTGAGCAGCATGTCGATCAATTATATGCCTGTTGCAAGCCGGAAATCCGGAACCTGACTCACTATTTGCATGTCAGGCGGCGGAACTGTGGGGAAAATGCAAGTATGCGCTGTAACTGGTTGCACAATATTGCCATCCATCATCCCCATCCGACCGTTCGTCGCACGGCAGACGCGGCCGCGACCCGGCGCGGCTACAGTCACCCCATCGACAATTTTGGGATGGAGACCACATGCTGGAACTGCGCAATGTAAGCAAGGCCTATCGCGACCTGAAAGCGGTGGACGACGTGTCACTGACACTCGGTACGGGTGTGGTTGGGCTGGTTGGTCACAACGGAGCCGGCAAAACCACCCTGATGCAGCTGGTCGCCACGCTGACGCGCCCCAGCACCGGGACCATCCTGTTCGATGGGGTCGACATTGTGCGCAATCCGGATGCCATGCGCCGCCGCCTGGGCTTCCTGCCGCAGGAATTCGGCGTCTACCCGAACCTGACGGCGCTGGAATGCATGCAGTACTTTGCGGCGCTGAAGGGCGTGCGCGACCCGGGCCGCATCCGCAAGCTGCTGGAACTGGTCAACCTGGCCGAGCATGCGCGCCGGCCGGCCGCGGCGTTTTCGGGCGGCATGCGGCGCCGGCTGGGGATCGCGCAGGCATTGCTGAACGATCCCGACATCCTGATCGTGGATGAACCCACGGCCGGACTGGACCCGGAGGAGCGGCTGCGCTTCCGCCGCCTGCTGTCCGAACTGGGCTTCGGCAAGCTGGTGGTCGTGTCGACCCATATCGTGCCGGACGTGGAAAGCATCGCCGGCCAGCTGGCGATCATGCGCAAAGGGCGCCTGCTGGCGCTGGAAACGCCGGACGCCATCCTGCAGCGCGCACGCGGCCAGGTGTGGCAAGCCAGCGTCGACGCCGCCGATTATGACGCGCTGCGCAGCCGGCTGCACGTGCTGCAGGCGCAGCGCCAGGGCGCGCAGGTGCAGCTGCGCGTGGCACACCCGGACCAGCCGCTGGCCGGGGCCTTGCCGGTCGAGCCCAGCCTGGAAGAGGCGCTGATGGCGCAGCGCTATGCAATGACCGAACCGGTGGCGGAGGCAGCGTGAACGCCCATGCCCTGCGCGTGATCGCGCTGAACGAAGTGCGCTTGCGCTTGCGCCGCTTGTCCACGCTGGCGGCGATGCTGGCCGCGATTGCGATTTGCTGGCTGGCGGTTGCCGACCCGGCCGACGGCATCACCATGATGGTCATCGACGGCAAGCGCGTGCTGTACACCAGCCAGGCGCTGGCCTATGGCAGCGCACATATCGCCGGCATCCTGCTTGGGCTGGCCGGCTTCTTCCTGCTGCGCGGCCGCGTGGCCGAAGACCTGCAAAGCGGCATGGGCGCGGTGATCGGGGCGACCGGCGCCGGCAATGCCTTGCTGGCGCTGGGGCGCTGGCTGGGCGGCATGGCCTACCTGCTGCTGTTCGTGCTGGCCTACCTGGGCTCCACGCTGGCGCTGCACGCCTTGCGTGGCCAGGGGCCGATACAGTTGCTGACCTATCTGCAGACGTATGTCCTGATGCTGCTGCCGATCGTCAGCTTCAGCGCCGCATGCGCTGTCCTGTTCGACAATATCGGGTCGCTGGTCGGCAAGCGCGGCGACGTGCTGTACTTCATCCTGTGGTGCGCGCAGTTCGGCGCCATCGCCGGCGTCACCGAGCACCCGGATGCCACGTGGCCGATGTTCCTCGATTTTTCCGGGCTGTCGGTGGCGGTGACGACGCTGCGCGACCATTTTGCGACCACCTATTTCGCGCTGGGCCGCCACGCATTCGACCCGGCGGTGGCGCCCATTATCATGCCGGACGGGCTGTGGACCTGGAAGGCATGGTCGATCCGCGCAGCGACGCTGGGGCTGTCATGCCTGCTGCTGGTGCCGGCGGCACTGTTCTTCCACCGCTACTCGCCGGACCACGTGCGGCCACGTTCCTCGGCGCGCGGCAGCCGCCTGCTGGCACTGGCAGACCGCCTGGTGCGGCCGGTCGGCTGGCTGGTGCGGCCGCTGCCGGCGCTGGCCATGCGCGTGCCGGGCTTCGCGGGGGAAGTGCTGGCGGAAGTGGCGCTGGTGCTGGCCATGTCGCCAGCCGCCACATTGGCACTGGTTGCCACCGGGATCGCCGCCGCCGCAGTCGATGCCGGAGTGCTGGCGGGCGTGATGACGCTGGGCGTGGCTTGCTGGGGTGTGGTCGTGTGCGGCATCGTGCCGCGCGACTGGCAGCACGGCGCCGACGCCATGACCGCCGCGCTGCCTGGCGGCCCGGTGCGGCGCTACCTGCGGCACTGGTGCGCCGGTGTCGCCTTGGCGGCGCCGCTGGCCATCGTAGCGCTGCGTTGGGCGCCTGATGCACCGGCCCGCGCGGCCGCCGTTGCCGGCGGCGTGCTGGCCATGGCATCCGCCGCCAGCCTGCTCGGCAGCCTGACGCGCGGCTCGCGCCTGTTTCTCGCGCTGTTCCTGTTCGTCTGGTACGTCGCGATCAACTCGCCACGAATGGCGGAACTGGACCTGGTCGGCTTCAACGGCGCCGCAACCGCCGCTACCGCCGCCGCGTGGGCCCTGGCCGGCTGCCTGATGTGGGCGGCAGGCCTGGCCCACAGCCGCTTGCGCCTCGCCGCGTGATGGCGGCGCGGCGCGTCGAATCAAGCCGCGAGCTGCTGCAGGAGGTAAAGGCGCTGGTATAAGCCATTCTCCATCTGCATCAGCTCTTCGTGCGGGCCCTGTTCGGCGATGCGGCCGTGGTTCAGGACGATGATGCGGTCCGCTTCGCGGATGGTGGACAGGCGGTGGGCGATGGCGATGATGGTGACCTGGCCGCGCAATTCGGTCAGCGCGACCTGGACGATCTGCTCGGTGTGCGAGTCGATGCGCGAGGTGGCTTCGTCCAGCAGCAGGATGCGCGGCTTGCCGGCCAGGGCGCGGGCGATGGCGATCAGCTGTTTCTGGCCGGAGGAAAGGCGCGAGCCGCCTTCGCCAAGCAGGGTGTCGTAGCCTTCCTCCATCGCCATGATGAAGTCGTGGCAATGGGCGGCGCGCGCAGCGGCTTCGATTTCCTGCCGTGACAGGCCGCGCCCCATGTCGATGTTCTCGCGTGCCGAGGCAGCCAGCAGGAAGGGGTCTTGCGGCACCAGGCCGACGTCGGTGCGGAACTGCTCGTTGTCGATTTCGTCGAGCAGCAGGCCATTCATGCGGATGCTGCCGTGCGGGGCGGGGTAGTAGCGCAGCAGCAGCGACAGCAAGGTGGATTTGCCGCTGCCGGTGTGGCCGACGATGCCGAAGAAGGCGCCTTGCGGAATTTGCAGCGACAGCTGGTGCAGCACGCGCTGGCCGGCGATGTATTCGAAGTCGAGCGCGCGGATGTCGACCGCCGGCGCGCCATCGTCATTGGCGGCGTGGCGCACGTGGGCGCCGGCGCGGTGCTCCGGTGCGCTCTGCTCGCCGAGCAGCGTGGCGACGCGCGATGCCGCCACCACCGATTGCTGCAGCTGCGAGAACTGCATCGTGATCTGGATCAGCGGTTCGATCACGCGGGCGATGTAGTTGATGAAGGCATACAGAACGCCCACTTCCGCCGCGCTCATGTCGCGCTGGCCGAACATGAAGATTACCGATGCCAGCAGCAGGATATTCAGCATGTCCAGCGCGGGACGCAGCAGCCAGGCGTTGGCGCGGATTTCAGCCAGGCGCTGGGTGTAGTGGTCCGCATTGGTGCGCGCGAAGCGTTCGCCAAAGCGCTGTTCCGCATTATTCGCCTGCAGCACCGTCATGCCGCCGATGGATTCGGCGATTTGCGCATTGATGTCGCTGCGCAGCTGGCGCGCGCGCGTCACGGCCGGGGCGCTCAGGCGCTGGTACAACCACACGATGACCAGCACGAAAGGCAGCAGCGCCACCACGATGGTCATCAGGCGCCAGTCCAGCCAGGCCATGGCGGCCACCGTCCCGGCCAGCACGATGGTGCTGTCGAGGATCACGAACAGCACCTGGATGTACAAGCCTTTCACCGCCTCGGTGTCATTGGTCACGCGCGAGACGAGCTGGCCGGTGATGGCGCGGTCGAAGAAGGCCATCGGCAGCCGCAGCACGTGGCTGTACACGCGTTCGCGCAGGCGCTGCACCGAGCGCATGGCCACGCCGGACAAGCGCACCAGCTGCCGGTAACGTACCCAGGTCGCGATCCAGCCGGTCACCAGCACACCGCCCAGCAACAGTGCCATGGGGAGCCAGTCGAGCTGCCTGGGCAGCAAATGTTCATCGATCAGGCGTTTGCCCAGCAAAGGGCCCAGCACTTCCATGCCCGCCGCGAACATCAGCCACAGCACGGCCCAGCCGAGATGGTGCAGGTCGGGGCCGGAAGCTTCGCGCAGCAAGCCGGCGGCCTGGCGCGTCTGTTCGCGGCGCCCTGGGTTGTCAGGCTGCGTCAAGGCTGGCCTCCAATTGTTGGTAGCGCCACTGGCTGGCATACCAGCCGTTCAGCGCGAGCAATTCTTCATGCGTGCCGGATTCGGTGATGCGGCCATGCTGCAGCACCACGATCTGGTCGGCATCGACGACCGCGCTCAGGCGGTGGCTGGCGATGATGGCGCTGCGCGTGGTGTGGGCGCGGCGCAGCTCCTCCAGGTGTTCGAGGATGGCGGTCTCGGTGCCGGTATCGACGGCGGACAGGGCGTCGTCCAGCAAGAGCAAGTCGTTATCCGACAGCAGGGCGCGCGCGATCGCCACCCGCTGGCGCTGGCCGCCGGACAGGGTGATGCCTTTCTCGCCCACTTCCGTTTCATACTTGTGCGGGAACAGCTGGATGTCGTCGTGGATGGAAGCCAGTTCCGCCGCGCGCTCCACCTCCGCCCGCGTGGCGCCAGGCCGCGCCAGGGCGATATTGTCGGCGATCGAGGCCGAGAACAGGAAGGATTCCTGCGGCACCCAGCTGATCGCCGCGCGCAGCGCTTGCAGCGTGTACTGGTCCAGCGCGTGCCCGCTCCATTGCACGCTGCCGTGCGTCGGCGTGACCTGGCGCAGCAGCACGCGCAGCAAGGTCGATTTTCCGGCGCCGGTGGGGCCGACCAGCCCCAGCGTCTGGCCCGGCTTCAGCGTCAATGAGATGTCGGACAGTGCGGGCTCCTGCTGGCCGGGGTAGGCGAAACCGACGCCGCGCAATTGCAGGTTGCCGGGGGCGACGTGGGGCAGGGTGCCATGGTCTTCGATGGTCAATGGCGCATCCAGCATCGGCTGCAGGCGCGCATAGGCTGCGCGGCCGCGCTCAATCAGCGACAGCACCCAGCCGGCGGCGAACATCGGCCAGATCAACTGGCCCAGGTACATGCTGAAGCTGGTCAGCTCGCCGATGGTCAATTCGTCCTGCCACACCAAGTAGCCGCCCAGGCCCAGCGACAGCCCGGTGGCCGCGGTAAGCGTCAAGCCGACGGCCGGCTCGTAAGCGGCCTCCCAGCGCTGGGCGGTCAAGCTGGCATCCGCCGCCGCGCCGGCCAGCTCTTCAAAGCGCTTGCTGCTGCGCTGTTCCAGGCCGAGGGCGCGCAAGGTGCGCACACCGGACAGCGTCTCCTGCACGTGGTCGTTCAAGGCGCTGAAGCGCTTCAGCGAATCGGCCGAGGCAGTGTGGATATGCGAGGAAATGCGCCAGAAGGCCCAGGCCATCAGCGGAAAGGGGATCAGTGCGAACAGGGCCAGGCGCCAATCGACGCCGACCAGCATCATGCCGAGCACCAGCAGCAGCGTCAGCGTGCCGTCGAAGCCCGCCAGCATCGCCTCGCCGGCCGCCATTTCGATGGCGTCGATATCGTTGGTGGCCAGCGCCATCAGGTCGCCGGTGCGCTGTTTCTGGAAAAATTGCGGGCCTTGCAGCGAGAGCCGGCGGTAAAAGCGGGTGCGCAATTCGACGCCCAGCTGGTAAGCAGCCGAGAACAGCTTCATGCGCCACGCCACGCGCAAGCCATAATTGGCCACGCCAAGCAGGAGCAGCAAGCCGATGGCTTGCCACAGCGCCTCGCGGCCAAGCTTGCCCGCCGCCAGGCCATCGACCATGAAGCCGATCTGGCGCGGAATGCAAATGCCGATGATTGCGACGCCGGTCAACATGGCGCCGGCGGCCGCATAAGAACGCCAATGGCTGCGGACAAAGCCACCGATCAGGCGCGATAAACTCATAAGCTAAGTTGGAAAATGCTGCCAAGAGCCTGCAAGGATACATCAGGGCAGAATTTTCCGCAGACCGCGCATCGGAATGGCGAACCCGCGTCGCACCACGGCCATGGCGGCAATGGTGGGCGCGGGTCGGAATGGTTTACTTCTGGGCTTTGGCAGCGTTGGCGGCCTTGGGGTCGGGGAAGTTGCCGGCGGGCTTGGCGGACTTGGCTTCTTGCTTCGCTTCGGCCTTGGCTTCCAGCTTGATTTCCGGCGTGCTGTCGGCAGGTTCGGCTTTTGGCTCGGCCTTCGCTTCGGTTTTCACTTCAGCCTTCGGTGCTGGCTTGGCTTCGGATTTGGCCGCCTTTGGCGCCGGCGCGGGCGCCGGCGCGGCGCCGAGTTCGGGCGCGGCCAGCTTAGGCACCTTCACCGCTTGCTTGCTGGCTTCCTTCAATTGCTCTTGCGCCGCCTGGAACAGTTCCGCCTGGGCCTTGCTGGCAATGCTGAACAGTTCGCGGCCATAGGCGAACACGCCATCGAAATTCGGGACGCGGGCGGTGCTCTTGGCGAAGAATTCTTGCGGGTCTTTCGCTTCCAGCAGGTCGCGCGCAGCGGCGGAACTTTTTTCAACGGAAGCTTTGGTGGTGCTCAGGTTGAGCGCGATCACCTTTTGAGCGCCTTCGAAGGCAGTAGTCGCCATGTTGTTGAGGATTTTCAGCTGCGCTTCCAGCTGCGACTTGGTGGCTGCGGAAAATTGCTCGGGAATCGAAAACATATTTTCTCCTGGATCGGTGGGAAATGGTGCGCTGCAATAAGGCCATTCTAGCGACGAATTATGGTAATGGAAAGACATTTTTGCCCACTATTGAAGCAAAAGTTATGCGCTGCAACATTGCATGCCGTGCGGGCTCTGCCTACAATCGGCCATCCCTACCTTGAGGAGTCAAAGCGATGGACCTGGTTATCCGCAATGCCAACTTGCCCGACGGACGCCAGGGCATCGATATCGCCATTGACCGGGGACGCATCGCCGATGTCGCTCCTGCATTGCAAGCCAAGGGGGCGCGCGAAATCGATGCGCAAGGCAAGCTGGTGACGCCGCCCTTCGCCGATGCACACTTCCATATGGATGCCACACTCAGTTACGGCCTGCCGCGCGTGAACCAGTCCGGCACGCTGCTGGAAGGCATTGCGCTGTGGGGCGAACTGAAGCCGCAATTGACGCAGGATGCCCTGGTGGAGCGCGCGCTGCAGTATTGCGATTGGGCCGTGGCGCGCGGCTTGCTCGCGATCCGCAGCCATGTCGATGTGTGCGACGACCGCCTGCTGGCGGTGGAGGCGCTGCTCGACGTGAAGCGCCGCGTGGCACCTTACCTCGATTTGCAACTGGTCGCCTTCCCGCAGGATGGCGTGTTGCGCAGCCCGACCGCGCTGGCCAACCTGCGGCGCGCGATTGCGATGGGCGTCGATGTGGTGGGCGGCATCCCGCACTTTGAGCGGACCATGGCCGATGGCGCCGAGTCGGTGCGCATCCTGTGCGAATTCGCCGCCGACAAGGGCCTGCGCGTCGACATGCATTGCGACGAGTCGGACGATCCCTTGTCGCGCCATATCGAAACCCTGGCCTGCCATACGCAGCGCCTCGGCCTGCAGGGCCGCGTGGCCGGCTCGCACCTGACGTCCATGCATTCGATGGACAACTATTACGTCAGCAAATTGCTGCCGCTGATCCGGGAGGCGGGCGTGGCCGCGATCGCCAACCCGCTCATCAACATCACGCTGCAGGGCCGCCACGACACTTATCCCAAGCGGCGCGGCATGACGCGCGTGCCGGAAATGCTGGCGCAGGACATTGCCGTCGCATTCGGGCACGATTGCGTGATGGACCCGTGGTATGGCCTCGGTTCCGGCGATATGCTGGAAGTGGCCCACATGGGCTTGCACGTCGCGCAGATGACGGGGCAGGATGCGATGCGTGCCTGCTTCCGTGCCGTCACCGAAACGCCGGCGCAGATCCTGGGACTGGAGGGCTATGGGCTGCAGCCCGGCTGCCACGCCGACCTGGTGCTGCTCGATGCCGGCGATCCGGTGGAAGCGATCCGCCTGCGCGCGGCGCGCCTGCTGGTGCTGAGGCGCGGGCACGTGGTGGCGGAGTCGCCGCGCGCAGCGGCCCGCCTGTCCTTGCCGGGGCGACCGGGTGAGGTCGACTTCCGCCTGCCGAAGCGGACTGGACTTGCACAGGAAAATGCATGACAATCCAGCATCATTCCTGCCGTTGGGAGCAGCTTTGAACGACATTGGCATCCGCCCAGCCACCGAGGCCGATTTCGACTCCATGTGGACGATTTTCCAGGAGTTGATTGCCAGCGGTGACACCTATTACTTCGCCGCGGACACCAGCCGCGACGATTGCCACGCCTATTGGTTCGGGCGCGGCATCAAAACCTGGGTGGCGGTGCTGAACACCGGCCGCCTGCTTGGCATGTACCGCCTGCTGCCCAACCAGCTGGACCGCGGTTCGCATGTCGCGAATGCTTCCTTCATGGTCAGTCCCGCCGCGCAAGGTGTGGGCATCGGCAAGATGCTGGGCCGCCATTGCCTGGAACAGGCGCGGCGCGATGGCTACCTGGCCATGCAATTCAATTACGTAGTAAGCACCAATGTGTCGGCCGTGCTGCTGTGGAAGCGGCTCGGCTTTTCTGTCATAGGCACGCTGCCGCGCGCCTATCGCCACCAGCAGCTCGGTTTTGTCGACGTGTATGTGATGTACAAGTTCCTGGCCGACCCTAACGATTGGCCGGAGCAATGATCGAAACCAAACGACTGACCCTGCGTCCCCTCACCGTTGATGATGCCTCGTTCTACCTGCGCCTCGTGAACGAACCTTCCTTTCTCCAGAACATTGGCGACAAAGGCGTGCGCGATATGGAAGGCGCGCGCGCGGCCTTGCTGGCCGGCCCGGTCGCGATGCAGGCCGAGCTCGGTTACTCGCTGTGGATGGTCACGCGCAAGGCGGATGGCGCGTGCATCGGCATGTGCGGCTTGATCAAGCGCGACACCTTGCCCGATACCGATATAGGCTATGCCTACCTGCCTGCTTACTGGGAGCAGGGTTATGCCTGGGAAGCGGCGTCGGCCGCGATGGCATATGGCCGCGATGTGATCGGCCTGCCACGTCTGCTGGGCATTGTTTCCCCAGGTAATATTGCTTCTTCGGAACTGCTGAAAAAGCTCGGCATGCACTACGTCGAGCGGCTCGATACCGAAAAGGAAACGGACCTTTACCGCATCGAGTTTCCCCCACGCCACACATAGTCCGCTGCCAGTGCAGGACTCTTGGCTTTTGACTTGTTGAGGCGCAAGATAAGGGTTGCAGATTAGAAGCATTTCCTTTGGACGGGGGAACTTATCATGAGTTTCGGCAATCTTAAAATCGGCGTGCGCCTGGCCCTGCTAGGCGCATTTTTTCTGCTGGCGCTATTGACTGTTGGTTACCAGGGCTGGAGCGCCATCGGTTTCATCAAGTCAGGCAATGCGCAAAGCATGGCGCGTTCGGTGGATTTGACGCAGGCGCTCGACACCGCCCGCGGGGCGCAAGTCGAATTCAAGATCCAGGTGCAGGAGTGGAAGAACATCCTGGTGCGCGGCCATGATCCGGCCCAACTGGAGAAATACTCGAAAGCGTTTGCCAAGAGCGCACAGGTGACCAATGCGGAGCTGCAAAAACTGGCGGGCATGCTGGGGAAACTGAACCTGCAAACGCCGCTGGTGGAGGAAGCGATCCGGATGCATGAGGCGCTGGGCAAGAACTATATGGCAGCACTCAAGGAATTCGACCCGGCCAACCCGGACAGCTACAAGATCCTCGACAAGGCAGTGCAGGGCATGGACCGTCCACCCACCAAGAAGATCGACGAGATCGTCGAATTCATCGACGCGCAATCGAAAAAGAACGCGGCGGAATCGGTGGCAGCGGCGGAGGCGGCCAACCGTTCGGCCAACATCAAGCTGCTGATCACCTTGCTCGTGACGGCGGTGGTCGGTACCGCGATCGTCTGGTGGATCGTCAAGGGCATCACGCGCCCGCTGGACCAGGCGATCGATATCGCCAAGACAGTGGCGGCCGGCGACCTGCGCTATGACGTGGAAGTGCGGACGACCGATGAAGTGGGCGAGCTGCTGCAAGCCCTGAAGCAGATGAGCGGGAACCTGTCCGACATCGTACAGCGCGTGCGCGCCGGGACGGAAACCATCGCCAGTGCTTCCAGCGAAGTGGCGCACGGCAGCATGGATCTGTCGACCCGCACCGAGCAGCAAGCCAGTTCATTGGAAGAAACCGCGTCGTCCATGACGGAGCTGACCAGCACCGTGCGGCAGAACAATGAGAACGCGACGCAGGCGCGCAGGCTGGCCGATGAAGCATCGAACGTGGCGGTGCGCGGCGGCGCCACCGTGTCGGAGGTGGTGCAAACGATGGGCGCGATCAATGAATCGTCGCGCAAGATCGTCGACATCATCGGCGTGATCGACGGTATCGCTTTCCAGACCAATATCCTGGCGCTGAACGCGGCGGTGGAAGCGGCGCGCGCGGGCGAGCAGGGGCGCGGCTTCGCGGTGGTGGCGGGCGAGGTGCGCAACCTGGCCCACCGTTCGGCCGCGGCGGCCAAAGAGATCAAGGAGCTGATCGGCGATTCGGTGGAGCGCGTGGAGGCTGGCAGCCGGCTGGTGGGCGAGGCCGGCGTGACCATGGAGGAAGTGGTCAGCAGCGTCGGGCGCGTTACCGCGATCATCGGTGAAATCGCGGTGGCGACCGGTGAGCAAAGCGAAGGCATTGAACAGATCAGCGATGCCATCAGCCAGATGGACAGCGTGACGCAGCAAAATGCCGCACTGGTGGAAGAGGCGGCGGCCGCCGCCGAGGCTTTGCAGCAGCAGGCGGCCAGCTTGGCGGAGGCGGTTTCCGTCTTCAAGGTGCACGAGCCGGTGGGCGGCGCGCGCGTGAAACTGTCCGCCAGCCGGGGCTTGCGGACCGTGCCGGCTTAGGGCTCGCGTAGGGCTAGCTTAGGGCTTAGTCCTGCCGAAGAACCAGGTCAGGGGGACGTGCACGCGGCCGGCCCACGATTGCTCGTGGTGGCGTCCGCCTTCGTCGGCCAGGAACCGCAAGTCGCGGCCTTCGCGGTAGCCTTTCTTCACCAAGGCCTGGCGGAATGCTTCGCTGTCTTCCAGGCCGTCGTACACGGTCCCCGCATCAATATAGAACTTGACCGGCATCCGCTTCGGCGGATGCTTGAGCGCGTCCTGCTGGTTCCACCAGAAGGAGCTGGAGACGGCGCCCGCCATCGAAAATACTTGCGGATAGCGCTGCGCGATGCCGAGCGATGCCAGGCCGCCCAGCGACGAGCCCATCACGGCCGTGTGCTGCCGGCCCGGCTTGGTGCGGTATTGCCGGTCGATCCAGGGCTTGACCGTTTTCGCCACGAAGTCAGCATAAGCGTTCAGCTTTCCTCCGCCGTGCTTGGGATCGCAGCAGGGCGTGTATTCGGCGATGCGGTCGCTGGTATTGTCGATGCCGACCACGATCACTTCTTCCATATCGCCTTGGCGCACCAGGCGGTCGGCCACTTCGTCGATATTCCATTCGGTGCCGTAGCTGGCGGTGCGCGCATCGAACAGGTTCTGGCCGTCGTGCATGTACAGGACGGGGTAGCGGCGCCTGGTGTCGCTTCCGTAGCTGGGAGGCAGGTAGATGCGCAGCGTGCGTTCGTTGCCCAGTTGCGGGGACTTGAACCTTTCTACCAGTTGCAGCGTGCCGTGACGGGGCGCTTGTTCCGGTGCCGGTGCCGGCAGCAGGCGGGCGCCCAGCACCTCGGCATGGTTGCGTGGTCCGCCGGCGCCGCCGGCATCGGCGTAGCTGGCGTTGCTTTGCAGGCTGCTCATGTTGTAGAAGGCTTGCAGCTCGAGCTTGTAGCTGCCTTGCTTCAGCGTGGCCGTCAAGGGCGTGGACCATGCGGGGCCGTTGGCGGGGGCGTTGTGCGGCATCTGGATCACGCCTTCCGCCGCCACCGCGCCATGCTTGTCGCGCAGGCGCAGGACTTGCACGGCGTTGGTGATGCCGAGGTTGATCTGGTGGGCGTGGTTGTTGTAGCGCAGTTGCACGCGATAACGGCCGTCCTTCAGGGCGGTCAGGCTGTCGGCCGGCGTTGTCCCGCCATCGGTGGCGCCGGGGCAGACCGGCTGCGAGTGGTGGCTGCGCGCGCCCGTGGCCGGATAGACCGCTTCCACCGCGTAGCATGCCGCAGACGCGGGCCGTGGAGCTGCGATGCGGCCGGTCCAGTCGCCAGCGGCGATATTGCGCGCGATGAGCTGGCCGTTGCGGTACAGGTTGTACCGCGCGCCATCCAGCGTGCCCGCTCCGGCAATGATGCGCAGCATCGTCGCCGCGCCGCGGGTGTCGCCGCTGCCGCGCGCGACGGCCTGGACGGATGGCTCGGGCGGTGCGGTCGACGCGGCTTCGTCGCCGGCGAAGGCGATTTGCCGCCGCCCCGGCACCAGCGGTCCCATTTCCACTTCGATCAAGTTGTCCTCGCCCAGCTCATTCCAGGCGATGGGGCCGCGCGCATCCTTGCCGTTCAGCTTTCCCGCCACCGGCATGTAGTAGCCTTCCAGCGCCACGGCCGGCGGCAGTTTGATCTTCAGATGCAGGCGTTTGCCATGCAGCGTCAGCCCGGAGAGTTCGATCGCGTCGCTGCCGGTGAACCACTCGCGCCGCAGGCGCGACGTGATAAAGGGATTGACGTGCAAGCGTTCCGCATCCACGCCGATGCCGAATACCTGCTGCACCACCATGCCCAGGAAACCGCCCACCGACCACAGCTGCCGGCGCGAATTGATGGCGGGCGCGGAGGGATCGCCGCTCCGCCATTCCATGTTCTCCATATTCGACAAGTTGAGCGCGGCACCCTGCAGCAAGCTGGCGTAAGCGGCATCGGCCACCGCCACGTTGCCGAACTGCGCCGCCGCCCGCAGGCCGTAAGCCGTGACGAAAGGCCACAGGGCGCGGTTGTGGTACACCGGCACGCCCGGCTGCTGCGGCCAGATCACCGGAGCGCCAAGCGGGCCGTGGGGATAGTGCGCCAGGATCGACTGCGCCTGCACGGCATCGGCGACCCCGGTGATGATGGCGAGCGACTGTCCAAGCCAGTCGAACTTGTGCATGGCGGCGCCATCGAAATGGCCAGCCGTCAGGCTGCTGTACATGCCCGCATCCTTGAGCCACAGCCGGTCATTGATGGCGATCTTGAGATCCGCCGCCCAGCGCGTATAGCGCAGCGCAAGCTCGGCATCGCCTGCCTGCCGCGCCAGGTCGGACGCCAGCGTCAATGCCTTGTAATGCGCGACGTTGGTGGACAGCGCTTTCGACGTCGCCATGCTGGACAGGTCGTTGGGAACCCACGCGGCATACGATTGCTCGCGCCAGTCGAGGAAGGATTGCTCGCCGTTGTACAAGCCCGTCGCAGCATCGTAAGCGGCAACGCGGTCGTTCTCGATCGTGTTGTGCAGGGCTTGCAGCGCGATGGGTGCGAACTTTGCGCGCTCTTCGGCGGAAAGCGACTTCAATGTCTGATCGGCGCCAAAGGCCCAGCTCACGCGGTCGGTGCTGACCGGCCAGCTGCCGCCGCTGCCGGTGTCCTGCACGATCTGCAGGCCGTCGTCGCTGCCGGCGGCCAGCGCCGGCTTGCCGTTGCGGTAGCCGGAGAGCTTGAACTGCAAGGAATTGCGCGTACGCTGCGGGTCGAGCATGGCCAGGCCGAGATGGGCCGCGTAGGACAAGTCGCGCGTCCATACGTAATGCCATTTCTCGCCAGTCTCAAAGCATTCGCAGGCGATCGGCTGGCCGCCGTTGTAACTGCCGTCGCGGATCGCTTGCACGGAATCCTGTTTCATTTCCGTGACCGCCAGGGCGAACAGGGCGTCGAAAGCCAGGTTGCCGCTGCGGACCTTTGGCTGGCCCGCATGTTCCACGTAGGTGAGCGATTGCGGCGCCTTGTCGCGCAGCGGCATGGTGGTGGATTGCGTGTAGCTGCGCAGCGCGGCCTGCGCATCGGGCGTGGCGAAGGCCGCCTTGTAGGCGCCGAAAGGCAGCTCGACGCTGGAGTTGGCCAGCGCCGGCCCGCACGCCAGCGCCGCGAACGCCGCAGCGAGACTGGCGGCCGGCGCCGCGCGCGGCAGGCGCAGTGCGGCAAGGATCGGGCGCGGCATCACTGCACCTCCATCACGAGCACGGAACGGGCGGGCAGGGTGAATTTGTCCGTGAGCGGGATGCTGCGGCCCGTGATCACGTCGGTGCCGCTGCGCATGCCGGCCAGCATTTCGCGGAAGCGGCCGGCGTCGAGCGTCACATCCTTGCTGTTCTTGTTCAGCGCCACCATCACCTTTTGCTTGCCGTCGTAACGGAAATAGACGTAGGTGTCCTGCTCCGGCCCGTACTGCATCATCTTCCCATGCTGGACCGCGCTGGCCGTCTTGCGCCAGTTGGCGAGTTTCTTCACGAAGGCTTGCATCTCGCGCTGCTCCTTGCCCAGACCTTCGCCGGTGAAGGCGTTCACCTTATCGCCGGCCCAGCCGCCCGGCATATCGTGGCGGTAGGACGGGTCGTCGCGGCCTTTGACGGTGCTCGGCATCAGCACTTCGGTGCCGTAGTAGAACTGCGGGATGCGCGGCGCCGTCAGCGTAAAGGCGAGCAGCATGCGCAGCATGGCGGGATCGCTATTGACCACGCTGAAGCTGCGCGAGACGTCATGGTTGCCCTCGAACAGGACGAGGTTGGACGGGTTGGGGTAGAGGTAATCCTGCGCCAGCGTTTCGTACACGTCGTACAGGCGGTGCGTGCCGTCGGTGTCGCCCAGCGCCTTGCGCAGCACGTCGTTCAGCGGGAAATCCATCATGCTCGGCGCATTGAGCGACTGCCAGCGCGCCACGATCGGAACGTACATGCTCCACTCCTCGCCCACCATGTTCAGGTTCGGATACTCAGCGCGCACCCGCTTCGACCACTCGCTGAGGAAGGCGGTATCGGAGTAGCCGTAGGTATCGACGCGCAGTCCGGACAGGCCGGCATATTCGATCCACCAGATGTTGTTCTGGATAAGGTAGTTCGCCACGAAGGGATTGCGCTGGTTCATGTCCGGCATGTGCGGCCCGAACCAGCCCTGGGTGAAGTTGCGCGCATCTTCCTTGCTGCCGTAAGGGTCCACGTTGGCCACGCGGTGGTGCGCGGTTGGCGTGAATCTGCCATCGTAGCTGAGCCAATCCTGCATCGGCATGTCCTTCATCCACCAGTGGCGGCTGCCGATGTGGCTCAGTACCACGTCCTGGATCACGCCGATGCCGCGCGTGCGCGCCTGCGCCACGAAAGCGCGGTAGTCCTCATTGCTGCCATAGCGCGCGTCGATCTTGTAATGGTCGGTCGCTGCATAGCCGTGATAGGAGTAGTCGTCCTGGTTGTTCTCCACCAGTGGCGTCGGCCAGACCTGCGTGAAACCCATGTCCTTCACGTAGTCCAGGTGCGCCGTCATGCCAGCCAGGTCGCCGCCATGGCGGCCGCTGCCCTCGGAGCGCCTGGCCTTGTCCGGCATGCCCGGCACGTTGTCGTTGGCCGGATTGCCGTTGGCAAAGCGGTCGGGCATGACCTGGTAAATCACGTCGGAAGAATTGAAGCCCTGGCGCTGCGCCGATCCGGGCGCGCGCGCCAGCAATTGGTAGCTGTAGCGCATGCCCTGCTTGCCTGGCGCGGCGAAGCGGATATCGAATCGTCCCGGCGCCACGTCGGGCGCCAGCACCAGGTCGATGAACATGTAATTGCGGTTGGCCACGCGGCTCACGCTGCCGATCCGCACGCCCGGGTAATCGATGGCCGGTTCCAGCTCCGCCACCTGCGGCGCGTGCACCATCAGTTGCAGCCGGGCGTCCTGCATGCCGGCCCACCAGAATGGCGGCTCCATGTGCTGGATGCGCGCGTCGGCCGCGGATGCGGGCAGCGCGGCGGGCAGCAGGGCGATGGCAAGGAGGGTGGCGCAAGCAGTCTTTTTCATCGATGTCTCCGGTTGGAATGTCTTATGGGCCTGACAATACACGCAAATGGCATGTAGTTCTACTACACGCTATTCTGCCTCGATTTGTAGCCGAAATACAACGTGGCTGGCCGGTTTCCCAGAGAGAGGCATCAGAAATACATGGCTGTGATGAAGGTCATTCATTGACATTGAATCTAGTTTTAGTACAGAATCCGCCTCAGAGCGTCCGTAAGAGCGTTCGCTTTCCAAGGATTCCCGTGTAGTTGAAATAAACCGGTCTGTGTAGGTTGCGGGAAAATTGTTTAATGAGTGAGGGGACATTTAATGAACATCTTCGCAAGCAAGCGAGGCAATACCGCTGCTTTCCCACTGAAACCGGTCGCCGCAGGTTGCGCCGTTTTCCTGACCATGCTGTCGGCTTCTGCCCAAGCGCAACAAGCTGCCGCTGCCGCCGACGCGCCGATGCAATCGGTGGTGGTGTCGGGCATCCGTACCGGTATCGAAGCAGCGATCTCGATCAAAAAGAATTCCACCTCCATCGTTGAAGCGATTTCCGCCGAAGACCTGGGCAAGCTGCCCGATTCCAGCGTTGCCGAATCGATTTCCCGCCTGCCTGGCGTGACCGCCCAGCGTTCGGCCAAGAGCGGCAAGGCCGCCGACATCTCGGTGCGCGGCCTGTCCCCAAGCTTCAACGGTACCCTGCTGAACGGCCGCGAACAAGCTTCCACCGGCAATGCACGTTCGCCGGAATTCGACCTGTTCCCGGCGGAGCTGATGGGCTCCGTGGTGATCTACAAGACGCCTGATGCGCAACTGGTCGGTTCCGGCCTGGCCGCGACCATCGACCTGCGCACTGTGCAGCCGCTGGACTTCGGCAAGCGCACCATGGCCGCCAACTACCGCAAGGCACGCATCGGCGTGCGCTCGGGCGGCGAAGAGGGCGATGGCGACAAGTACAACTTCTCCTACGTCGACCAGTTCGCGGACCGTACCATCGGTATCGCCCTGGGCTTCTCGAAGATGAAGGAAACCGGCGTATCGTCGCAGAAGTTCAATTCCTGGGGCGGCTGGGCGCCCAAGCTGCCATACAACGGCGCGGATGTCGTGACCCCGGGCGGCTTCGGCGGCGACACCGAATCCAGCTCCACCGACCGCGATGGCGCCATGGCGTCCCTGCAGTTCCGTCCTAACAAGAATTTCAAGTCCACCCTGGACTTCTTCTATTCTTCCGGTTCCACCACCCAGAAGAAGACCGGCCTGGAAGGCGCGGTGGGCGGCAACTCGGCCGCTGGCGCGGGTGCCCAATCTTATGACCCGCTTGGTAACCTTATCAATGCCACCATCGTAAATGGCGTAGCCACCGCCGGCACCATCACCAATTACAAAGCCGTGGTGCGTAACCACGTTGAAGCTGCGGACGACGACCTGAAGACCTTTGGCTGGAACAACCAGTGGAAGCAGGACGGCTGGACTCTGATCGCCGATCTGACCCACTCCAAGGCGACCAAGCAGGCGACCCGCTACGAAACCACCGCCGGCCTGCCGGGCAATGCGACCACCCTGGACACCATTTCCTGGACCGGCTTCAATGGCAGCAACTTCACCGACGTGGCGTACAAGACCGGCCTGAACTATGCCGACCGCAATGTCGTCAAGCTGACCGACGTGATGGGCTGGTCCGGCGGCGTGTCCTCGCCGCAGGCCGGTTACGTGGCGCTGCCGCACATCGACGACAAGGTGCAATCGGTGCGCCTGTCGGCCAAGCATGACCTGGAATGGGGCCCGCTGACCGCACTGACCGGTGGCTTCAACTACACCAAGCGTGACAAGGAACGCACCGGCCGCGAAGGCCGCCTGGTGATCAAGGGTGGCGATCCGTACGGCGTGGCCACCATGCCTGGCAGCGAGACTTCGGTTGCCGGCACCACAGGCATCCCGGTCGCGATGTGGAACCCGATTGGCTCCCTGGGCACCGTGTACGACCTGTCCGACAAGATCGACGCCGACATCCTGAACAAGGACTGGTCCGTCAGCGAAAAGGTATCGACCGCCTACATCATGGGCGACCTGGAAGGCGAGCTGTTTGGCTTGTCCTACTCCGGTAACGTCGGCACCCAGATCGTGCACACCGACCAGCGGGGCACCGGCAACCAGGTCGACCAGGCCAAGTGCACCGGCAATACCGCCGCCACTTGCCCATCGAAGCTGGTTTCGGATGGCAAGACCTACACCGACTTCCTGCCTAGCCTGAACCTGTCCTTCGACCTGGGCAACGACCAGAAGCTGCGCTTCGGCGCCGCCAAGGTGATTTCCCGCCCGAACCTGGACGACCTGCGCTCCTCGATGGGCTTCTCGATCCCGGCCAACACCGGCGGCGTGCCTATCCTGACCGGCACCGGCGGCAATCCGAAGCTGGATCCGTTCAAGGCCAAGTCGCTGGACCTGTCGTATGAGAAGTACTTCGACAAGAAGGCGTATGTCTCCGGCGCCGTGTTCTACAAGAAGCTGGACACCTACATCTACCGCGCTCCGGTGGCCTTCGACTTCGGTCCGTTCCTGAGCCCGGGTACCGTGCTGCCTGCGACCGGCCCTTACGCTGGCTCCTCGGTCGGCCTGATGACCCAGCCACAGAATGGCAGCGGCGGCAACATCAAGGGCTTCGAACTGTCGGCCAACCTGCCGTTCTCGCTGATTACCCAGTACCTGGACGGCTTCGGCGTGATCGCCAACCACTCGCACACCAGCAGCGCGATCTCGCTGCCGACGGTTGGCTTCAGTGCCAATGCGGGCAGCGCGGTGACCATCCCGCTGCCAGGCCTGTCGCGTAAGGTGACCAACCTGCGTCTGTACTACGAAAAGTATGGCTTCCAGATCGCCGCTGCGGCGCGCAAGCGTTCGAACTTCCTGGGCCAGGTGTCGGACTTCCAGGACAACCAGCAGCTGACCTTCATCAAGGGTGAGACCATCGTCGACCTGCAGGCTTCGTACGAGTTCCAGAGCGGCTTTGCCAAGGGCTTGTCGGTGTTCGTCCAGGCCAACAACTGGAACAATGCTCGCTGGCAGCAGTATGTGACCTCGCCTGATTCGGTCACCGAGACCATCAAGTACGGCCGTACTTACTACCTGGGCGCGAACTACAAGTTCTAATGCCCGTGGCACAATGACCCCTGCCGGCGCAATGCCCGCAGGGGTTTTTTTTTAGAACCGGTAAGGCGGTGTCAGACCCTCGGGGTCTGACACCGGTGTGCCGGTTTACCGGGTTTATTAGGAACGATAACGAGACGCACATGCAGAACCCACTGATCAAGAACATCGTCATCGTCGGCGGCGGTACTGCCGGCTGGATGACCGCCACCGCCCTGGCCACGGTCTTGCGCGGCCGCTACCACATCCGCGTCGTCGAGTCCGACGAAATCGGCATCGTCGGCGTGGGGGAAGCGACCATCCCGATGATCCAGCGCTACAACCGCGTGATCGGCCTGAACGAACCGGAGTTCGTGGCCGAAACGCAAGGCACGTTCAAGCTGGGCATCGAGTTCGTCAACTGGGGCAAGCTGGGCGACCGCTACATGCACGGTTTCGGCCGCCTCGGCCAGGACCTGTGGACCGTGCCGTTCGAACAGTACTGGCTGAAGATGCGCAAGCTGGGCAAGGCGCGCCCGCTGGAAGAATATTCGATCACGCGCATGGCGTCGAAACTGAACAAGTTCATGCCGCCCAACCCGCAGGCCGGCAATTCCCCGCTGGCCGACATCGCCTACGCCTACCACTTCGACGCCAGCCTGTACGCCAAATACCTGCGCAAGCTGTCGGAGCAGCGCGGCGTGGTGCGCACTGAGGGCAAGATCGTCGAAGTCTCGCAGCGTGCATCGGACGGCCACGTCGATGCGGTGGTGCTGCAGAACGGCACGCGCGTCGAGGGCGAGCTGTTCATCGATTGCTCCGGCTTCCGCGGCCTGCTGATCGAGCAGACCTTGCAGACCGGCTATGAGGATTGGACCCATTGGCTGCCGTGCGACCGCGCACTGGCCGTGCCTTGCGAGAACGCGCCGGTGTTGACGCCCTATACGCGTTCGACGGCACACAAGGCGGGCTGGCAGTGGCGCATCCCGCTGCAAAGCCGCATCGGCAATGGCCATGTGTTCTGCTCGAAGTACATCAGCGAGGATGAGGCGGCGTCGGTGCTGCTGTCCAACCTGGATGGCAAGCCGCTGGCCGATCCGCGCCTGATCAAGTTCGCGACCGGCATGCGCAAGAAGTCCTGGGTCAAGAACGTGGTGGCGGTGGGGCTGGCGTCGGGCTTCCTGGAGCCGCTGGAGTCGACGTCGATCCATCTGATCCAGGATGCGATCCAGCGGCTGATCGATTTCTTCCCGGATGCAGGCTTTGTGCAGACCGATATCGATGAATTCAACCGGCAGAACCGCTTCCATTACGAACGGATCCGCGATTTCATCATCCTGCACTATCACTTGAACCAGCGCGACGATTCGGAGTTCTGGAAGATGTGCGCCACGATGGAGATTCCGGAAACGCTGAAGGCCAAGATGGATCTGTACCGTTCACACGGGCGTATTGTGCGGGTGGATAACGAACTGTTCTCGGAAGTGGGGTGGATGCAGGTGTTCGAGGGACAGAACCTGGTGCCTGACAGCCATCATCCGCTGGCGGACCTGCAGGACGTGAAGGATACGGAGGAGTATCTGGACGGCGTGCGGGAGGTGATTGCGAAGTGTACGTCCGTGATGCCGGAACACTCGGCGTTTATTGCGCAGCATTGCGCCGCTAAAACCGGTAAACCGGGGTCAGACCCAAGGGTCTGACCCCTTCTGCTCAAGAGCGACGGACGTGGATCGCAGCTGCCGGCTCGCGAACGGACCGGGTCAGACCCTTGGGTCTGACCCAGGTTTACCGGTTTTACTTAGCCTTGGCCGCCAATTGCTTATTCTGCTCGTCCAGCCAGACCTTCAACGGCGCGAAGTAGTCCAACAGCGCTTGCCCGTCGATGCGGTCTTCGCCGGTAGCCGCTTTCAGCGCTTCCGGCCATGGCTTGGACGTGCCCATCTCCAGCATCGACCACAGCTTCTTGCCGGCCTTCTCGCTGCCGTAGATCGAGCACTGGTGCAGCGGGCCGGTATAGCCGGCTTCCTTGCACAGCGCGCGGTGGAACTGGAACTGCAGCAAATGCGCCAGGAAGTAGCGCGCATACGGCACGTCGGCCGCCACGTGGTACTTGGCGCCGGCATCGAAGCCATCCGGCAGCATCGGCAGTGGACGCTTCACGCCCATGTACTGCTCGCGCAGCTGCCACCAGCTCTTGTCGTAGTCGGCAGGCTTGGTCTTGCCCGAGTAGACATCCCAACGCCATTTGTCGACCGAGTAGCCGAACGGCAGGAAGGCCACCTTGGCCAGGGCGCGTTTCAGCAGCACGCCGATATCGGCGTTCGGGTCGGGGTTTTCATTCATCAGGCCGACCTTCTTCAGGTAGCTCGGGGTGATGGACAGTGCAATGGTGTCGCCGATCGCTTCGTGGAAGCCGTCGTTGGCGCCGGTGCGGAACAGGTTGGACTGGTTCTTGTACGCCAGGTCATAGTAGATGTGGCCCAGCTCATGGTGGATGACGGCGAATTCCTCTTCGGTCGGACGGATGCACATCTTGATGCGCACGTCGTCCTTGCCGTCCAGCTGCCATGCGGAGGCGTGGCACACCACGTCGCGGTCACGCGGCTTTTCCAGCAGCGAGCGTTCGTAGAAGGTGGCCGGCAGCTTCGGCATGCCCAGCGACGTGTAGAAGCGCTCGCCGTATTGCACCATTTCCTTGGCGCTGGTTTTGCGTTCTTCCAGCACCTTGGTCAGGTCGAACTTGGAAGCCCCGGTGGCAGGCATCAGCAGCGGGTAGATATTGTCCCAGGTCTGGCTCCACATATTGCCGAACAGGTGGGCCGGCACGGGTCCGGTCAACGGCACCACGTCCGGACCGTAGGCTTCGCGCAACTTGTAGCGGGCGTAAGTGTGCAGCGAGTCGTACAGCGGCTTCACTTGCTGCCAGATGCGTTCCATCTCGGCCGAGAATTCTTCCGGCTTCATGTCGTAACCCGAGCGCCACAGGGCGCCGGTATCGGCATAGCCCATTTCGCGCGCGCCCTTGTTGGACAGCTCAACGTATTCGGTGTACAGCTTCTTGTAGGAAGGCGACTGCATGTGCCAGCCGTTCCAGGCGTCCAGCAGGACTTTCGGGTCGCGGCTGTTGGCCAGGGTCTTTTCCAGCTCGCCCAGCGGCATGCACTGGCGGCCATCGGTCGGGCAGTACTTGGCCTTGCCGTAAGCGCCATTCAGCTTGGCGTTGGCGTCGGCGTACGCCTGGCGTTCCTTGGGATCGGACAGCATCAGCGTCAATTGCAGCAGCTTGATCTTGCGCGCTTCCTCATCGCTCAGTTTCACGCCGTTGAAGCGGCGTGCCTCCAGCGCGGCCTGGCCGGATGCGCCCAGCTGCAGCTCGCCAAAGTAGGCGGTCAGCGCTTCGGTGTCGTCGGTGATGAAGTTCTGCGCGACCCAGGCGGCGCGGCTGCCGATGTGGCCCAGCTTGTCGAATTTTTCTTCGGTTTGCGTAATGAACTTCTTGGCTTCGGCCGGCGTGCCTTTGCCTTTTTTCTCGGCCGGTGCGGCGTTGGCGAAACCCGCTGCCAGGGCCAGGCCGAGCGCGAGAACCAATGGTTTTTTCATCGTCGTTTTATTCAATTCAATCTCCTCTCCAGATAAAACTGCCCGCTAATATAACACCCCATGAAACTAATTAAATTTGCAATATTGGCCCTTGTCAGCCATGCGGCCATGGCGCAAAACGCCGATCGCCAATTCTTGTCAGCCGCCCGCAACGCCAATTCCCTGGAAATCGCGACCAGCGACGGCAAATACATCATCAGGCCCTATTCGGCAGCGGTAGTGGAAACGACCTTTATCCCGAAGGGCGAAAGCATCGATCCCGTGTCGCATGCCGTGGTGCTGCCGCCCGCGACGGTCGCCAGCACACTGCGCGACCATGGTGCAGTGCTGGAATTCGCCACGCCCGGCATCACGGTGCGGGTGGAAAAACGGCCATTCCGCATCAGCTACGCCTACAAGGGCCAGCCGCTGTTGGCGGAGAAGCGCGGCTACCATCGCGAAGGGCGGATGGAAGTGCTGGACTTTTCGCTCGATGGCGATGAAGCCCTGTACGGCGCCGGCGCCCGCGCAGTGGGCATGAACCGCCGCGGGAACCGCTTCCAGCTGTATAACCGCGCCCATTACGGCTATGAAGCGCGCTCCACGCTGCTCAACTTCACCATCCCGATGGCGCTGTCGTCGAAGAAGTATGCGATCCACTTCGACAACCCGCAGATCGGCTACCTCGATTTCGACAGCAGGAAGGATGGCACGCTGTCCTATGAGACCATCGGTGGCCGCAAGACCTACCAGGTGATCGCTGGCGAGCATTGGGACGACGTGATGGCCAGCTACACCAGCCTGACCGGGCGCCAGCCGCTGCCGCCGCGCTGGGCCTTCGGCAATTTCGCCAGCCGCTTCGGCTACCACACGGAGGCGGAGACCCGCGCCGTAGTGGACAAGTTCATCGCCGAGAAAATCCCGGTCGATGCGGTGGTGCTGGACCTGTACTGGTTCGGCAAGACCGTCAAGGGCACCATGGGCAACCTGGCCTGGGACAAGGACAGCTTCCCGAATCCGAAGGGCATGATGGCCGACCTGGCAGCCAAGGGCGTGAAGACTGTCGTCATCACCGAACCCTTCGTGCTGACCACCTCTAGCCGCTGGCAAGAGGCGGTGGACAATAAGGCGCTGGCCACCGATGCCGGCGGGGCGCCATTCAAGTATGACTTTTTCTTCGGGAACACCGGCCTGATCGACTTGTACCGTCCCGAAGGGCGCGACTGGTTCTGGAACATCTACAAGGGATTGAAGGCTGACGGCGTGGCCGGCTGGTGGGGCGACCTGGGCGAGCCGGAAGTGCATCCGTCGGCGGCGCACCATGGCGGCCGCACGGCCGACGAGGTGCACAATATCTACGGCCACGATTGGGCGCGCCTGATCGCCGAGGGTTACCGCAAGGAGTTCCCGAACGAGCGGCCCTTCATCCTGATGCGCGCCGGCTATTCCGGCTCGCAGCGCTTTGGCATGATCCCCTGGTCCGGCGACGTGCAGCGCAGCTGGGGCGGTTTGCAGTCGCAGATGGAGATCGCGCTGCAGATGGGGATGCAGGGCCTGGCCTATATGCACTCGGACCTGGGCGGCTTCGCCTCGCCGATGCTGGATGATGAGCTGTATGTGCGCTGGCTGCAGTATGGCGTGTTCCAGCCGGTGTTCCGGCCGCACGCGCAGGAGGAAGTGCCGGCCGAGCCGGTGTTCCGCGCCGAACGCGCCAAGTCGCTGGCACGCGATGCGATCCGCCTGCGCTACGCCATGCTGCCGTATAACTACAGCGCGGCTTTCGACAACAGCCAGACCGGTCAGCCGCTGATGCGGCCGATCCTGTTCGAGGGCGGCGACAATGGCGTGTCTTCGACTTACCTGTGGGGCAGGGATTTCCTGGTGGCCCCGGTCACCGAGCCGGGCGCGCAGCGCAAGGAAGTGAACTTCCCCGCCTCGTCCAAGGTATGGTTCGATTTCCACACTGGTGCCGCCCACAAGGGCGGCATCGTTGAAGTAGTGCCGGTCGTGGCCGAGCGCATTCCGGTGTTCGTGCGCGCCGGCGCCATCATCCCGCTGGCGAAAGTCGTGCAGACTACGCGCGACTACAACACCCGCCAGATTGACCTGCACTATTACTACGATGCCGGCGCCGGTAGCTCGTCGGGCAAACTGTACGACGACGATGGTGCCACCGCCGACGCCTATGAGAAAGGCAAATACGAACTGGCCCGCTTCAGCGGTACGGCTACCGCAGGCGGCTTCGAGATTGGCATCGAGACCGAAGTGGGGAAGGACTGGCAGCCGGTCTCCCGCAGCTACACCCTGAACGTGCACAACGTCGCGCGCCGTCCGCGCAGCGTGCAGCTGGACGGCAAGGCAGTCGAGGCGCGCTGGGATGCCCGGCTTCGCAGCTTGCGGGTGGCCCTGCCGGCCCGCAGTGCCATGAAGGCAAAGCTGGTGGTCATTTTGTAGCATGACTACAAATTGGCCGTAAAACTGCGTATTTACGGGCTGCCTATGCATTGACAGCCCGAAATCGCCATGTTATTTTGCTACAAATTATTCGGGGACAGTAGATGCATTCCATCACCAGCAAACCACGGCTGACCTTCTGGCAGCTGTGGAATATGAGTTTCGGCTTCTTCGGCATCCAGTTTGGCTTTGCGCTGCAAAACACCAATACCAGCCGCATTTTTTCCACGCTGGGCGCGACGCCGGACGAATTGCCGCTGTTCTGGCTGGCCGCCCCGGTCACCGGCCTGCTGGTGCAGCCGATCATCGGCTACCTGTCCGACAACACCTGGCATCCGAAATGGGGCCGCCGCCGTCCATTCTTCTTCATCGGCGCGCTGCTGGCATGTATCGCACTGTTCCTGATGCCCAATTCGACAGCGCTGTGGATGGCCATCCTGGTGCTGTGGCTGATGGATGCCTCGATCAACGTGTCGATGGAACCGTTCCGCGCCTTCGTCGGCGACAAGCTCGATGCATCGCAGCAGACCGCCGGTTTCGCGATGCAGACCTTCTTCATCGGCGTGGGTGGGGTGATCGCTTCGCTGCTGCCGACCATTTTCACCAATGTCCTGCACGTCAGTAACGAAGTGGTCAACGGCGCGATTCCCGATTCCGTGCGTTACTCCTTCTATGCGGGCGGCACCGCGTATTTCCTCGCCGTGCTGTGGACCGTGCTGACCGTCGACGAACTGCCGCCGGAAGACATGGAGAAATTCCGCATGGAGCGCGCCCAGCGCCGCGGCTTCCTGCACTCGCTCAAGGAAGTATTCGGCGGCTTCGTGCACATGCCGAAGACCATGGTGCAGCTGGCGCTGGTCCAATTCTTTACCTGGTTCGCGCTGATGGGCATGTGGGTGTTCACCACGCCGGCGGTGGCGGACAATGTCTTCAACACCACCGACGGCACGTCCGCGATTTTCCAGGAAGCGGGCAACTGGGTCGGCTGGCTGTTCGCCATCTATGGCGGAGTTTCCGCGCTGGCCGCCTTCGTGCTGCCGAAACTGGCGCACGCGACGAGCCGCCGCTTCGTCCATATGATTTGCCTGGTGATCGGTGGCCTGAGCCTGGCCAGCGTGGCATTCATCCATGACCGGCATATGCTGCTGGTCCCGATGATCGGCGTCGGCATTGCATGGGCGAGTATCCTGACCATGCCGTACGCGATCCTGGCCGGTGCCTTGCCGGCCAAACGCATGGGCTACTTCATGGGTGTGTTCAACTACTTCGTGGTGCTGCCGCAGATTGTCGCCAACCTGGTGCTGGGCCCCGTCATCAAACACCTGTTCGACGGCCATTCCGCCAGCGTGCTGGTATTGGGCGGCATCTCGATGGCGATCGGCGGCCTGCTGACCCTGATCGTCAACGATTCGGCCAAGAAAGAAGCTTAAGCCATCCAGCGGCGCGCACCGAACGCGCCATTCGCGGTAAAAATGAAAGTCGGGCTCAGCTCTTGCTTCTCGAGTGAAAGTCGGGGTCAGCTCTGGCAACCGGACATTTTGCTACGCAAAATGTCCGGT
>CBFGQI010000060.1:0-28898 GCA_965650885.1 uncultured Oxalobacteraceae bacterium
GCGCACGGATGTGCGCTTTTTGTCCGTTTGCCAGAGCTGACCCCGACTTTTACGCGAAAAGTTCGTCGCGGGTGACGGTGGCGGTGCCGAGCTTGCCGACCACGATGCCGCCGGCGCGGTTGGCGGTCTCGACGGCTTCCTGCCAGCCGGCGCCGGAACCGAGCATGGCGGCCATGGTGGCGATCACGGTGTCGCCGGCGCCGGAGACGTCGAATACTTCGCGGGCGCTGGCCTGGACGTTGAAAATGCCGTCGGCCGTGAACAGTGTCATGCCTTCTTCGGAACGGGTCAGCAGCAGCGCGTCGAGCTGCAATTCGGTGCGCAGGTTCTGCGCCTTCGTGACCAGCTGTTCTTCGCTGCTCCAGCTGCCGACGATGCGTTTCAGCTCGGACTTGTTGGGGGTCAGCACCGTGGCGCCTTTGTAGGGCGTGAAGTCGTCGCCTTTGGGGTCGACCATCACGATCTTGCCGGCGGCGCGGGCGGTCGCAATCATTTCGGCCACGTCGACCAGGCCGCCCTTGTTGTAGTCGGAAAGGACGATCACGTCGTATTCCGGCAGCAGGGTCTTGAATTGCACCAGCTTGTTGCGCAGGACGGCGTCGCTGGGCGGCTCTTCGAAGTCGATGCGCACCATCTGCTGCTGGCGGCCGATCACGCGCAGCTTGATGATGGTGGAAATCGCGTTGTCGTGCTTCAGGTAGCTGTGGATGCCGCCGCCTTGCAGCAGTTGCTCGACTTCCGCACCGGCTTCGTCGGCGCCGATGATGCCGAGCAGGCCGGCATGGGCGCCGAGGGCGGCGGCATTGCGGGCGACGTTGGCGGCGCCGCCCAGGCGGGCTTCGCGGCGTTCGATGCGCACTACGGGGACCGGGGCTTCCGGGGAGATGCGGCTGACGTCGCCGAACCAGTAACGGTCCAGCATGACGTCGCCGGCGACCAGGATGCGGACTTTGTCGAGGGCGGGGGCTTTGTAGGTGGTCATTTTCGTTCTTTGAAACCAGTGAACCGGTGCCTGACCCGCAGGGTCAGGCACCGGTCAATTCATCACATTCAGTTCTTCGGTGCGGCGCGGCGGGTAGGAGTCCCAGCGGCTGCAGCCGGGGCAGTGCCAGTAGAACTGGCGGGCTTTGAAGCCGCAGTGGCTGCATTGGTAGCGGGCCAGCTTTTGCGTGTAGCCGTGCACCAGGTTCTTGACCATCGACAGCTCGGACAGCACGGCTGCCGGGGCGTCCATCATGCGCGCTTCGAGCAGCTTGTCGAGGCCGAGCAGGGTCGGGGTGCGGCGCAGTTCGTCGATCACCACCTGCTTGGCGGTTTCCACGCCCTCCAGTTCGATGACGGCCTTGAACACCACTTCCAGCAAGTCGATCGAGGAGGCTTGCTCGAGGTAGGATTTCAGCAGGCTGACGCCTTCCTGCGGGCGGCCGACCTTGCGGTAGCCATCCATCAGGCGCGTGGCCACCAGGGCGGTATGCGGTACGGATTGCTGTTCGACGCGGCGCCAGGTCAGCAGTGCGGCTTCGGTATCGCCTTTGGCCAGCTGGGCATCGCCGCACAGGATGGTGGCGCGCACGCTGCTGCGGTCGGCCTGCAGGGCTTTCTCCAGCAAGGCTTCCGCTTCGTCAGGTTTCATATGGACCAGGGCGTCCTGTGCCAATTCGCAGTAGAACTGGGAAATCTCTTTCTGGCGCGAGCCGGCGCCGGCTTCCTGCAGGGCGTGCGCGGCTTCGATGGCGCGGGTCCATTCTTTCTCGCGCTGGAAGATTTCGAGCAGCGCGCGGCGGCCCTGCACGGCGTAGGACGTGTCGAGCAGGCGCTTGTAGGTTTCTTCGGCGCGGTCGAGCAGGCCGGCTTTCAGGTAATCCTGGCCCAGCTCGTATTCGGCGTGGGCGCGCTGTTCGGCCGGCAGGTCGGGACGCGACAGCAGGTTCTGGTGCACGCGGATGGCGCGTTCGGTTTCGCCGCGGCGGCGGAACAGGTTGCCCAGCGCGAAGTGCATGTCGGCGGTTTCGGGGTCGAGCTTGACGATCTCGATGAAGGAATCGATGGCCTTGTCGGGCTGGTCGTTCAACAGGTGATTCAGGCCGCGGAAGTAACCGCGCGGCAGGGTGCGCGATTCGGATACGACGGCGCGGATGTCGACGCGCGCGGCAATCCAGCCGAGGGCGAAAAAGGCTGGGATGCCCAGCAGCCACCAGAGTTCAAAATCCATGTTTTTTCTTAGTGCTCGGTGTTGACGCTATCCGGCTGCGGGCGGGTGTTCACTTGCATGGCCGCGGTTTGCAGGGATTGGATAGTGGATTTCTGCTTGTTCGATTCGCGGCGCTGGCGGAACAAGGTGGGGGTGAGCGCGAGGATGCTCAGGGCGGCGCCGGCTACGAAGAACGCCAGCAGCATCAGCACCAGGGGGCCACGCAGCTCGTAATTCAGGAACAGGTGCAGGTCGACTTCCTGCGTGTTTTTTAATGCGAAACCAAAGAACAGGACAAACAGGACAACGCCGAAGGCGGTTGAGATAAATTTCATTGTCGGTTCCTATTTTTAAAACCGGTAAACCGGGGTCAGACCCAAGGGTCTGACCCCGTCTGATCGTCTGCCGGGGGGGGGTGGGCGCCTTTGATTCTTTGAGAAAATCAAAAGCTCAGACCCTACGCCATCGGCCTCGAGACCGTTGGGGGTCTGACCCTTGGGTCTGACCCCGGTTTACCGGTTCTAAACAAAAAAGGGGCAGGCAAACGCCCGCCCCTCCGTTCTCCTTGCCAGAGACTCAGTCCTCGATGATCGGTTGCCCGACCATCGCATCGACCCGCTCGCGCAATTGCTTGCCAGGCTTGAAGTGCGGCACCCGCTTTTCAGGCACCATCACCTTGTCGCCGGACTTCGGATTGCGTCCAATGCGCGGCGGCCGCGAATTCAGGGCAAAGCTGCCAAAACCACGGATCTCGATGCGCTGGCCGTCGGCCAAAGCGTTGGTCATCGCATCGAGGATGGTCTTGACGGCATACTCCGCATCCTTGGCCACCAGCTGAGAGTAACGCTCAGCCAGGCGGTTGATCAATTCGGACTTAGTCATCTAAGTGCTCGGGCAATTAGTTCTTGTTGTCGAACTTGGCTTTCAGCAGAGCGCCCAGGCTGGTGGTGCCGGAAGCAGCGCTGGAGTCAGCGGACAGCTTCTGCATTGCTTCAGCGGTTTCTGCGTTGTCCTTGGCTTTGATCGACAGCTGGATCGAACGTGCCTTGCGATCGATGTTGATCACCAGGGCTTCCACGGAATCACCGACCTTCAGGTGGGTGCCGGCATCTTCCACGCGGTCGCGGGAGATTTCGGAAGCGCGCAGGTAGCCTTCAACGTCGTCGGACAGCTGGATCACGGCGCCTTTTGGCTCAACCGACTTAACGGTACCGGTGACCAGGGAGCCCTTGTCGTTCATAGCTGCGAAGTTGTTGAATGGATCGCCTTCCAGTTGCTTGACGCCCAGGGAAACGCGCTCGCGCTCAACGTCGATGGCCAGAACCACGGCTTCCAGTTCGTCACCCTTCTTGAACTTGCGCACGGCTTCTTCGCCGGACTCGGTCCAGGACAGGTCGGACAGGTGCACCAGGCCGTCGATGTTGCCTGGCAGGCCGATGAACACGCCGAAGTCGGTGATCGACTTGATCGCGCCCTTGACCTTATCGCCCTTCTTGTGGGTCATGCCGAAGTCGTCCCAAGGGTTTGCCTTGCACTGCTTCATGCCCAGGGAGATACGACGACGCTCTTCGTCGATTTCCAGAACCATCACTTCAACTTCGTCGCCCAGCTGGACAACCTTGTTCGGCGCTACGTTCTTGTTGGTCCAGTCCATTTCGGACACGTGTACCAGGCCTTCGATGCCCTGTTCCACTTCAACGAACGCACCGTAGTCGGTCAGGTTGGTGACTTTACCGAACAGGCGGGTGCCTTGTGGGTAACGACGGGACAGACCGGTCCAAGGATCGTCGCCCAGTTGCTTCACGCCCAGGGACACGCGGTTCTTTTCCTGATCGTACTTCAGGACCTTGGCGGTGATTTCCTGGCCAACGGTCAGCACTTCGGATGGGTGACGCACACGACGCCATGCCAGGTCGGTGATGTGCAGCAGGCCGTCGATGCCGCCCAGGTCAACGAACGCACCGTAGTCGGTGATGTTCTTGACGACGCCGGTCACCACGGTGCCTTCTTTCAGGGTTTCCATCAGCTTCTGACGCTCTTCGCCCATCGAAGCTTCGATGACGGCGCGGCGGGACAGAACCACGTTGTTGCGCTTGCGGTCCAGCTTGATAACCTTGAACTCGAGGGTCTTGCCTTCGAATGGGGTGGTGTCCTTGACTGGACGGGTGTCTACCAGGGAACCTGGCAGGAAAGCACGGATGCCGTTGGTCAGAACGGTCAGGCCGCCCTTGACTTTGCCATTGACGGTACCAACGACGATCTCGCCGGATTCCATTGCTTTTTCCAGTGCCAGCCACGATGCCAGGCGCTTGGCCTTGTCACGGGACAGGATGGTATCGCCGAAACCATTTTCCAGCGATTCGATGGCCACGGAAACGAAGTCACCTACTTTGACTTCCAGTTCGCCTTGGTCATTCTTGAATTCTTCAACAGGGATGAAAGCTTCCGATTTCAGGCCGGCGTTGACGATAACAAAGTTGTGGTCCAGACGCACGACTTCAGCGGAGATCACTTCGCCAGAGCGCATGTCTTGACGCGACAGGGACTCTTCGAAGAGGGCTGCAAAACTTTCCATTTTTATTCCAGGTTAGCCAGTAAGGCCCGCACAATGCGGCTTCAACTGGGTTGAGGGTTGAACAAATTATTTGTGGGTTTCCGCCCACCATTTCAACACCTGCTCGGTCGCTTCATCAGCGTTCATGGCAGACGTATCCAGGATGTGCGCACCCTCTGCCGGTGCCAGCGGCGCGATGGCCCGGTTCATATCCCGGTCGTCGCGTGCTTTCAAATCCATCAGCAGGTCTTGCATACTAGCAGAAATTCCCTTTCCGATCAATTGCTTATAGCGGCGATCGGCACGCGCTTCCACAGAAGCGGTCAAAAACACCTTCAAAGGGGCGTGCGGGAAGATCACGGAGCCCATGTCGCGGCCGTCCGCCACCAGGCCCGGTGTCTTGCGGAAACTCAGTTGCAGGGCGAATAAGGCTTGGCGTACCGCTGGGAAGGCGGCGATTTTCGATGCTGTATTGCCAACTTCTTCCTGGCGGATGGCGTCGGTGACGTTTTCTTGCGACAAATAGACGGCGTCGCCGGTGAAATGGATGTTCAGGTGCTCGGCCAGTTTGGCCAGGGTGTGCTCGTCGTTCAGGTTGGTGCCCCGGCGCAATGCTTGCAGCGCCGTCAGGCGGTACAGGGCGCCGGAGTCGAGCAGGTGGAAGCCAAGCTTTTCCGCGACCTTGTGGGCCACGGTGCCCTTGCCGCTAGCGGTCGGGCCGTCGATGGTGATGACTGGGATGTTCGATGTTGGCATATGGTTAAGTTTTAAACCGGTAAACCGGTGTCAGACCCAAAGGGTCAGACACCCGATCCGCGGCTGCCTTACCGGTTTTGGCTAAATGTTAAACGCTACCACGCTTGGCGATCGAGGCAAACGCGGTGAAATACTCAGGGAACGTCTTCGCGACGCATTTTGGATCATTGATGCGAACCTTGGCGCCCTGCCGGATGAAACCATCCAGCGACGCCAGCGAGAAGCACATCGCCATACGGTGGTCGTCATAGGTATCGATGGCTGCCGGCAGCAAGGTCGGAGGCGGCGTGACCGACAGCCAATCCGCGCCCTCCTCCACCGTCGCGCCCAGCTTGCGCAGCTCGGTCGCCATGGCCGACAGGCGGTCGGTCTCCTTCACGCGCCAGGAAGCGATATTGCGCAAGGTGGTGGTGCCTTCCGCATACAGCGCGGCGACGGCAATGGTCATGGCCGCATCGGGAATATGGTTGAAGTCCATGTCGACCGCCTTCAGCGGCCCGGCCGCACTGGCTTCGATCCAGTTGTCGCCCATGACGATGGTCGCCCCCATCTGCTCCAGTGCTTGCGCAAAACGCACGTCGCCCTGGATCGAATCGCGGCCCACGCCCTGCACGCGCACCGGCCCGCCGCCGATGGCGCCGGCAGCCAGGAAATAGGACGCGCTGGAAGCGTCGCCCTCGACGTGGATGGTGCCCGGGCTCTGGTACACCTGCCCGGCGGGGATGGTAAACGAAGACCAGCCATCCTGCTCCACCACCGCGCCGAAGCGTCGCATCAGGTTCAGGGTGATCTCGATATAGGGCTTGGAAATCAGTTCGCCTTCCACCTCGATGGTCACGGCGTGCTCGCGCGCCATCAGCGGCGCCACCAACAGCAGCGCGGTCAGGAACTGGCTCGACACATTGCCGCGCACGGACAGGCGCGCTTTGCTGAAGGTGCCGGTGCGGATGTGCAGTGGCGGGTAGCCTTTGTTCATCGTGTACTCGATGTCGGCGCCGGCCGCGTTGAGCGCGTCGACCAGGTCGCCGATCGGGCGCTCGTGCATACGCGGCACGCCGTGCACCTTGTAATCGCCGCCGATCACCGCCAGCGCGGCAGTGAGCGGGCGGATTGCGGTGCCGGCATTGCCCATGAACAGGTCGGCGCTGCGCAGCGGCCAGCTGCCTTTCACGCCCTGCACCACGTGCACGGTGCTGTCGCCTTCGCGCTGTTCGGTCCAGGCCACGCCCAGCGAGCGCAGCGCGGCCAGCATCACGGCGGTGTCGTCGGAAGCCAGCAGGTCCACCACACGGGTTTCGCCTTCGGCCAGCGCTGCCAGCAGCAGGATGCGGTTGGAGATCGATTTCGAACCTGGCAGGCGCACCGTGCCTCCCACGCGGGGGACGGGCAGCAGGTCGAGGTAATGCGGGTAATCAGTCATGCGTGTTCCTTATTCTGCCGCCGCGTCTTTCGGTTGCGGCGGCTCAGCCGCCTCGATGGCTTCGATCCATTGCCGGCGCGCGCGCTGGGCATTGGCATAGGTCGCTTCGAGGGCGGCGGCGTCGCCAGCGGCAAGGCTGGCGCGCAAACGGGTTAATTGTGCCAGATATGCATCCAGCTCAGTCAGGAGTGCGGCCTGGTTGGCGAGGCTGATGTCGCGCCACATTTCAGGCGAGCTGCCGGCGATGCGGGTGAAGTCGCGGAATCCGCTGGCAGCGTATTGGAACAGCAAGTCCGAGTGGGGCTTGCGCTCGATGTCGTCCACCAGGGCATAGGCCAGCAGGTGGGGTAAATGGCTGACGGCGGCGAACACTTTATCGTGTTCTTCCGGGGTCAGTGTGTGGATGATGGCGCCGCAGGCTTTCCAGGCGTTGGCTACGCGCTCGATGGCGGAGGCGGCGTTTTCGGGCAGGGGCGTGAGGACGGCTTTCTTGCCCCGGTACAGGTCGGCGATGGCGGCATCGGGGCCATTGGTTTCGCGGCCGGCGATGGGGTGGCCGGGAACGAACTGGCTTAGCTTGTCGCCCATGACGGCGCGGGCCGCGGCCACGACGTCGGATTTGGTGCTGCCGGCGTCGGTGACCACGGTTTGCGGGTCGAGGTGGGGCAGGATCGACTGCAGGATGCGGGCGGTTTGGGCAACGGGTGCGGCCAGCAGGATCAGGTCGGCGCCGGCGATTGCTTCCTCAAAACCGGTAAACCGGGGTACGACCCAAGGGTCGGACCCCAGGCCTGCGGCGGCCGCCGACTGGGGTCTGACCCTTGGGTCTGACCCCGGTTTACCGGTTTGGGCAGCCGAATCAATGATGTCCAGCTCAAGAGCCCGCGCCAAAAACGCCTCCGACCGGTCCACACCAACGATATGCCGCACCGCGCCGGCAGCCCTCAGCCCCCGTGCAAACGAGCCGCCAATCAGCCCGACGCCAAAGATGACAACCTTGTTAAGCACGGTCCTCCGCAAGCGCCTTGCGCAGCGCAGAAATCAGAACCGCGTTCTCCTGCGGCAGGCCGATGGAAATCCGCAGCCACTGCGGCAGTCCGTAATTGCCCACCGGACGCACGATCACCCCCTGCTTCAGCAGCGCCAGGTTGATACGCGCACCGGCCGCATCGTCGGAACCCACGCGCACCAGCACGAAGTTGCCGTACGAAGGCACGTACTCCAGCCCCATTTCCTTGAACGCCTCCACGAATTGCTGATAGCCCGCGGTATTGTTGGCCGCCGACTTGGCCAGGAATTCCTTGTCGTTCAGGGCCGCGATGGCAGCCGCCTGCGCCAGCGAGTTGACGTTGAACGGCTGGCGGATACGGTTCATCAGATCCGTCAGTTCCGGCTGCGCCAGCGCGAAGCCCACGCGCAGCCCGGCCAGGCCGTAAGCCTTGGAGAAGGTACGCGACACCAGCAGGTTCGGGTATTGCTTGACCCAGGCCGCCGACTCGTACTGGTCTTCCTTCTTCAGGAATTCGTTATAGGCCTCATCCAGCACCACCACCACGTTGGCCGGGACCTTCTTCAGGAAAGCCTCGATCTCGGCGCCGGACACGAAGGTGCCGGTCGGATTGTTCGGGTTGGCGATGAACACCAGCTTGGTATCGGCTTCGATGGCGGCCGCCATGGCGTCCAGGTCGTGGCCATGGTCCTTGGCCGGCACCACGATGTGGCGCGCGCCAATACCCTGGGTCGCCAGCGCGTACACAGCGAAGGAGTACTGCGAATACACGATCGACTGGCCGCGCTCGACGAAAGCATGGGCGGCGATTTCGAGGATGTCGTTGGAGCCGTTGCCCAGCGTGATCCAATCCATTGGCACGTCGTAGCGCTGCGACAGCGCGGTCTTCAGGTCGAAGGCATTGGCATCCGGATAGCGGCCCAGCTCCGCCACAGCGGCGGCCATCGCCTTCTGCGCCGATTCCGGCACGCCGAACGGGTTCTCGTTGGATGCCAGCTTGACGATGTTTTCTTCCTTCAGGCCGAATTCGCGCGCCACTTCGGAGATTGGCTTGCCAGCCTGGTAAGGGGCGATTGCGCGGACGTATTCAGGGCCGTAATTCTTGGACATGGGTCTAATCTCTTTTAAAGTTCAGGTGAGGCTGGTCGGGTAGGAGCCCAGCACTTTGAAGAAGGCAGCATTGTCCTTGAGTTCGACCAATGCCTTTGCCACGGACGGGTCTTGTACGTGCCCTTCGACGTCTACATAGAAATAGTATTCCCAGGTGCCGATGCGCGCCGGGCGCGACTCGAAGCGCGTCATCGACACGCCATGCTTGGCCAGTGGCGCCAGCAGCTGGTACACGGCGCCGGCCTTGTTCGGCACGGCCAGCACCATCGAGGTGTGGTCGCGGCCCGACGGGTTGGTCTGCAGGCTGCCGATCACCACGAAGCGGGTGCGGTTGTGCGGGTCATCCTGGATATGGGCGTTCACCACGCCCAGGCCATACTGGCCGCCGGCGTGCTCGCTGGCGATGGCGGCGATGGTCGGGTCCTCGCCGGCCATGCGCGCCGCCTCGGCGTTGGAGGCCACGGCGCGGCGCTCGATATGCGGGTAATGCTGGTTCAGCCACACCTGGCACTGGGCCAGCGCCTGCGAATGGGCGCAAATGACTTGCACGCCTTCCATGGTACCGGTCTTGGTCATCAGGCTGTGGTGGACCGCGATGGCGATCTCCCCGCTGATCAGGCAAGGGGTGGCCAGCATCAGGTCCAGGGTGCGGTTCACGGCGCCTTCCGAGGAATTCTCGACCGGCACAACGCCGAAATCGGCGGTGCCGGCTTCGGCGGCGCGGAATACCTCATCGATGGAGGCGCAAGGCAGCGCTTCGATGGCGGTGCCGAATTGGGCGTACACGGCTTGCTCGCTGAAGGTGCCGGCCGGACCGAGGAAGGCGACCGTCACGCGGCGCTCCAGGGCGCGGCAGGCGGACATGATTTCGCGGAAGATGGTTTGCACTTCACGCGCGGCCAGCGGGCCGGGGTTGCGGTCGGCCACGCCGCGCAGCACCTGGGCTTCGCGCTCGGGACGGAATACGGGGGCGTTGGTTTCGGCCTTGACGTGGCCGACTTCCTGCGCGACTTTGGCGCGCTCGTTCAGCAGCGCCAGGAGTTGCGCGTCGATCGCATCGATCTTCTCGCGCAAGGGTTTCAGTTTGTCTGTCATATGTTCGCGTTCACTCTGTGCTGCTTGAACCGGTAAACCGGGGTCAGACCCAAAGGGTCAGACCCCAGCCTGCGACTGCCGCGTGATGGGGTCTGACCCTCTGGGTCTGACCCCGCCCTACCGGTTTTCAGCGTCCTGCAAATTCGTTGAGGTAATCGACCAGCGCTTGCACGCCCTCGATCGGCATCGCGTTATAGATCGATGCCCGCATACCACCGACGGACTTGTGGCCCTTCAGCTGCAACAGCCCGCGCGCTTTCGCACCGGCCAGGAATGCTTCATTCTTCGACTCGTCGCGCAAGTAGAACGGGATGTTCATGCGCGAGCGGTATTCTTTAGCGACGCGGTTCTGGTAGAAGTCGTCGGCATCGAGCGCCCGGTACAGCAGCTCGGCTTTCTCAATATTACGCTTTTCCATGGCGGCCACGCCGCCCTGCTTCTTCAGCCACTGGAACACCAGGCCGGCAATATAAATGCCGTAGGTGGGCGGCGTGTTGTACATCGATTCGTTTTCCGCCACGTTCTTGAAATCGAAAGCGGACGGGCAGAATGGCAGCGCCTTGCCGATCAGGTCATCGCGCACGATGACCACGGTCACGCCGGCCGGGCCGATATTCTTTTGCGCGCCGCCGAAAATGACGCCGTACTTGCTCACGTCTACTGGGCGGGACAGGATGTGCGAAGACATGTCGGCCACCAGCGTGGTGTCGCCCTGGGCGGTCGGCACGAAATTGAACTCGACGCCGTCGATGGTTTCGTTGGTGCAGACGTGCAGGTAGGATGCGCCCGGCGTCAGCTTCCACTCGGCCTGGTCCGGCACGCGGTCGAAGCCGGTCGCCTGCGACGAAGCGGCCACGTTGACGCGGGCATAGCGGCCCGCTTCCTTGATCGACTTGGATGACCAGGAACCGGTCTGGATGAAATCGATCGTGCTGTCGGCGCCGCCGCACAGGTTCATCGGGAGCACGGCGTTCTGCGACAAGCCGCCGCCCTGCATGAACAGGATCCGGTAATTGTCCGGCACGGCCAGCAGCTCGCGCAGGTCGCGCTCGGCCGCACGGTAAATCGAAATGAACTCGGGACCGCGGTGGCTCATCTCCATGACGGACATCCCGCTGCCATGCCAGTCCAGCATTTCGGCAGCAGCTTGCGCCAGCACTTCCTTCGGCAGTACGGCCGGGCCGGCGGAAAAATTGTAGATGTTCGCCACTTCGAGACTCCTTACTTCGTTTGATCGATAATGCGCTTGGCGCGCTCCTGCATCAGCTTTTGCGCCGCTTGCGCGCTTTCACCCACCAGCTGCGGCATGACTTCCAGGGATTTCTTGCCAGCCGGGCTGCGGTAGAAGGCCGTCAATGCCTTCACGTCTTCAGCCGTGAAATGGCTCGCGTACAGCGGCACCACCTGCTTGTACAATTCATCGACCAGTTTCGGATCGGTCATTTCCTTCTGCAGCGCCGCGGAAATCATCGGCAAGCGGCGCTCCAGGCTGGCCGTTTCCGCCTTGCGCTGCTCCTCCGTCAGCTTCGGATTGCGCAAGGCCGCATCGGCCCGCATGCGCAGCAGTTGCGGCACCGCCTTCGACATGTTCTGCAGCGAAGCAGCCATGTTGGCGCGTGCGTTGGTCACGTCCATCAATTCGCGGATGGCGGCTTCGCTGGGCGGCGCAGCATGGGCACCGGCCGCGAAGGCGGCAATGAACGCGGCAAATACGAGTTTCTTCACGGCCTGCTCCTCACTTTTTCTGGACTTGTTCGATCGCCTTCTGCATACGCGGCATGGTGATGCGCTGGCTGATTGCCATCGCTTCGCCCATCACCTGCGGCATCAAACGTATCGTCTTGCTGCCGGCCGGCGTGCGGTAGTAGGCGGCCATCTGCTTCAATTCATCCGCTGTGAAATGGCGGGCGTAGAGCGCCAGCATTTCATTTTCGAGTTCCGCCATCAGGGCCGGATCGTTCAGGACGCCTTCTACCGCAGCGCCGATCTTCGGCAACTCACTGTCCAACTTGGCCAGTTTCTCTGCGCGCTGGGCATCGGTCAGCTTGGCGTCGGCCTTGAGCGCGGCTTCGGCCTGCTGTCGCATCATGGAAGGGATACTGCGCGACATCTGCTCCATTGTCGCTTTCGTCGTCGCACGATAATTCATGGCGTCCAGCAGTTCGCGGACGGCAGCCGCATTACTCGGGGCCACTGCCTCAGCGGCAAAGCCGGTTTGGGCGAAAGCGAAACTGGCGGCCAGCGCAACGACGATTTTCTTCATAGCTTATGTGTTTTTCGATTTATCGGTAGGTTAAAAAACTAACGGGCCCGGCCTGATCGCTCAGACGGGGCCCGTTGCGGTGCAGCCTTATTCGGCTGCTTCGCCGTTTTCGGCTTCTGCTTCGGGCTCGTCGGCGTCCGCTTCGACGATACGCTGCAGGCCCGAGAGCTTCGTGCCATCCTCCACCGCAATCAGGGTCACGCCCTGGGTGGCACGGCCCATCTCGCGGATTTCCGATACGCGGGTCCGGATCAGCACACCGCCGGTCGTGATCAGCATGATCTCGTCGCTCGCCTGCACCAGGGTCGCCGCCACCACCTTGCCGTTACGTTCGGAAGTCTGGATCGCGATCATGCCCTTGGTGCCGCGGCCATGGCGGGTGTACTCGGTGATCGGGGTACGCTTGCCGAAGCCGTTCTCGGTGGCGGTCAGCACGGATTGCTGCTCGTTTTCCGCCACCAGCAGCGCGATCACGTTCTGGCCTTCTTCCAGGTTCATGCCGCGCACGCCGCGCGCGGTACGGCCCATCGGACGCACGTCGTTCTCGTCGAAGCGCACGGCTTTGCCGGCGTCGGAGAACAGCATCACATCGTGCTTGCCGTCGGTCAGCGCCGCGCCGATCAGGAAGTCGCCCTCGTCCAGGTCGACCGCGATGATGCCGGCCTTACGCGGGTTGGAGAAGTCCTTCAGCGGGGTCTTCTTCACGGTGCCCAGGCTGGTCGACATGAAGACGTAGTGGTCTTCCGGGAAGGTGCGGTTTTCGCCCGACAGCGGCAGCACCACGGTGATCTTCTCGTTGTCCTGCAGCGGGAACATGTTCACGATCGGCTTGCCGCGCGAAGTACGCGAGCCTTGCGGCACTTCCCACACCTTCAGCCAGTACATGCGGCCACGGTTCGAGAAGCACAGGATGTAATCGTGCGTGTTGGCGATGAACAGCTGGTCGATCCAGTCTTCATCCTTGGTGGCTGCCGCCTGCTTGCCACGGCCGCCGCGCTTCTGGGCGCGGTATTCGGACAGCGGCTGGGCCTTCATGTAGCCCATGTGCGACAGGGTCACCACCATGTCCTGCGGCGTGATCAGGTCTTCGGTCTCGAGGTCGGTCGCGTTGTTCTCGATGCTCGAGCGGCGCGGATCCTTCTCGCCGAATTCCAGCTTGGAGGCGTTCAGTTCGTCGGTGATGATCGCGGTCACGCGGGCCGGCTTGGACAGGATGTCCAGCAGGTCGGCGATCAGGGCCATCACGTCCTTGTATTCGTTGACGATCTTGTCCTGTTCCAGGCCGGTCAGGCGCTGCAGGCGCATCTGCAGGATTTCGCCTGCCTGGTCGTCGGACAGCTTGTACAGGCCGTCCGGCTGCATACCGTAATGCTTCGGCAGGTGCTCGGGACGGAAGGCTTCGATGCCCGCCTGGCCTTCTTCGCCGGTACGCTTCAGCATCTCGCGCACCAGGGACGAATCCCAGGCCTTGTTCATCAGTTCCTGCTTCGCGATCGGCGGCGTCGGCGCTGCCTTGATAATGGCGATGAATTCGTCGATGTTCGCCAGCGCCACAGCCAGGCCTTCCAGCACGTGGCCGCGTTCGCGGGCCTTGCGCAGTTCGAAGATGGTACGGCGGGTGACGACCTCGCGGCGGTGCGACAGGAAGGTGGCCAGCAGGTCCTTCAGGTTCATCAGCTTCGGCTGACCGTCCACCAGGGCCACCATGTTCATGCCGAAGGTGTCCTGCAACTGGGTCTGCTTGTACAGGTTGTTCAGCACCACTTCCGGCACTTCACCGCGTTTCAGTTCGATCACCACGCGCATGCCCGACTTGTCAGACTCGTCGCGGATGTCGGAAATGCCTTCCAGCTTCTTGTCGCGCACGTTCTCGGCGATGCGCTCCAGCAGCGACTTCTTGTTGACCTGGTATGGCAGCTCGTCGACGATGATCGCAGTGCGGCCGCCTTCCTTGCCGTATTCCTCGAAGTGGGTCTTGGCGCGCATGACGACGCGGCCACGGCCGGTGCGGTAGCCATCGCGTACGCCGGACACGCCGTAGATGATGCCGCCGGTCGGGAAGTCCGGTGCCGGGATGATTTCGATCAGTTCGTCGATCGAGCAATCCGGGTTGGACAGCACGTGCAGCGCGCCGTTGATCACTTCCGTCAGGTTGTGCGGCGGGATATTGGTGGCCATACCGACCGCGATACCGGAAGAACCGTTGATCAGCAGGTTAGGGATCTTGGTCGGCAGGACGGTAGGCTCTTTCTCCTTGCCGTCATAGTTCGGCGCGAAATCGACGGTTTCCTTGTCGATGTCGGCCAGCAGCTCGGTCGAGATCTTGTCCAGGCGGCACTCGGTATAACGCATCGCCGCGGCGTTGTCGCCATCGATGGAACCGAAGTTGCCCTGGCCGTCGACCAGCATGTAGCGCAGCGAGAAATCCTGCGCCATACGCACCAGCGTGTCGTAGATCGACGCATCACCGTGCGGGTGGTACTTACCCATGACTTCACCCACGACGCGGGCGCATTTCACGTAAGGGCGGTTCCACACGTTGTTCAGTTCGTGCATCCCGAACAGGACGCGGCGGTGTACGGGCTTCAGGCCGTCGCGAGCGTCCGGCAGAGCTCGGCCCACGATCACGCTCATGGCGTAATCGAGGTAGCTCTTGCGCATCTCTTCTTCGAGGGAAATTGGGATTGTTTCTTTTGCGAATTGATCCATTGGCGGGTCGATCTATGGTCTAGGCATACAAGCCTGCGATTTTAGCATGGCGCCCGGGCGGCCGGACGAAAGTCATCGGGTTGACACAAATGCACCGTATTATGACCGCTGCGTTGCAATAAAACAACATTTTGGTCGGATGCGCGAAACTGCCCTTTCCTACGACTTTTGATGCAGTTTTGCGATATATGGCAAAATGGACGAGAAATTAATGGATTTACCCCCGGATAAGGACAAGACCAATATGAATAAACTGTTCGCCACCCTGATCGCCTCCTCCCTGTTGGCTGGCACCGCAATGGCACAAAATAAACCGACCGCGCCACCGTTTGCGCCGGTCACCCAGGATATCCAGGCCGCGAAGCCGAAAAGCGCCTATGTGCAGGATGGGCGCGGCGTCATCGCCCGCAACCCGTTCGGCCTGTGCTGGCGCACCGGCTACTGGACCCCGGCCGATGCCGTGCCAGGTTGCGACTTGCCGATCTGCACCCCGCCGGAAGAGCTGAAGGATGGCAAGTGCGTGCTGCCGCCTGCCCCGCCAGCGCCAGCCCAGCCGCCGGTACCGGTCCAGCCAGCCCCGGCCCCAGCCCCGGCCCCGGTGCCGACCGCTGAAAAAGTTTCCTTCGCCGCCGACGCGTTCTTCGACTTCGACAAGGCCGTGCTGAAGCCGGAAGGCAAGGCCAAACTGGACGAAGTGGTCAGCAAGCTTGGCACGATCAACCTGGAAGTGATCATTGGCGTCGGCCACACCGACTCCGTGGGCACCGACGCCTACAACGACAAGCTGTCGCTGCGCCGCGCTGAAGCCGTGAAAGCCTACCTGCTGAGCAAAGGCGTGGAAGCCAACCGCGTGTACACCGAAGGCAAAGGCGAGAAGCAGCCAGTTGCGGACAACAAGACCGCCGAAGGCCGCGCCAAGAACCGCCGCGTGGAAATCGAGGTCGTTGGCACCAAGAAGTAATTCCCGGCGCACATCGCGCAATTGCCGCCCCGCCCAGTGCGGGGCTTTTTTTTGCAAAAGCCATTTTTGTCCACCCCGGGGTCAGGAACCACAGTGGACATATTTGATGCAGGGAAAGAAATGGACATTTTTTGCTCCTCTGCTATCATCCGCGCTATGAACGCCGACCCATTAGAACTTCAGAAATTCAGCGAACTGGCCCACCACTGGTGGGATCCCACGTCCGAATTCAAGCCCCTGCACGAGATCAACCCGCTGCGCCTGGAATGGATCAACGCCCGCGCCCCATTGGCCGGCATGAACGTGATCGACATCGGCTGCGGCGGCGGCATCCTGTCCGAATCCATGGCGAAAAAAGGCGCCAAGGTGACCGGCATTGACCTGTCCGAAAAAGCCCTGAAGGTGGCCGACCTGCATAGCCTGGAATCCGGCGTCCCGGTCCGCTACAAGCTGATCGCCGCCGAAGAGATGGCCGCGCAAGAGCCCGGCCAGTTCGACGTTGTGACCTGCATGGAAATGTTGGAACACGTGCCCGACCCAGGCGCCATCGTGCGCGCCGCCGCCGCCCTGGTCAAACCGGGCGGCCACGTATTCTTCTCCACCCTCAACCGCAACCCGAAGGCTTACCTGTACGCGGTGATCGGCGCCGAATACCTGCTGCGCATGCTCCCCAAGGGCACGCACGATTATGAAAAGTTCATCACTCCAGCTGAACTGTCGCAATATGTCCGCACTGCTGGATTGCAAGTGGATGCCTTGAAGGGCATGGGCTACAATCCGCTCACCAAGGTCTATTCCCTGAACAACGACACCAGTGTTAATTACCTGGTAGCCTGCAGCCGCCCCGCATGAAGCAAGGCGGCCAGCGCGCCGCCTGCCTCGAAAGCCTCCCCCACCATGAGCCTGTCTACCGCCCCGCGCGCCATCCTGTTCGACCTGGATGGCACCCTGGCCGATACCGCGCCCGACCTGGCCGCAGCAATCAACCTGCTGCGCACCGTGCGCGGCCTGGAACCGACGCCCTACGAAGTGCTGCGCCCGCAAGCCTCGCACGGGGCCCGCGGCATGATCGGGGTGTCCTTTGGCCTGGCGCCGCACGACCAAGGCTATGAAGAGCTGCGCGACGGTTTCTTCATCAATTACGAAGCTGCAATGGCCGTGCACAGCACGCTGTTCGACGGTATCCACGAATTGCTGGCCGGGATCGCCGATGCCGGCCTGCGCTGGGGCATCGTCACCAACAAGCCGGCCCGCTTCACCGACCCGCTGGTGCCCCAGATCGGCCTGGCGCTGGCCAGCTGCATCATCTCGGGCGACACCACCCCGCATGCCAAGCCCCACCCTGCCCCGTTGCTGGAAGCCGCGGCACGTCTCGGCCTGGCGCCGGAAGAATGCTGGTACGTGGGCGACGATTTGCGCGATATCCAGGCCGGTCACGCCGCCGGCATGCGCACCGTGGCTTGCCAATGGGGCTATTGCGGCCCGGTCGAGCCCGCCGCCTGGGGCGCCGACCACTTGCTGGCCACCCCGGCCGACCTGCTGAACCTGATCCGGGCATCTGTACCATCCCCGACACCATTGGCAGCATAAACTTGCCCAACGGCAATAAGTTTCTATACTATAGTAAGCGCTGATCACATTACAAAGTATCTGGAGACTAAATGGACGGGGATGACAACATCGAGGCAGCGCTCCCACCGCGCAGCAGCGCCCCACAAAGCTGGGATGCCTCGGTTGCCGAGAGCCGCTTCTATTGGTACGACCTGCTGGTCAACGATCCCCTGGTTCCCGACTTCCGCGACCCGATTGGCCGCTACCAGCGCCGCATGCAGTTCGCGCTCGACGCGACCATGGAAAAGCAATTGCTGTTCTTCGTGGTCGCCCGCCCGCGCCTGCGCTTCGACATCAAGAAGGGCACCAGCTGGGGCTTCTTCGGCCTGAAGCTGACCGTGCCGCTGCTGGCCGGCGCCGACAACCGCAAGGAATCGATCACCCTCGAACTGGAAGTGCCGTTCGAAGCCACCTTCAAGAAGCCGATCGTCACGCTGCACGACAAATACATCGCGCTGAACTGGGGCGCGCTGACCGAAGTCTATTCCGCGCACGACCTGCTGCAAAAATTCCCGCACGACTTGAAGTACGAAAGCACGGTGCAGTACATCGGCATCACGCGCGACCCGCAAGCGCGCCTGGCCAAGGGGCGCTACCCGTCGGTGAACCGCATCGTCGAAGAAAACGATGGCGCGCTCGACACTTTCCTGCTGGTCAAGCGCATGGATGTCAAAGTGGAAACCGAGGTGCAGGACTTGCTGGGCGAAGCGTCCACCCGCTCACATGTGGAAGTAATGGCCGCCTCGCTGATCCGCTACTTCGAAGGCGAAAAGCCGGCGCATCATGGCACCATCGAGCAGAACAACCGCCGCGAACGCCTGGCCCAGCTGGTGGACACTTACCAGCTCGACAAGCTGACCATCGACCTCGGCTTCAAGGAAGCCGACACCTTCCACGACCTCAAATCCGCCAACGTACCGGTATCGCGCCGCCACCTGGTCGAGTTCGGCTACGGCCCGGGCGGCGAGATCCACTACACGCGCCTGCCCGACGATGCCCGCCCGCTGGTGTCGCTGGAAGATTAAGCCCCCTTTAAGCAGCATTCCCCGAAGGATTCCTGTAGAATAGAGTTTCCTTCTGTGGGGACGACCTGGTTTCGACGTGGGTTGCAAAGCAGAACAGGGCATACCGAGGGCTGGTTACCTCGTAAATACATCCAGAAACAAACTAACTGCAAACGATTCTTCGTACGCACTGGCTGCTTAATGCACCAGCCCGACAACACCTCGCCCTTAGGGTGTGGCCGCAAGGCCGGTCGGGTCATTTATAAGGGATCGAGCTACGAGGGTTCACTTCGAGTAGCTCTAAATCTAAGGTGAATCGCCTGTCTGAAGCGCGCACGTCCGCGTCAGCCGGGTTAAATTAAAAGGCAGTGCTAAGTATGTAGAACTGTCTGTAGAGTGCTTGCGGACGCGGGTTCGATTCCCGCCGTCTCCACCACCGAACAAAAAATTAGGGCCCTGCCGCGCAAGCGGTAGGGCCCTAATTTTTTGTTCGTTAGCGCAGAGTTGGCGGGGCTCGAATCCGCGTCCGGTACGGGCGCGGGGTGGAGCGCGGGTTTCGGCTCGCATGCGAGCCGCGCGCGGAACGACGTCCGCTTGCAAGCGGACGGCTCTTCGATTCGCCCATTCTCGAAATCGCGCAGCGATTTCGCGCCGCGTCAGCGGCTCACGGCAAGCTCAACCGTAATGTGTCACCAGAGTTCGTATTGATCTGCATCAAAGGTTGTGCGTCCGCGTCCAAAAGACAGACCTGACACCGAATCTTGACACCGAATCTTTGTTCTTTTTCAATGAGTCTCGACACCGGGAATCGAATCTCATTCGGGCCGCCGGATGGCACGAATCTTGGCGCTTCTCGCATCGCCGCAGAAGAACTTTTCGCCACCGTCCGACTCTAGCCCGGAAACGAACGCTCCAGCCGGCATGCTGATGCTCTCCAACACCTCACCAGTGTCGGGGCGCACATGCCGCACCTCGCTTTCATCATTCTCCCAGGTGCCATGCCATAGCTCCCCATCAACCCAGGTAACGCCGGTGACGTATCGGTTGGATTCAATCGTATGCAAAATCTCGCCTGTGGCGGGATCGATCTGGTGGATCTTACGGCCGCGATGCTGGCCGACCCACAGTGTGCCTTCCGCCCATGCCAAGCCGGAATCGGCGCCTTGGCCCGGTGCAGGAATCGTCGACAGCACCTTGCCCGTTGCAGGCTCGATCTTCAGGATGCGGTCATCGGCGATCTGGTAAAGCGAAGTTCCATCGAAGGCCGTGCCGGCATGGGCGGCGACATCGACCGAGCGCGTCACCTCCCCATCAACGGGATCAAGGGCCCGAAGTTTGTCGCCGCCCGCGAACCAGACACGCTCGCCATCGAACGTCACGCCGCCCACCTTTTCCACGCCGGGAAAGGGACCATATTCACGCAAGATTTCAGCTTGAGATTTTTTCATGGCGTCGATCCTACTCTCCCGTCAGCGCATCCGGGAGTAACAAAGTTGACGGGAAGCCTGGCACCGATGGAATCGTCCAGCGTCGCGCCGGGCCGCGGCCGAAATATCTTACCTTGCCCGCTTCCGCAAGGGCATTAAGGGAACGCTGTACGGTGCGCGGGCTCGCGCCGAGCGCCAGCGCAAGCGCGGAGCTCGACCAGGCTTCGCCGTCGGCCAGGAATGCAAGCACGGCCCCATGTTCGTCGGCAGGAGATGCCAGCACGGCCAGCTCTCGCCCATCCTTCGGCACGAAGGCGAAGCCGTCGCGCGTGGCAAGGATGTCCGCCAGCGGTGCGATGGCGGCACGCAGGCGACCGATCTCCACACGCAGCCGGGCACGGTATGACTCGTCGGCATGTTTGGCGCGGAATGCACGTGCCACCAAGGCATGACGCGGCGCGCCTTCGGGCCAACTCTCGCCCAGCATGCGGGCAAGTGTGAACAGCACCGGTCGGGTCTTGAGCGGGATCACGTTGCCACCACAGCGCACGGCGTAGCGGCAAGCGTCCACGATCACCATGCCGGAACCGAATAAAGCCTCGACTTCATCCAACAGCACCACGCGTTCCCCCTCCCGCGTGATCAAGCGTGCCGCCGGTGCGTCCAACAACTGCGCTGCGGCATCAACTTCAGCCATCAGCGCGGCAATGCGTGACGCCCGGGCATCCCGCGCCGCTTGCGCCAGCGACGCACGTGCCCTGCCCGCCTCGAGGCGGCGCATTGCGATCCCGGCATTCACGAGTTCATATGCGGCGCGTAAAGCCGGTGGCAGCGGCTTGGGGTTGAGCTGGGCCAGCATATCTTCCGCCTCGTCCAGGCGGCCAATCAACAGCAGGCGGCGCGCTTCCAGATGACGCGCATGGGCGGCGTTGCGCGCGTCGCCATGGGATTCAAGCGCGGCGCCGGCGGCGGCCAGCGCCTTAGGCTGCCAGCCGAGGTCCCGCGAGACCAGGGCAATCTCGGCCTCCGCCACGATGCAGCGCGCACGCGCCACCGGCTCTTTCTGGCCGAATGCGCGGGCGGCGGATTTCAGCAGGGTCTTGGCGCGGGCCAGGTCGCCCAGCTGTGCCATGGCGATACCGCGCAACGCCAATGCCGGGGGATCCTCGCGCAAGGCAACGCGCTTCAAGGCGCCCAGCAGGTCGCCAGTCGCCAGCAGGCGAGCCGCTGCCACGATTATCGGGTCCATCGCGATCCCGCCAACTTTGTCACTCCCACCCCGGCCCCCAGCAGTCCTAGTATGCGCATAGTACGACAACCCACCAACACAAGGAGAAGCACCATGATGACGCATCAAACCGGAACACGTGAAGAATGGCTGGCGGCAAGGGTCGACCTGCTGGCTGCCGAAAAGGAACTGACACGCCAGAGTGACGCCCTGGCCCTGCGCCGCCAACAACTGCCGTGGGTGCGCGTCGATAAGGAGTACCACTTCGATACACCAAGTGGCCGTGCCAGCCTGGCCGACCTGTTCAAAGGCCGCTCGCAATTACTGGTCTACCACTTCATGTTCGGCCCGGACTATAAGGCGGGCTGCCCATCCTGCTCGTCGATTGCCGACGGTTTTAACGGCGTCGTGGTGCACCTGGAAAACCACGACGTTGCCTTCACAGCCGTGTCGCGCGCTTCGCTGGACAAGCTGCGCGCCTTCAAGGAACGCATGGGGTGGAGCTTTGACTGGGCATCGTCGGGCGCCAGCGATTTCAACCACGACTTCAGCGTCTATTTCACGGAACAGGAGCAGCGTGATGGTCTGATCGAGTACAACTACCGTCGCGAACCCGCCATGCAGGCTGGCATCCGGCGCGGCGGCACGGTGCAGGAATGGAAGGCTGAAGGCAGCGGCAGCCCGATCGAGCAAATCGCCGGCATGACGGGAACCGATCCCGGCACCTACCTGCTCGACCGGCCCGGACTCAGCGCATTTGTGCTCGAGGATGGGCAGGTGTACCACACCTATTCCGGCTATGCGCGCGGGCTCGACGGCGTTTGGGGCATGTACCAGTGGCTCGACCGCGCGCCCAAGGGCCGCAACGAGCATGGCATCTGGTGGCGTCATCACGACCGTTACGGTCAGGGTTGAACATCATGCGGCCGATGCAAATCGCCGACTGGCTAAGCCTCGCCGCCGCGCCAACCTTCGCCGTAATGGCGGCGTTTGGCGCGGCGGCGGGAGACGCGGACATGATCTGTTCCGCGGGCGGGGCACCGCTCATCGACAATATGTCAGTGATGTACTTGATGATGAGTGCATTCCATCTGCCCACTTGGTTACGCCTCATCTCGCGGCCGCATCTCCCGGCAGCAATTGAGTAGAATAGCGGCCTGCTCTTTTGTGCCTTGATGATGACAGTTCCCGACAACAGCTTCTCCCCTGCCGAACGCGATGGCCTGTACCGTGCCATCCGCGAGCGCCGCGATGTACGGTCGCAGTTCCTGCCCGACCCGATCCCTGCCGATGTGCTGGCGCGGCTGCTGCAGGCTGCGCACCACGCGCCTTCGGTTGGCTTCATGCAGCCATGGGACTTCATCCTGGTCGAAAGCCGCGAGGTCCGGCAGCAAGTGCATGCGATCTTCGAGCGGGAGAACAGCAAGGCCGCAGGGAACTATGCCGGCGACCAGGCGGCGCTGTACAAGCGCCTGAAACTGGAAGGCATTCTTGAGAGCCCGCTCAACTTGTGCGTCACTTGCGACCGCACGCGCGGCGGGCCGCACGTTCTTGGCCGGAACTCGATCCTCGAAATGGATTTGTTCAGCACCTGCCTGGCCGTGCAGAACCTGTGGCTCGCGGCGCGGGCCGAAGGCATCGGTGTTGGCTGGGTCAGCATCCTCGACCAGCAAGAGCTGGCGGCAACCCTGAAATTGCCGGATAACGTGTATCCCGTGGCCTATCTTTGCGTTGGCTATGTCAGCGAGTTCCTGCCAAGCCCCGAGCTGCAGGAAAGGGGCTGGCGCTCCCGATTGCCGCTGGAAGACCTTGTCCATAGCGACGCATGGGACCAGCCGCTGAAAGACAAGGACCTTGAATCGGCGCTACGCAAGACTGAGACGGGTTAGAGTCCGCACGCTGCCTTGATCTCGGGGCCCACGTTTGCCAGTGCTGTCAGCGTGAGGTTCTTCACGAAGAAGCAGGCATATGGCCGGTTGGTCGCCTGGTCCACGAACAGGAACTCTGTCGGCACGTTGTAGGCAATATCGAATTTCGATGCTGGCGGCATCCCCTGGTACAGGGCTTTGAACGCCAGGTGAAGTTTCAGGCCGAAGTTCGGGTGATGGATGTCGAAACACCCTTGGAGATCGGCGCAGCTGCCATTCTGCGCGGGCAAATTGAGCGGAATGACAGCGTCCGGGTTCGTCGGCGCGCGCTCGTTACGCAGCGTAATGGGCGGGTCGTCGGTCGTGATTTCATTGATGGCGCTGCCGGGCTGCTGGAAGTCCGGGTAACGGTTTTCAAACGCCCCCCGGCTGTCCGGATGGATGAACGTATCCCTGGTCTGGCCTTTCTCATACGTGGTCTGCGCCTGCACCGCATACACGGCGCGCACGCGGGACGACCTGGTCTGGTACGGTATCGTACTTGCTTCGTCGGCCAGGTTCTTCGACAAGGCGTTCATCAAGTCAAGCGTGCCGCGCGACTGCCCCAGCAGGAAGATATTGCTCCCATCGATACCAAGCGCGCCGGACCGGTGGCGCGCCCACTGCACCGCGCGTGCGATGTCCGTGTTGGGGATGTCCAGGATGGGATCTTTCCCATACATCTGGCTGGCAACGGGGTGGCGGAATTCGATGGACATGAAGGCGAAGCCCAGCTTGAGCGCCGGCTCGACCAACTTCCGATAGAGGTCGTCCAGTGGCTCCAAGTCTTCGTTGAGGCCATTCGGGTGGGCCCAGATAATCAAAGGCAGCTTTTGCGAAAGTGGCGCGGCTGGGCGGTGGAGGTCGAATTGCTGGTACAGCGCGACGTCATACTCGCCGTGCGGCGCCTGTTCTTTCCATTGCGTGCCCTCGGCATAGCAGATATTCTTGGTCACCGTAGCCTGGGCGCCCTCGGCCAGCGTGTAGCTGGAGAGCTCCGCCGCTGTGCTAATGTGGCGGCAGGCCGCTGCGGATGTGCCTGCCAGTCCGAACATGAGCAATGCCCCAGCCAAACGTTGCAGTGGGCGGACTGTCGATTCTTTGCTTCGTTGCATGTTGCCCCCTTGAATTCATCCAGCGGGTCATATTAGCATTGAAGCAATCGCATCCAACAAGGTGGTCTGGCGCACAGAACTCGTTCCGCGGCCCTCGTAGCATCGTCAATGGCCTAAGGAGATAACGTGGAAAAGCGGAGTAACCGGGAGCGACGCAACGATTTCAGCACCGCCGAACGGTTCGATATGGCCGTACGCACGGCGCTCGCTTTCGACCAGGGCGCGGCCTATACCTATCTGGCCATCTGCGGCGTCGAGCATCCCCTCATCCGCTCGTTTGCCGAGCGCTTCCCCACGCAGATCCGTGCCGTCGCGTCCCTGCCCTCGAAATTCACCGACCGCCGCGGCGATTCAATGCAGCGTACGTTTTGAGCCGCGCCGCCCTTTCAGCTGGGCCTTGCGCGCGTCATATGCCGACTGCAGGTTGAGCCAATATTCGGGCGAAGTATCGAAGTAGCTGGCAAGCTGCTGCGCAGTTGCCGGGGAAATGCTGCGTTCCTGGCGCACGATGCCGTTCAGGCATTCGGGCTCCAGGTGCAATACGCCGGCCAGCGTGTTCGCCGTCAGGCCCATCGGGTCCATGAACTCTTCCACCAGGATTTCGCCCGGATGGATCGGGCGCATAGAGCTTTCCATAATCGCCTCCTACGAAGCGATTCTACTCCTATGCCATTCGCCTTTTCGGGCCTAAAATGGAATTTCGAGCCTGGCTATAAGGAGGCAATCATGTCCACACTCAACAAGGGCCGCAGCCTGGAGCAGCAAACCCATGACGGCACCAGCAGCATCGGCACCATGGGCGCCGGCGCCACCGGGCAGCGCAAGCAGTCCGGCACGGTGGAAGGCAACCAGCAATCGGCCGGCCGCACTGACGACCTGCTGTCCGGGGGCGTCGAGGAGGGCGAACGCGAGCACGGTTTCCAGACCGGCCCGCAATACCGGCAAGGCGAACAGCGGGACAGCAGCCCCGGCACGACGCGGCGCAGCGAACGCTGAATTCTTAAACCAGCACAATATTTATCGTTGAACAATCCTCCTAAATGGCGCATAATTGCGAATGATAATAATTCTCATTTCAAAGCCATTTAGGATTCCGCATGAAGTTGAACAAGTCCCCGCTGGCGCTCGCCGTTGCGCTGGCGCTGCCGCACGCTGCCGTATTCGCTGAAGAAGCCACCCTCCCCTCCGTTACCGTGACAGCCGGCCGCGAATCGGCCTACAACCCGGTCAACGCCACCACGGCCACCAAGATCGACGCGCCGCTGCGCGACATCCCGCAAACCGTGAACGTGGTGCCGCAGGAACTGCTGCGCGACCAGGGCGCTAGCTCGATGGAAGATGTCCTGAAGGGCATCCCGGGCGTCGGCCTGTCGCACGGCGATGGCCAGCGCGACCAGGTCACCATCCGCGGCTTCACCGCGATTGCCGACCAGTTCATCGACGGCATGCGCGACGACGCCCTGTATTTCCGCGACTTGTCGAACATCGAACAGATTGAAGTGATCAAGGGCCCGGCTTCGGTGCTGTACGGCCGCGGCTCCTCGGGCGGCATGATCAACCGCATCACCAAGAAGCCTGGCATCGACCGCTCGGAAGCCAGCGTAACTTTCGGCAGCTGGAGCAAGAAGCGCGGCGAGTTCGACGTGGCACGCAAGCTGGGCGACGGCAACGTGGCCTTCCGCATCACCGGCGCCAAGGAAGATTCGGACAGCTACCGCGACCAGCAATTCCTGGAACGCGAAGCGCTGTCGCCATCGCTGCAGTGGAAGCTGGGCGCCGACACTACCCTGCTGGTGCAAGGCGAATACCTGTCCGACCGCCGCGTAACCGATTTTGGCGTCCCTTCCTACAAGGGCTTGCCGGTCGACGTGGCACCGGGCACCTACTTCGGCGCCGCCAATGCGCGCGACGTGGACTTCAGCCAGGCCCGCGTGAAGGCGCTGGCCGTGGCGCTGGACCACCGCATCAACGCCAACTGGTCGCTGCGCAACGCCTTCCGCCGCTACGACTACTCGCTGAACCGCAACAACACCCTGGTCGGCAGCGTCAATGAAACCGCGCAAACCGCGTCCCTCACACACGGCAATGTGCGCCGCGAAGAAGACGGCTACTTCAACCAGACCGAGTTGACCCAGCGCGCCGAATTCTTCGGCATGCAGCACCAGATCCTGTACGGCGTGGAATTCGGCAAGCAGGACAAGGACCAGGTCAACCGCTCGAAAACCAATGTGGCAACCGTCAGCCTGTTCAACCCGGTACTGCCGGTGCTGAAGCTGGACGCCGGTGTGGCGCCCGGCACCGACAACCTGGGCATCATGAAGAACAAGAGCGTGTACGTGCAAGACCTGGCCACGCTGACGCCGCAGTGGAAGATGCTGGCCGGCGTACGCTACGACGATTTCAGCCAGGAGACGCGCGAGCGCCGCGTGGGCCAGAAGAACCTGGACCGCACCGACCGCGCCTGGAGCCCGCGCGCCGGCCTGGTGTACCAGCCAAGCGGCAGCGCTTCCTACTACGCCTCGTTCAGCAAGTCCTTCCAGCCATCGGGTGAAACCTTTGCGCTGGCAGCCAGCAATGCCGCCATCGATCCGGAAGAAACCACCAACAAGGAGGTGGGCGCCAAGCTCGACCTGTTCGGCGGCCAGGCAACGGTTAGCGCCTCGCTGTTCCGCCTGCAGCGTACCGGCATCAAGGCCACCGACCCGGTCACCAACACCGTAGTACCGGTCGGCACCCAGCGTACCGACGGCCTGGAGCTGACCTTCAGCGGCGACGTTGGCCAGGGTTGGCAGGTGGTATCCGGCCTGGCACTGCTGGATGCGGAGATCATCAAGTCCGTCGCGCGCGACGACGGCCAGCAGGTACAGGGCAAGCAGCCTACGCTGACGCCGAAACGCAGCGCCAACCTGTGGCTGAACAAGGCACTGGGCAGCGGCTGGTTTGCCGGCGCGGGCTTGAACTACCAGGGCGACCGCTTCGCCAATCCGGGCAATACCACCACCCTGCCCGGCTATACCGTGGTCGATGCCATGGTGGCTTACCGCACCGCCTCGTTCGATGTGCAGCTGAACGTGAACAACCTGTTCGACCGCGAATACTTCGTTTCCGGCCACGGCTCGAGCAAGCTGCTCAACATGCCTGGCGCGCCGCGCAATGCCCGCGTCACGGCACGCTACCGCTTCTGACCGATCTGAGGCACAATCGGGGCATTATCTTGCGAAAGGAATGTCCCGATGATTTACGAGCTGGCGGAAATTGAGGTGGCGGATGGCCAGGGTGGCGCGTTCGAAGCGGCAGTGCAAAAGGCTGTGCCGCTGTTCCAGCGCGCCAAGGGCTGCCAGTCCATGCGCCTGGAGCGCGTGATCGAGCGCGCCAATACCTACTTGCTGGTGATCGCCTGGGAAACCCTGGAAAACCATACCGTCGATTTCCGCGGCAGCGAAGACTTCCTGGCCTGGCGCGGCCTGGTCGGCCAGTATTTCGCCAAGCCGCCGCGCGTCGAGCACACGTCCAACGCGCTCACCGGCTTCTGATGCGCTTCCTCGCCTGCCTGCTGCTGGCCGCCGCCAGCCTGCCCGCCCTGGCCGCCACGCCGGCGGAAACCATGGATGCCTTCCAGCGCGCACTGGCAGAGGGCAAGCGGGATGCGGCCCTGGCCCTGCTCAGTCCCAAGGTGCAGATCTTCGAGTCCGGCTTCGTCGAGCGCAGCCGCGACGAGTACGCCGCGCATCACCTCGACAGCGATATGGACTTCCTGCGCGCCACGCGTTCGCGCCTGCTGCGCCATGAGGAAAAGCGCGAAGGCGCCACCGCCATCGTCATGCGCGAAACGGAAACCACCGGCCGCTACAAGAATGCCGAAGTCCATCTGTTCGGGCTGGAAACCGCCGTGCTCGAGCAGCAAGGCGATGGCTGGCTGATCGTGCACCTGCACTGGTCATCGCGCAAGGCGAAGTAAGCGCGCGCCGCCAAGCCGCGCCTTACGCGACAATCGCCCAATACAGGAGATCCATCATGCCCAGCACCATTTACCGCAATTTCCGCCAGATCGCGGACGCCGAAGGCGCGCGCAGCGCCCTGCTGGCCGAAGGCTTCACCAACTCGGCCGTCCAGCTCAACCTGCACGAAGCGCGGCCCATGACCACCACCGCCTCCGCCGTGCAGAACATCATGGATTCGCTGACGCCGGACGACGTCGACAACACCGACAAGCCCGACCGCCCGGCCGCCCTGCTGTCGGTGGACGTGGACGACGACGCCCAGCGCGAGCAGGCCGACCGTATCATGTCCCGTTTCGGCGCTCAGGAAGCGTGATGCCCGAATACCTGGCGCAGGTAGGCCAGGAACGTCTCATCCTTGCACAGCGTCTTGCCGGGTGAATCGGACAGCTTGGCCACCGATTGCCCGTTCAGGCGGATCAGCTTCATCACGATATTCAGCGGCTTGATGCCGACATCGTTGGTCAGCCACGTGCCGATGCCGAAGCCCACCATGATGCGGTCGGCGAAATGGCGGTACAGGCGGAAGGCGGTGTCGAA
>CBFGQI010000061.1:0-28551 GCA_965650885.1 uncultured Oxalobacteraceae bacterium
AAAAGGCGCACGACTGTGCGCCTTTTGTCCGCTTGCCAGAGCTGACCCCGTCTTTTATTTTTGAGGGGTGGTGTGCTTCATCGCATACACCAGGTGCTGCCACCAATGCTCGCGTGACTTGACGGTCAGCATGCAGGTGCGGTCGATCTCCTCCTTGAAAACCTGGTCGCGGCATTGCTTGCTGGCCAAGGCGTTGCGCTGATTCTCCGCATTGACCACGGCCAGCACCAGCCAGAACACCAGCCCGGCCATGACCGCTACCAGGGTCCAGGCCAGGTGGTTGACCCAGGTGCGCTGCACCAGGCCGGCCTCGTCTGGGGCCGACTCCCGGAACGCGCGCATCACGCCTTCTTGTTTGTCTTCCATCGTTATTTCTTGGTCGCAGCAGCTTTGGCCACCAGGTAGTCCGCCACCGCCAGCGCAGCTGCATGGGACTGGCTTTCCGGCTGGCCAGGACGGCCGGCCATCGATGGCGAGGTCACGTAGCGGCCATCAATCACCAGGGTCGGGGCGCTGTCCACCTTGTATTGCCCGACCAGGGTGTTCATGCGCTTCATTTTAGACTCGACGCCAAAGGATTTGTAGACGCTTTCATACTTGGCCTTGTCCACGCCGGCGCTCACCACCACGGCCGTCACGTCTTCCTCGCGCATCAGGCGCTTGCGCTCGACGTGGATGGCATTGAACAGCTTCTGGCTGGCGATGTCGGGCGTGCCCATGGCTTCCAGCGTCACGTAGGCGCGCGCCAGCGGGTCTTTTTCATTGCGGGCGAAGTGGATGCGGCGGAAATGGATCTTGTCGGCATTCTGCTTGACCCAGGCCGAGATGCGCGGCTCGAGCGCATTGCAGTGCGGGCAGGTGTACATGAAGAATTCGACGACTTCGACCTTCTTGCCCGGGGCTTCGCTGCGTACCGGGGTGTCGAGGGCTTTCCAGTCCACGCCTTCTTTCGGCTCGGCAGCATAGGCACCGGCAGCGGTGAACATCAGGGCGGCAGAAGCAAGCAGCAGTCGCAGCAAACGCATGGTGGTCCTTACAGTGAAATGGTAAACGCCGCGAGATTACCATTTTTTGCGCGCCGTGATCAGCCCTGCGGGCGATTTCGCCGCCCGCAGGGCTGATTTAAGCGTCGTTTAAGCGCTTGGCGACCTTAAAAGTCGTAGCGCGCCGATACTTTCAGTTGGCGGCCGTTGTCCGGGTAGATGCCGGAGCGGCAGCTGAAGGCTTGGCTGTAGTATTGCTTGTCGAACAGGTTGAGCGCCGTCAGGGCCAGCTCCCACTGCCCGAACTTGCGCGCATAGCGGCCGTCGACCACGGTGTAGGCCGGCATGCGGGTGCTGCAGCTGTTGTCGAAATCGCTGCCGTAGCGTTGCGCGCCGACGCGCTGCACGCCGATGTCGGCACTCTGGCCGTCGGACGGCAGCCAGGCCAGGCGCACGGTGGCGATATGCTTGGGCACCAGGGCCAGTTCGCGGCCGGCATTGCGGCCGGAACGGAACTCGGCATCGACCTGCTGGTAGTGGCCCGATACCTGCCAGGCCGGCGCCAGGCGGTAACTGCCGTCCAGCTCGAAGCCCTTGCGCTGGGTCGGGTCGAGGTTGGTGTTGGCGCCGAACATGCCGGCGGTCGGGTCGTAGTAGATCTCGTTGTCCAGGTTGTGGCGGAAGACGCGCACATCCACCTTGGCGGCGCCCTGCGCGTAGCCCAGGCCGATCTCGGCGTCGTGCGACGTCTGGGTTTGCAGCGGCTGGTTGGCCTGCGGGGTGAAGCCGTTTTCGTCCGAATTGGCGACACGGTAGCTCTGGCCGGCCTTGGCCCAGGCGGTCAGGCCCGGCGCGGCGAGCATGCTGCCCTGCACGTCCCAGGCATTGTGCGCCTGCTTGATGCTGTAGGTGGCGCTGGTGAACGGCGCCGGGTCGACCGAATCCTTGTCGAACAGCTCGCGGCGCACGCCGGCGGCCAGGCGCAATTGCTGCGGGCCGGCGAACTTCATTTCATCGCGCAGGTAGAAGGCCTTGCTGCGCTGGGTGGCGTCGGCGGCGGAGAAATCGCTGGTCGTGACGCGGTTCCAGCGGCCGAAGTCGAAGCCCGCCACCAGTTCGTTCAGCAGGCCGGCGTATTGGCCCAGGTGGCGCACACGCGGCGAGAACTGGGTCTGTTCGGTGTCGTAGGCGGACTTCGAAACGCCGAAGGCGCTGACATAGGTCGCTTGCGCTTCCTTCTCGCGGTGCGACAGCTCGGCGGCCAGGTCGAAGGCGCCAACCTTGTGCTCCCAAGCCGCGGTGTAGCGGTCGCTATCCATCGCGCCGAAATCGTCCGGGGTCTTGGTCTGGCGCGGGTCGGCCCTGAACATGGCTTCCGTCAGGCTGCCGGCGAAGCGCTGGTCCTGGCGCGCGATGTCGGCGCGCAGCGACAGGCGGCCGAAAGCGCCGTTGAACTGCAGGCCGCCGTTGAAGCGCGACTGCCTGAAGTCGTTGTTGTCGCGGTAGTTGTCGGTGCGCTGGTGGCCGGCCGAGGCGTCGATGGCGAAACCGTCGAAGCCTTGCGCCACGCTGGCGCGCACCTCGCCGCTGCTGAACCGGCCCAGTTCGGTAAAGACGTTGCCGCTGCGGGCGCCCGCTTGCGCGCGTTTGGTCATAATCTGGATCACGCCGCCGGTGGCGCCTTCGCCATACAGCACGCTGGCGCCGCCGCGCAGGATGTCGATGCGCTCCACCAGGTCGATCGGGATGGTGGACAGGGTGGCGCTGGACAACTCGTTCTCGTTCAGGCGCACGCCGTCCAGCATGATCACCACGTTCTGGTCGCTGTTGGTGCCGAAGCCGCGCAAGTCGAGGCCGAAGTCGGGGCTGCCGGTCAGGCTCTGGCGGCCGTACACGCCGCCGATCTTGCGGATCGCCTGGCTGACGTCGGACACGCCGGCGCGGCGGATGTCGGCCGCGGTGATGGTGGTGGCGCCGATCGGCAGCAGCGACGGATCGCTGGCGAAGCGGGAACCGGTGATGACGACGGTCGATTGGGCGAATGCCGGCGCGGCGAAGCACACGGCGACGGCTGCGGCGAGCGCGCAGCGTGGAGTGAAGAAGGTCATGGCTTTTTGAATGAGAATTTTCCGCCTGCCTCCCCGCAGCCGGAATCCACAGGAGACGCGCCCTGCACGGGCGCGCTCCCACCTCCCTGGCCGGTATCCGGGCTGGCAAGACTGACCGGGCCACCTTCCTATGCGGGCATAGTGGTTTCTGGCGCGGCCTGCCGTCGACATGACGGCGCTTGCGTACCGTTGCGGGGGCAGCACATTGCGTTTCCCGTTTAACTGCGCCCATGAACAGGGCGCGGGCACCAAGGCGCGCACATTATACGCTGCTCAAAGATGCCATGAAAGTTTGGCAATCTACCGACAGTCAGGCTATATTTTCGCGTTGCAAATTATTTAATGGAGACGTATGGGCATCGCACAACTTTTGGCCGCGGCCGCCCTGCTGGGCGGTGCCGCGGTCCAGGCCACGCTGCTGGCGCAAGGCGGCAGTCCCGCCACGGCGCCCGCCGCCGCCAGCGACGGGATTCCCCTGGCGCCGGCCAGGGCTGCCGCGGTCACCGAACCCAGCGCCGCCGGCGCCTGGGGCGGCATCCGCAGCGGCCAGGAAGCCACCTTGTCCGACCGCGTGGTCGACTACCGGATCGAAGCCAGCCTGGACCCGGTCAAGCACACCATCGATGGCCGCCAGCGCCTGACCTGGCGCAACCGCAGCGCCGAAACCGTGCGCAGCGTGTACGTGCACCTGTACCTGAACGCTTTCCAGAATGCCGACAGCACCTTCTTCACCGAACAGCGCAAGCGCGGCGGCGGTTTCCGCTCCGGCGTCGATACCAAGGATGGCGAATGGGGCTACATGGAGCTGCGCAGCGTGCAGCAAGGCGGCGCGGACGTGCCATGGCAGTTCGTGCATCCCGACGGCGGCCCGGCCACCGACCAGACCGTGGTGCGCATGGACTTGCCGCAGCCGGTGGCGCCCGGCGCCAGCACCACGCTGGACATCCGCTTCTTCGACCAGCTGCCGCGCGTGGTCGCGCGCTCGGGCTACTTCGGCACCTTCCACCTGGTGGCGCAATGGTTCCCCAAGATCGGCGTGCTGGAATTGCCGGGCGAACGCGGCGCGACGACGGTGCGCTGGAATGCGCACGAATACCATGCCGAATCGGAGTACTACGCCGATTTCGGCAGCTACGACGTCAAGCTCACGGTGCCCAAGGCTTACACCGTCGGCGCCACCGGCGAACAGCAAGGCGAGCCGGTCGAGAAGGACGGCAAACTGACCTACCACTTCATGCAGGGCGACGTGCACGATTTCGCCTGGACGGCCGACAGCCGCAGCGCCAAGCCACTTACCGCCACCTGGCAAGGCAGCGGCGGGCCGCCAGTGAAGATCAGCGTGCTGTTCCCGCCCGAATACGCATCGCATGCCGCGCCGGCGCTGCAAAGCGCGAAGGATTCGCTGGACTACTTCTCGCGCACCCTGGGCCCGTACCCGTACAGGACGCTCACCATCGTGATCCCGCCCTTCAATGCCGGCGAGGCGGGCGGCATGGAATACCCGACCTTCATCACGGCCGACCACTACGATGACGTTACACCCGGCACCCTCGGCGCGCAGGGCCTGGACTTGGTCACCATCCACGAAGTCGGCCACGGCTATTTCTACGGCATCCTGGCCAGCAACGAGTTCGAAGAGCCGATGCTGGACGAAGGCTTGAACCAGTTCTGGAACGACCGCATGCTGCGCGATACCGGCCGCACCTACTATGCCGCGACCGCCCTGACGCGCAGCCTGGGCTTTGCCCCGCGCGTCGATATGGCGCAATTCGAGCGCTTGACCACGCCGCGCGAAGAACCGGTCGACCCGATCGGGCAGAACGCCTACCACCGCTTGCAGGGGGTAGGCCCGGTCTATACGCGCACCGCGGTGGCCATGCACGACCTGGAAGCCCAGTTGGGCAAGGACACCCTGGAACGCTGTTTCAAGGAATACTACCGCCGCTGGAAGTTCCGCCATCCGAGCGTGGCCGACCTGCGCGAAACGCTGGCCGAAGTCAGCGGCCAGCGCAAGCTGGTGGAAACCGTGTTCGCCCAACAGGTCTACAGCATATCGAAAGTGGACGACCGCGTCGCCAAATTCGTCAGCGAAGAGCTGCTGCCCCAACCCGGCGTGCGCATGGTGAACGGCAAGCGCGTGGAACTGACCGAGACGCAGGCCGACGAGCAGGCGGAGAAGCAGCGCGAGCAATGGGAAAAGGCCCATCCCGACGCCAAGCCCGGCACCGGGCCCTTCCCTTACCTGACCAAGGTCACCGTGCGCCGCCGCGGCGCCGACGTACCGCAAGTGCTGGTGGTGGAATTCGCCGACGGCAGCAGGGAAACCGTGCAATGGAGCGGCGCGCAGCGTTGGCAAAGCTTCGAATGGACCAAACCGGCCAGGGCGGTATCGGCCCGCATCGACCCCGAAGGCAAACACCTGCTCGACGCGAACAAGCTCGATGACAGCCGCACGCTGGAAGCCGACGGCAGCGCCGCGCGCCGCTGGACCTTCGATCTCGCCGCCATTGCCCAATCCCTGACCGCCTTGATTGCCACCCTATGAAGCTGAATACCAACCTGAAACACGCGGCGCGCGCCGCCCTGCAATGGCGGCTGTTGCTGGTGTGGCTGGGCGCCGTGCTGCTGCCAACCCTGCTGCTGGCCCTGCCCTTCTGGCATGCGCTGTCCGGTGTGCTCGACCACTCGGTGCGCGCGCCCGAACTGGCGCGCGCGCTGGACGTGGTGGCCATCACCGACGTGTTGGACGAGTTGCGACGCAACGGCGTGGCGCTGCAGGCCGGCGGCCTGTCCGCCATCGTGCTGGCCGTGCTGCTGTCGCCGTTCCTGACCGGCGTCGTCACCACCGCCGGCCGCGCGCATGAAACGGCACGCCTGCGCGAACTGTTTGCCGGCGGGGTGGCGGAATACCCGCGCATGTTCCGCATGCTGCTGTGGTCCGTCGTGCCGCTGGGCGTGGCCCTGGCCGTGGGCGGGGCGCTGGCCGAAGCGGCGGAGGATTTCGCGCAGGGCGCCACGCTGGCGGCCGATGCCGCGCGCTGGACGCTGGCAGCCGATATCGCCACCGCCTTCCTGATCCTGCTGGCCAACCTGACACTGGACGCGGGCCGCGCCCAGTTGGCGATCGACCGCCGCCGCACCTCCGCCGTCAAGGCATGGTGGCGGGGCGTGAAACTGCTGCTGCGCCGCCCGGGCGCAATGTTCGGCGCGTATGCGGTGCTGACGGTGGGCGGGCTGCTGCTGGCGGCCTTGCTGGCCGTGGCGCGCCTGCAGGTACAGGGCAGCAATGCCTTGCTGCTGGCGGCGGCCTTCGTGCTGGCCCAACTGGTCGTGCTGGCGGTCGCATGGATGCGCGCGGCGCGCCTGTTTGCGCTGATGACGGTGTCTGCAACAAACCGCTGAGGGGAGTATATTGGTGGGCATGACTACCTTGCCCACCTTCTTCCTGTCCCATGGCGGCGGCCCCTGGCCGTGGATGCGCGAGCATTTCGGCAATGCCTACGACCAGCTGGACGCATCGCTGCGCGACCTGCCGCGCCAGGCCGGCGGCAGGCCGCAAGCCATCCTGGTCGTTACTGCCCATTGGGAGGGGCGCGACTTCCTTGTTTCGGCGTCGGCACGGCCGCCGATGATTTACGACTATGGCGGCTTTCCGCCGCATACCTACCAGATCCAGTATCCGGCGCCGGGTTCGCCGGCACTGGCGGCGCGCGTGGTGGAGCTGCTTGGCGGACGGGCGCGGCTTGATCCGGAGCGTGGCTTTGACCATGGCACGTTCAGCTGCATGTACCCCGCTTTCCCCGAAGCCGATGTGCCGATCGTGCAGCTGTCGCTGCGGCATGGGCTCGACCCTGCCGAGCATATGGCCATCGGCCGCCTGCTGCGGCCCTTGCGCGATGAGGGGGTGCTGATCGTTGGTAGCGGCTTGAGTTTCCATAACCTGCGCGCCTTCAATGCGGCGGGGGCGGAGGCTTCACGGCTGTTCGATGGCTGGCTGCGCGAGACCATGGCGGCCGAACCGGCGGAGCGCACGGCGCGCCTGCTGGAGTGGGAACGGGCGCCGGCGGCGCGCATGGCGCATCCGCGCGAGGAGCATTTGCTGCCGTTGATGGTCGCCGTGGGCGCGGCGGAGGATGCGGCCGCAGAGGTGGTGTATCACGAGGACCGGTTCATGGGGGCGCTGGCGGTGTCGAGCTTCAAGCTGGCCTGAAACCGGTACACCGGGGTCAGACCCGCAGGGTCAGACCCCTGGCCTGCGGCCGCCGCGTGACGGGGTCTGACCCTGCGGGTCTGACCCCGGTTTACCGGTTTTCAACTCCCCCGCTTCCCCTTCATCCGCTCGGCTTCCTTCTCGGCCGCCTTGCGCGCCGCCTCTTCAGCCTTGACGCGCTCAGATTCCGCATGCTCGGCCAGCGCCTGCGCGCGCGATTCCGGGGTTTCCAGCGAAATCCTGCCCAGCGCGCCGCTGCGGTAATCCTGCAGCAGCATATGCGACGCCTTCTCGAAATCCCAGTCCCCGCCGCGCAGCCGGTAGCTGCGCAGCTGCGCCACGCGCTCGATTACAGCCACGCCATCCATCCCCGCCACGTCGCACTTATAGCGCGCCTTCAGCAATTCCGGATAACGCTTCAGCAATTCCTGCGCCAGCCACACCGCCACTTCCTCCTCGATCAGCGCATTGGCCCCGATCGCGTGCGACGCCGCCAGCGCCATGCCGTCGGACGGCATCTCGATCTTCGGCCACAGCAAGCCCGGCGTATCGATCAGCACCGTTTCCATATCGAGGTAAATCTTCTGCTGCTGCTTGGTCACGGCCGGCTCGTCGCCCACCTTGGCCACGCGGCGCTTGAGCAGCGCATTCATCAGGGTCGACTTGCCGACGTTGGGAATCCCCATGATCATCATGCGCAGCGGCTTGGTCGGCTCGTTGCGGTGCGGCGCCAGCTTGCGCGCCTTGGCGATCACCTTGGCCACGTCGCCCGGCTTCTTGGTCGTCATGGCGTAGGCGGTGACGGTCTTGTCCTGCTCGAAGTGGCGCACCCACGCCGCGGTGGCATCCGGATCGGCCAGGTCGATCTTGTTCAGGATCTTCAGGCAAGGGCGCTGGCGGAACTTGCGCAATTCCTCCACCAGGGGGTTGCAGCTGGCCGCAGGCAGGCGCGCGTCGACCACTTCGATGACGACATCGACGTCGGCCATCTGCTCCGCCGCCTTTTTCTTGGCGGCGTTCATATGCCCGGGGAACCATTGGATAGACATGCTCTTGCCTTACGAATCGAATGAACAATCCGCCATTTTACCTCAACACCACCCAGCCGAACGAGGTGTCGGTGCGCCCGCCGCGGGCCTTGGGCGGGATGCCGAAACGGCAAGTTTCCAGCCAATCCACGGCGTCGCGTACCACGTGCGGGCCGAATTGCCCCGGCTCGTCCTCGACGCCCTGGGCGCTGCCGTCCGGGCCGACCAGGAAGCGCAGCTTGATGGCGGCGCGGCCGTCGCGCCGTTGGTCGAAGTTATCGTAGCGCAGGAAGCGCTGCGAGCGGGCGCAACTGCCGGGCAGCAGCATGGGCCGCAGCGGCGCCGGCCCCTCCAGCCGCCAGGCGTACTGGATCATGTACTCGGCGCCATCGCGCGCCGCCGGCAGGTCGGGCTTGAAGCGGCAGCGCGCCAGGCCGGCCAGCGCGGCCTGGTCCAGGATGGCCCAACCGCTGCCCTGCTTCACGCCGGCGTTGCGCACGGCGCCGTCCACGCCGATCTGGAAGCGCAGCGCCGTCGTGCCTTCGAGCTCGTAGCGCAAGGCTGCGCGCGGCCATTCGGGAATGGTGCAGCTGGCTTTGGTCGCCAGCGATTCATAGGGGAAGGCGCTGGCACCGGCCAGCGCAAGCAGCAAGGAAAGCATGTCAGATTTCCGCCAGCGCCTTGACGTGGGCCACCACGCTGCGGCCCAGCGCGGACAGGTTGTAGCCGCCCTCCAGGCAACTGACGATGCGCCCGCCGCCATGCTGGCGCGCCACCGCCATGATCTGTTCCGTCATCCAGGCATAGTCGGCTTCCACCAGCCCCATGCCGCCCAGGTCGTCCTCGCGGTGGGCATCGAAGCCGGCGGAAATGAAGATCATTTGCGGCTTGAAGGCGTGCAGCGCGGGCAGCCATTTTTCCTGCACCAGCGCACGCACCACATCGCCCTTGGAGCCGGCCGGCACCGGCACGTTGACGCGGTTCGGCGTTTCCGGCAGCACTTCGCAATACGGGTAGAACGGATGCTGGAAGAAGCTGACCATCAGCGCGCGCGGTTCGTTGAGCAGCGCTTCCTCGGTGCCATTGCCATGGTGGACGTCGAAATCGACCACCGCCACGCGCTCCAGGCCGCGCACGTCGAGCGCATGCCTGACCGCGATGGCGACATTGTTGAACAGGCAAAAGCCCATCGGTTCGCCAGGGCGCGCATGGTGGCCCGGCGGGCGCACCGCGCAGAAGGCATTGTCGATTTCACCATCGATCACGGCATCGGTGGCGGCCACCGCGGCGCCGGCGGCGCGCAAGGCGGCTTGCCAGCTATGCTGGTTGAGCGAGGTGTCGCCATCGATCGGATAGTAGGCGCCGGGCCCGGGCAGGTTGTCGCGCACGATGGCAATGGCATTGGCGCTGTGGTTGCGCGCGATCGCAGACAGCGCGGCCAGCGGCGCGTCCCGGTGCTCGAGCAAGTCGTCGATGTGGGCATTGATCAACTGGTCGGCAATGGCTTGCAGGCGGGCCGGGCATTCGGGATGCCAGCCGCCCATCTCGTGGCGCTGGCAGTCTGGATGGCTGTAAATAGCTGTGCTCATGAATCGCGTTCTCGCATAGAATGCGTGTAATCTACCACGCGGCGGCAGGTCCACCCAACCACGTACCAAAACCATGTATACCAAATTGCACGCCGTAGCGCGCCAGGTCGGCCAGGTCATCGTCGGCAAGGACTTGCAGGTGCGCCAGTCCCTGGTTTGCCTGCTGGCCGGCGGCCACCTGTTGCTGGAAGACGTGCCCGGCGTCGGCAAGACCACGCTGTCGCATGCGCTGGCACTGTCGCTGGGCCTGCAGTTCAACCGCATCCAGTTCACCAGCGACCTGCTGCCGGCCGACGTGGCCGGGGTCTCGATCTACGAACGCGAGCTGAATGCCTTCAGCTTCCATCCCGGCCCGATCTTCACGCAAGTGCTGCTGGCCGACGAAATCAACCGCGCCACGCCCAAGACCCAGTCCGGCTTGCTGGAAGCGATGGAAGAGCGCCAGGTGTCGGCCGACGGCGTGACGCGGCCGCTGCCCGAACCGTTCTTCGTGATCGCCACGCAAAACCCGACCCACCAGGTGGGCACCTTCCCGCTGCCCGAATCGCAGCTCGACCGTTTCCTGATGTGCATTTCGCTCGGCTATCCCGACGCGGCCGCCGAGCGCGCGCTGCTGATGGGCGAAGACCGGCGCCAGATGCTGAAACACCTGGCCCCGGCCATGACGCCGGGCGAACTGGCGGCGGCGCAGCAGGCGCTGCGCCAGATCCACGCCGCGCCGGCCCTGATCGATTATGTGCAGGCGCTGGCGCAAGCGTCGCGCCAGAACGGCTTCTTTGCCGAAGGCTTGAGCCCGCGCGCCGCGCTGGCCCTGCTGCAGGCGGCGCGCGCCTGGGCCGCGCTGGAGGGGCGCGACCACGTGATGCCGGAAGACGTGCAAGCGGTGCTGGTGCCGGTCTGCGCGCACCGCCTGCGTCCGCTCAAATCGTCCCACGGCACCGCCCTGGCCAGCCGCGACCTGGTGCTGCAACTGCAGAAATCCGTTCCGGTATAAGCCCATGCTTGCCCCGGCGCGCAGGATGCTCGACCGCTGGCTGTTCCAGCTGAAGGACAAGGAACCGGGCGAAGTGCGGCTGGTGATGCGGCGCGTGTTCATCCTGCCCACGCGGCCCGGCATGGCATTCGTCGGCCTGCTGCTGATCATGCTGATCGGCTCGGTCAATTACAACCTTGGCCTGGGCTTCGTGCTGACTTTTTTCACCGGCTCCTGCGCCATCGTCGACATGTATTGGACGGCCAGGAACCTGGCCTTGCTGCAGTTGGCCCCCGGCCGCGCCCAGCCCGTGTTTGCCGGCGACGAGGCGCAATTCGAACTGCTGGTGCGCAATCCCACGCCGCGCGACCGCTACGCCATCTGGCTCGGTTTCCAGGATGAAGGCCCGCCGCGCCAGGCGGTCGACGTGGCGGCCGGCGGCAGCGCATCCATCGTGCTGTCGCGCCCCAGCAAGGAGCGCGGCTGGCTGGCGGCGCCGCGCGTGCGCCTGTTCACGCGCTTCCCGCTAGGCTTGTTCGGTGCCTGGTCCTATTGGCAGCCGGATTTGCGCGTGCTGGCCTATCCGCAGCCGGAAGTGGCGCCGCCGGCGCTGCCCACCAGCGGCGCCGCGCGCGAGGACGGTCATGGCACCGTGGGCCTGGACAATTTTGCCGGCATCCGCAACTACCAGCCGGGCGACCCCATGCGCCATCTGGCCTGGCGCCAGATCGCGCGCCTGCATCCTGACGAAGGCGGCAGCCTGGTCAGCAAGCATTTCGAAGGCGGCGCGGTGTCCGACCTGCTGCTGGCGCTCGATGCGCTGCCGCCGCTGCTCGATATCGAAGTCAAGTTATCGCGCCTGGCCGCCTGGGTGCTGGAAGCCGAACGGCGCGCCTTGCCCTATGCCCTGAGCGTCGGCGCGCGCCATATCGCGCAGGGCCTGGGCGAAGCGCATTGCGCCGAATGCCTGCGCGCGCTGGCCCTGTACGGCAAGGAGGGGCCATGATGGGCGGCCTGGCCAAGCTGGGCGGGCCGCTCACGCGCGACAAGTCGGACACCCTGCTGCTGTTGCTGGGGGCCGTGCTGGTGCTGGCGCCGCACTTCGGCCACCTGCCCGCCTGGACCACCGGCACCGTGTGCCTGACCTTGCTCTGGCGCGCCGCCATCACGCTGCGCGGCAGCCGGCTGCCGCCCTTATGGCTGCTGTTGCCGGTATCGCTGCTGGCGATGGGCGGGGTGTACCTGAGTTTCCGTACCCTGCTGGGGCGCGAAGCCGGCGTCACCATGCTGGCCTTGCTGCTCACCTTCAAGCTGCTGGAAATGCACGCGCGGCGCGACCTGTTCGTGGTGATCTTCCTGTGCTTCTTCCTGCTGCTGACGAATTTCTTTTACTCGCAGTCGATCGCCACCGCCCTGGTGATGGCGGCCACCATCATCGTGCTGCTGGCGGCGCAAATCACCTTCCAGTTCACCGGCGCCGTCCCCCCGTTGGCAACGCGCCTGAAAATGGCCGCCCGCGTATTCCTGGTGGCAGCGCCCTTGGGCATCCTGCTGTTCATCGGCTTCCCCCGCATCCAGGGCCCGCTGTGGGGCTTGCCGGGCGATGCCAGCAGCGGCAAGAGCGGCATGTCCGACACCATGTCGCCCGGCTCGATGACCAGCCTGGCGCTGTCGGAAGAAGTGGCCTTCCGTGTCAAGTTCAGCGCCGCCGCACCGCCGCAGCAACAGCTGTACTGGCGCGGCCCGGTCTTGAGCCACTACGATGGCCGCACTTGGCGCCGCATCGGCAAGGAGCTATTCCAGCCCAGCCTGCCGCGCCTGCGCCAACAGCTCGAATGGCGCGGCCCATCCTATGGCTACGAGGTGACGCTGGAGCCGGGCAAGCGGCAATTCCTGTTCATGCTGGAGCTGAGCGAACCGCTGTTCCAGGCGGAAGGTGGTTTGGTGTCCTACACCACCGAATTGGAGCAGCTGGTGCGCGCCAGTAACGACAAACGCCTGCGCTACGCCGGCGTGGCGCACCCGGTCCATGCCGCCCAAGCCGGCTTGCCGCCGGCCGCGCTGGAACGCTGGCTGCAGCTGCCGCAGGGCTTCAACCCGCGCACCTTGCGCTATGCAGCGCAAATCCAGGCCATACGCGCCGAGCGCGGCGACGAAGCGGCCATTGCCGCCGTCCTGGACAACTTCCGGCGCGGCTTCGAATACACGCTGGAACCCGGCCGCCTGGGACGCGATGCGGTCGACGAATTCCTGTTCGATTCGCGCCAGGGTTTTTGCGAGCACTATTCGGGCGCCTTTGTCTACCTGATGCGCGCGGCCGGGCTGCCGGCCCGCGTCGTCAACGGTTACCAGGGCGGCGAACTGAATCCGGTGGATGGCTATTACACGGTACGCCAGTCCGACGCCCACGCCTGGAGCGAAGTCTGGCTGGGCGCCGGACGCGGCTGGACCCGGGTCGACCCGACCGCCGCCGTGGCGCCGGAACGCATCCGCACCAGCCTGGCGCAAACCCTGCCGCGCGCCGCGCCGTTCGGCCTGGAAGGCTTGGCCAATCTGGCGCGCGACCAATCGTCGTGGCTGGCACAGCTGCGTTTTGGCCTCAGTGCGATGAATAATGCTTGGAATCAATGGATCCTCGATTACAATCCAAACAGGCAGAAAAATTTCCTTAGGGAACTGGCCGCCGCCTTCGGCAACTGGCGCATGCTCGCCGCGCTGGCCCTGTGCACCGGGCTGGTGTGGCTGGCAAGCTACCGCCGCGCCGCGCGCGCGCGCGACCCGCTCGATGCCGCCTTCGCCGCCTTTTGCCGCCAGCTGGCGCGGCATGGCGTGCAGCGGGCGCCCGACGAGGGGCCGCTGAGCCTATCGCGACGCGTGCGGCAATTGAAGCTGCCACGCGAGAAAATAACTGCCATGACAGAATTCCTGGAGCTGTACGGCGCGCTCAAATACGGCGCACCGTCGGCGCAACGAGACAACGGGCCGGTCGCACGGCTGAACAGTTTGCTGAAGCAATCCCGATGACATTCCTGAACAAACTCCCCACCGCTCTGCTGGCCCTGGCCTGCCTTGGCCTGGCTGCGCCGCCGGCCGCCGACGCCGCGCCGCGCAAGCCGGCCAAGAAAGCCGTCAAGAAACCCGCCAAGAAGGCCAAACCGAAAAAACCCGCCATCGATTACGCCGGCGAGTTCGTCAACTTCGGCCAATGGCAGGACGTGCAGCAATTCATGGGCGATATGGAGCAGAAGCATGGCGTACCCGTCGCCGAGCTGGAAAAGCTGTTCCTCGAATTGCGCTACATCGATGCGGCGGTGCAGCTGGTGAAGCCGGCGCCGCCGGGCAAGCCGAAAAATTGGCAAGCCTACAGCAGCCGCTTCATCGAACCGATCCGCATCAATGCCGGCGTGGCATTCTGGAACGCCAACCGCGACACGCTGGCGCGCGCCGAAGCGCTGTATGGCGTGCCGGCCGACATCATCGTCGGCATCATCGGCGTGGAAACCATCTATGGCCGCGACATGGGCAAGTTCCGCGTGCTCGACGTGCTGGCCACGCTGGCCTTCGCCTACCCGCTGGCGCCAAACCGCGAGTCGCGCATGGCATTTTTCCGCAGCGAGCTGGAAGCGACCATCGTCTCGGCGCGCCAGACCGGGCTCGACCCGCTGACCTTGACCGGCTCCTACGCCGGCGCGGTCGGCATGCCGCAATTCATGCCGGGCAATATCTACAAGCTGGGGGTGGACTTCGACGGCGACGGCAAGGTGGACTTGCGCAATTCGGCGGCCGATGCGATCGGCAGCGTGGCCAACTTCCTGGTGGCACACGGCTGGCAGCGCGAAGCCCCTGCCGCCGTGGTCTACCCCGCCGCCGTCTCGCCCGAGCGGGCGTGGGAAAAATACATCGACCAAGGCCTGGACGCGAAGTACCGCGGCGAGGAGCTGTTGGCGGCGGGGGTCAGCACCAACGCGGTATTGCCGCCCGGACTGTATGGCCTGGTGGACTTGCAAAACGGCGCCGAACCAACGGAATACTGGATTGGCAGCAATAACTTTTATGCTATTACCAAGTACAACAGGAGTTATTTCTATGCCATGTCGGTGGTGGAACTGGGGCGCGCGGTAAAGCTTTCAATCCAGGACACTTTGTAACGACTTGTAACTTGTGTGATTTACAAGGGTACAAAATTACCCTATCACAAAAATTAGGGTAGAATTCTCTCAGAATGTTGCGATAGGACAACGCGTTTCGAGAGCAATATACTATTTTTTGTTGCACGCAAGTACTGCTGACCGCACTGTTGTACAATTGTGTATATATTATGAAACTTGTTAAACAGGAATCCGTTTCAGGATTGGGGTCGTTAGCAGGACAACTTTAGAGAAGGAACAGAGGACATGACCAACCAAGTCGGTAATGACATCAACAACGAGTCGGAAGGCGATGATCTGCTGCAGTACAACCCGAACCGCCTGCTCGACACCCTGATCGAAAACCTGCGCCTGAAGAACGACGCGGCCCTGTCGCGCGCTCTGGAAGTGGCGCCGCCGGTGATCTCCAAGATCCGCCACCACCGCCTGCCGGTCGGCGCATCGCTGCTGATCCGCATGCACGAGGTTTCCGACCTGAGCATCCGCGACCTGCGCTACCTGATGGGCGACCGCCGCAACAAGTTCCGCATCAGCGACAAGCAGTTCAAGCCGAAAGAAGGTTCGGGCGGCGGCTCGACCGAAAACAAGGGCTGATCCAGCGCCTTGTCGGCCCCTCCCCGCGCGGGGAGGGTGGGCTGCTGCGCTTTTATGCCGGGAAGACCCCGGTCGAAAGATAGCGGTCGCCGCGATCGCAGACGATGAACACGATCGTCGCGTTCTCCACTTGCTGTGAAATCCGCAGCGCAATCTCGCAGGCACCTGCTGCCGAAATCCCGCAGAAGATGCCTTCCTCCGCAGCCATGCGGCGCGCCATGCGCTCCGCCGCGGCCTGCGACACGTATTCCACCTGGTCCACGCGCGCCTTGTCGTAAATCTTCGGCAGGTAGGCTTCCGGCCATTTGCGGATGCCCGGGATCGACGAGCCCTCTTCCGGCTGCGCGCCGATGATGCGGATATGCTCGTTCTGCTCCTTGAGGAATTGCGACACGCCCATGATGGTGCCGGTGGTGCCCATGGCGGACACGAAGTGGGTGACGCGGCCTGCGGTGTCGCGCCAGATTTCCGGCCCGGTGCCCTCGTAGTGGGCGCGCGGGTTGTCGCCGTTGGCGAACTGGTCGAGGATGATGCCCTTGCCGTCCTTTTGCATCTGCTCGGCCAGGTCGCGCGCGTATTCCATGCCGCCGGTCTTGGGCGTCAGGATGATGCTGGCGCCATAGGCGGCCATGCTCATGCGCCGTTCCTCGCTCAGGTTTTCCGGCATCAGCAGCACCATCTTGTAACCGCGGATCGCCGCGGCCATGGCCAGCGCGATGCCGGTATTGCCGCTGGTGGCTTCGATCAGGGTGTCGCCCGGTTTGATCTGGCCGCGCTCTTCGGCCCGGCGCAGCATGGACATGGCAGCGCGGTCCTTGACCGAGCCGGCCGGATTGTCGCCTTCCATCTTGCCCAGGATGATGTTGCCGCGTGCGGCCGCTTCGGCGCCGGGGATGCGCACCAGCTGCACCAGCGGCGTATTGCCGATGGTATCGGCGATTGTCTTGTATCCCATGTTTCCTGCTCGATGTGTTCTGTCAAACGACCATTCTATCCGCTTCGGCGGCGAGCTGCAGGGACATGAAGACATAGCCCAGGCGCTCGCCGTCGATGCGGAACAGGTCGGGTATCTCGCCGGTCTGCACGAAGCCGCACTTGCGGTACAGGCCGCGCGCCGGCGCATTGCCCGACAATACTTCCAGGTCGACCCATTCCAGCCCCTGGCTGCGCGCCCAGGCGGCAGCCGTTTGCACCAGTGCCGTCCCCAAGCCGCCGCGCCGCGCATTACGGTGCACGCCCATGCCCAGCAGGCAACGGTGGCGCGCGCCCGGCTCGGGACGCGCGCGCAAGTCGACATGGCCGATGATTTCATCGCCTTCCAGCGCGACCCAGACGCGGCGCCAGCCAGGCTGGCCCACACCTGCCTGCAGGCCGTTGCTGAAGCCGGCCGCCTTCTCCGGCGGGAAGCCGGCGCTGGCGCGCGGCATCGGCTGGAACAGCGGGGCACCATGGCGTCCGTTATCGAGCAGGTGGTCGTTCAGATAGTGGAAGAAGACGGCCAATTCTTCGGCATTCAGCGGGCGGATGGTAAAGGTCATGACAAATGATAGCAGGCTGCGCCATATGCTTTAAACTGGTTGGATCATCCACAGGAGTTCCCCCATGAGCGACACTGAAATCATCTCCATGCCGTCGACGCTGGAGACGCGCCGGCACCAGGTCAACCCGGTGCTGACCGAGCAGGAAATCAAGCGCCTGCACCGCTTTGGCTCCGTGCGCCAGTATGCGCGCGGCGTACGCATCCTGGAGGCCGGCCACACCTGTTTCGGCATGCTGCTGACGCTGAAGGGCACCATCACGATCTGCAAATACGATGGCCTGGGCAATTCGGAATTCGTGATCGAACACGGCCCCGGCGAATTCACCGCCGAGGTATCGCAGCTGTCCGGCCGCCCTTCCCTGGTCAATGCCACCGCCAAGGACGATGTCGAAGTGCTGGAAGTGTCGCCGGAAAACTTGCGCGCGCTGGTGATCGCCGAAGCGGAACTGGGCGAGCGCATCGTGCGCGCCCTGATCCTGCGCCGTGTGGGCTTGCTGGAGACTGAAGGCGGCGGCCTGGTGCTGGTGTCGCCGCCGGGCAACGCGGCCCTGTTCCACCTGCGCAGCTTCCTGAGCAGCAATGGCTACCCTTACCGCATCCTCGACCCGCAGCAGGACGAGCAGGCGCGCGCCCTGGCCGAATACTACGCACCGGGCGCCGACGACTGGCCGCTGGTGGTGTGCCCGGACGGCGCGGTGAAGAAGAACCCGAGCAACGCCGAAATCGGCTATTGCATCGGCCTGCTGCCCGACATCGACACCGACAAGCTGTGGGACGTGGTGGTGGTGGGCGCCGGACCGGCCGGCCTGGCGACGTCGGTGTACGCCGGTTCGGAAGGCTTGTCCGTGCTGGCGCTGGAGCAGCGCGCCTTCGGCGGCCAGGCCGCCGCCAGCGCCCGCATCGAAAACTACCTGGGCTTCCCGACCGGGATTTCCGGCGGCGCCCTGGCCGGCCGCGCTTTCGTGCAGGCGCAAAAGTTCGGCGTCGAAGTCGCGATCCCGGCGCCGGCCACGCGCCTGCTGTGCGACAGCTGGCCGCTGCAGGTCGAGATCGCGGGCGGCCAGGTGGTGCGCGCCAAGACCGTGGTGCTGGCCAGCGGCGCGCGCTACAAGCGGCCCGACCTCGACAATATCGGTGAATTCGAAGGGCGCGGCATTTATTTCTGGGCTTCGCCGATCGAGGCCAAGCTGTGCAAGTCGGAAGAGGTGGTGCTGGTGGGCGGCGGCAATTCCGCCGGCCAGGCGGCGGTATTCCTGTCCGGCTTCGCCTCCAAGGTGCACATGGTGATCCGCGGCGACGGCTTGAAGGCCACCATGTCGACCTACCTGATCGACCGCATCAAGGCCACGCCGAACATCGAGCTGCATACGCATACCGAGATCGTGGCGCTGGAAGGCAACGAGGACGGCTTGTCGAAAGTGACGTTCCGCTGCAAGGATACCGGGGAAGTCGACAGCTGCGAGGTGTGCCGCCTGTTCCTGTTCATCGGCGCCGACCCGAACACGGCCTGGCTGGCCGACTGCGGCGTGGAAGTCGATGCGCAAGGCTTCATCCGCACCGGCTTCGACGCCATCAAGGACCAGTGCCGCGCCAAGATGACGCTGGCCGACGCGCCGCAGCGCGCGCCGCTGGAAACCAGCGTGCCGGGCGTGTTCGCCATCGGCGACGTGCGTTCGGGATCGACCAAGCGCGTGGCCGCCGGCGTCGGCGAAGGCGCCGCCGTGGTGTCGCAGATCCACGCTTTCCTGGCCAAGCTGCCGGTCACATCCCCTTGAAGCGGTGCTGGAAGCGCTGGCTGACCGGCAGCCGCGCTCCATGCCCGCGCAGCGTCAGCCACATCGCATTGTCGCCGTCGCGCACGGCGGCGGCAATGCGCTTCACCGCCACCACGTAGCCGCGGTGCACCTGCCAGAACCCCGCTCCTTCCAGCGATTCGGCCAGCTCCTTGAGCGGCGTGCGGATGTGCGCCTCCAGCCCTTGCGCCACCACGCGCGTGTATTTGTCCTCCGCCGCGAAATACAGGACGTCCGCCAGGTCGATGAAATGCACGGTTTGCCCGACCGAAGCCTGGATCCAGGACGGCGCCTGCGCCGGGCGCGTGCCGGCCGCCGCAACGTCCGCCGCGATGCGCCGCAGGTCCGGCGGCGCCTGGGAAAGCCGCTCGCGCAGCCGCTCCACAGCCCGCGCGAGGCGCGCCGCATCGATCGGCTTGAGCAGGTAATCATGCGCCCCGCGCTCGAACGCGGCCAGCGCATGCTCGTTGTATGCGGTGACGAACACCACGTGCGTGCGCGAACCGAAGGTGGCCGCCAGCTGCAGCCCGTCCAGGCCCGGCATGCGGATATCGAGGAAGGCCACGTCGGGGGCGAGCTCGCGGGCCAGGCGCAAGGCTTCGAACCCATCCGCTGCGTCGGGCAGCAGCTCCGCTTCCGGCCATAGTTCGGCCAGCAACTCGCGCAATTCCGCGCGCAGTAGCGGTTCGTCGTCGGCCACCAGGATGCGGGGCGTCATGGGCGCTGCTCCGCCGGCAGCAACAATTGAGCCTCGGTGGCGCCATCCGCTGCCTGCCGCAATTCGAAACCAGCCTGGCTGCCGTACAAGGCTTGCAGCCGTTCGCGCACATTGCGCAGCCCTACCCCGCTGCCCAAGGGCGCGCCGCCCTGCTGCCGTTGCAAGCCGGCCCCGTTGTCGCGCACCGTAATGGCGAGCCGGCCATCGCTGCGCTGCGCCGCCGTCACCGTAACCTGCACCGCGCCCGGCTTGGGTTCCACGCCGTGCTGCACGGCGTTCTCGACCAGCGACATCAGCATCATTGGCGGCACCGGCATGCCGCGCAGCTCCGCAGGGCAGTCGACCCGCGTCTCCAGGCGCGCGCCGAAACGAATCTCCATCAATGCCAGGTAATGCCCCGCCAGCTCGCATTCACGTCCCAAGGTGGAGACCGGGGTGCGCATGTCGGGCAAGGCCGTGCGCAGGTAGGCGATCAGGTGGTCCAGCATCTCGACCGCGCGCTCCGGTGCCTGGCGCGCCAGGTAGCGCGTGTTGGCCAGGGTGTTGAACAGGAAGTGCGGCTCGACCTGCGCCTGCAAGGACTTCAATTCGGCCTGGATGGCAGCCCGCTGCAATTCCGACACTTGCCGGGCGCGCGCTTCGCGCTGCGCCACCAGCAGGGGAATGCCAAGCACCAGCGCATTGAACACGAAGACGCTGCCCAGCATCTGCGGGCCGGACAGCGCGGCCACGCGCTGCGCTTGGGTCACCTGCACATAGGCCATCGTCGCCAGGCAGGCCGAGGCAATCAGCACGAACACCAGGCCGATCCAGCAGGTGCCCCATCCGGAGCCGCGCGGCAAGAGCCAGCGCATCGCACTGGCAGCGTATTGCGCCGCGACGGCCCCCAACACCAGGCAGCAGAACAGGGCCACCTTGGCCCAGTTGCCGGCCAAGATGGACATCGCGAGGATGACGCCGGCAAACGCTGCGCTGAAGGCCCAGTCTTTCCATCTGACGGGTGCCAACTGGCGCAGGGCCGGCCCTGGTCCATAGACCGTTTCAGTCATTACAGGCTCGGCTTCGTCCGCAGTTCAATCTCTTGCGCCTGCGATGGCAGGGAATCCACCGCCACCCTGGTGCCGACGGCTTCCATCTTCAAGTCGTCAATCCAGGTGGTGCCGCTGGAGCCGGTGATCACGCCAAAATTGATGGATTTGGCATCCGCGGGCACGTCGAGCGTGACGCTGCGCAGCGTCCAGCCGTTGGTGCCGCTCATCGGCTTGTCCTGGCTGTTATAGAAGGCGCAGGAACGGCGCTCGGCGCAGTCGACCCGCATCCACAAGCCGCTCCAGCCGACAACCTCCTCGGTGCGCACCTGTGCCTGGAAGCGCAGGCGCTTGCCGCGGTACTCCGCGGCGGAAAACGACTGCATCAGCGTAGCCCAGTCTTCGGCGCGGGTCGATTTGCCGCGCACGAACTTGGCGTGGGAATCGCGGCGGAAGCCATTGGCATCCTGGCCCGCTTCGAATTTGCTGCGGTTCTCGGAGCTCAGCATCCATGGTGGGTCAAGCGGGATGATCGGTTGGGCCAAGGCCAGCAGGGCGGTAGCGCTGAGCGCTGCAAAGAAGACGACGTGTAGTTTCATGGTCTCAGTTTCTCATGGCATGACGAAATTGTCATGTCCATCACTTTGCCTGACGCCGCGGGCGCGCGGGGACGCATGCGACAAGCGCCGCCGCGCGCGGATGAATGCAGCCGGAGCTGGATTAACGCAATGGGGTCGGGTAGGCGGCCGGACTGGCGTTGCCATCCTTGTCGACGGCCTGGATGCCGAAGAACACATTGTCCTTGGACAGGCTGATCTTCGCGTCCGTCACATTGCCGACAAACAGGCTGCCCTGCCAGTCGGCGGCAGTGGTGTCGCGCCATACGATGCGGTAGCCGGCGATGTCGGGTTCCTTGTTGGCCTGCCATACGAAGCCGCTGTCGTTCTCCAGCTCCCTGGTGCGCAGCTGTACCCTGGCCGGCACCGCCGGCGCATTGGCCAGCGTCGCCAGGGCGGCGGCGTTCACGCGCGCTACCTGGGCGATGTAGTTGTAGTCGTTGTACTCGGGCAGGTCGCCGTACACCTTGCCGTTTTCGGTGCGCAGGTTCTGGTGCTGGTGGCTGAAGTCTTCCGCCGGTTCGGTAAAGCGCAAGGCGGCATAGCCGCGTTCCAGGAAGGGCATATGGTCGCCGCCGCGCAGGTAACGGTCGCGGCGCTGGATCACGCTGACCTTGAAGCCCGGCACATAGCGCTCGCCCTGCTCTTTCACGTGACGCGCCAGCTGGCGCGACAGCGAATCGTTCTCGCCGCCGGTGGCCACCAGGTTGCGCGTGGTGTCGCTGGTCTCCTTCTCGACCGGCAAACCTTCGGCGAACAGCCGCACCATCTTGTCGTTCACCTTGCCATGCTCGTCGCGCGAACTGCCGATGATGTCGTTGGTGAACATGCCCGCGATGTTGACACCCTTCTGTTTCGCCTGTTCGGCATAGTGGCGCGCGCCCAGCAAGCCTTGCTCCTCGCCCGCCACGGTCATGAAGACCAGGGTGGCGTCGAACTTGTGCTTCGCCATCACGCACGCCATTTCGATGACGGCGGCGGTGCCGGAAGCGTCATCGTTGGCACCCGGCGCATCGCCCTTGGCATCCATCACGTCCGAGTTGCGCGAGTCGTAGTGGCCGCTGACCACATAGACGCGGTCCTTCGACTCCGCTTGCGTGCCGGGCAGCATGGCGACCACGTTCACGACTTCGGTCGGGCGGCTGATGCGGGCGGACACCGGGGCCACGTGGCTGTCGAAAGCGACCTGCAGCTTGCCGGCGCCGCAGCGCTCCATCTCAGCCTTGATCCAGCGCCGCGCAGCGCCGATGCCGACGGTGTCGGATTCGGTTTCGGACATCGTGTGGCGGGTCTTGAAGCCGACCAGCTTGCGGATCGTGGCTTCGATGCGCTGCGGGGAAATCTCCGCGACGATCTTGTCCACCTGCGGCTGGCGGCGGTCGGTGTCCGGCGCGGCAGCGCCGCTATTGCCCGCAGCTGCGGCGGTCATCGCCAGCACGGCGGCCAGCATCGTGTTCTTGCCAGGTGCCATCTGCTCCCCCTGTTATTCTGGTGGCGGTATCTTCGCACGCCGTGGGGCCGGCTTGTGCAACATATTGTATATGCCGGCCCTGGCAGTCCTGGGCCAGCCATGAGAAGCCGCTGCCGTTCAGGAAGGCCGGCGCATCTTCCCCGAGCAGCATGGCGATGGTGGTCGCGCTGCCGGCTGCGATTGCCAGCGGGGCCAGCACGCTGACGCTGCGCCAATGCGTGACGGGCATGCCGCTGCGCGGGTCGAGGACGTGGCAGTAGCGGCGCCCATCCAGCTCGAAGTAGCGCTCATAATCGCCGGAGGTGGCGAGCGCGCCTTCGGCGATATCGATGGAGGCAATGGTGCGCTGCGCGTCGCGCGGGTCCTGGATGCCGATGCGCCAGGGGGTGCCGTCCGCCTGCGGTCCGAGCACGCGGATGTCGCCCCCCAGGTTGACGTAGCCGTGCCGCACGCCTTGCGCCAACAGGACCGCCGCCGCGCGGTCGGCGGCGTATTCCTTGCCGAAGCCGCCAAAGTCGACTTCCATGCCGGCGGCCGGCAAGCGCAGCGCCGGGCCGGGCGCGTTGCCCCGGCCCGCGCCGCCCTGCCCGGCGCCGCCCGACCGTTCCACGCGGGGCCAGCCGACCAGCGCCAGCAAGGATGCCAGTTCGCCGGCTGCCGGCACGCGCGGATGGCGGAAGTCCCAGGCACGCCGCAGCACGCCCGATGTGATGTCGAACAGGCCGCCGCTCAATGCATACAGTTGCGCGGCATAGTCGAACAGTCCTGCCGCTTCGGCATCGAGTGCGATCCATTCGCCGCTGCCGGCGCTGGCGTTGATGCGGCCGATCACGCTGTCGCCACGGTAGCGCGAATAGGTGCGCTCGATGCGCAGCACTTCATCGATTGCCGGCTGTGCCAATGCGCGCGCAGCCGCCTCGTCGGGCGCACACAGCAAGACCTGGCATGGCGACGCCATGGCCGGGAATTCGATGGTCCACGTCACCACTGCCGCACCGCCCCAATCTGCCACGAGCGCGCATCGAAGCGCGCCAGGCCCGGGCTGCCGCTGCCCGTCCAGCGCCAGGACGCCAGCTGGCGGTACTGCTCGGCCTTGATATAAGCCGTCCAGCCGCCGCCGATCCCGCGCGCCACCTTCAAGCCCAGCGTGGCGGCGCCAAACGCCGCCATGCGCTGGTCCGCCGTCACCGGGGTGCTGGAACCGAATGCATAGCCCGGCGGATAAGGCTCGCCGAACAGCGGATGGTAGACCGGGTCGAAATAGAAGTCCGCCGCCGACTGCGAATACAGCCGCAAGGAAGGTGTCAGCGTCCAGCCGCCCGCCAGCGGCCGCTCAAGTTCGCCGCCCACCGTATGCGCGCGGATGCCGAAACTGTCGCGGAAATAGCGGTAGTGCAGGCGCAAGGCGGCGGCATGGTCCAGCGCATGGTTCCAGCGCAGCAGCAGTACGTCGGTGTCGCGTTCGCGCGGCCGGTTGTCGACCAGCTTGTACGGGTCGGAGTAGTAACCGCGTCCACGCGTGCGCGTGTAATCTGCTTTCAGGACATCACGCTTGCCAAGCACTTGTTCGATGCCGACCATGAATTCCGCCGTGTGCCGCCGCTCACCGACGACGCGCTGGTTGACCGGCGAGATCGTATCGTTCGACACGGCAAAGCCCAGCGCGCCTACGGTGTTGCGGTCCTCGCTCGCCAGCGAGGCGGACGCCGACCAGGCGCGCGAACGGTAATCGTTTTCGTTGGAGACCGCCGCACCCAGGCCCAGCGTCGCGTTGCCGAAGTAACGCGTCACACGCACATCGCCCGCCTTGCGCCGCTCATCCATGCGCGAAGCGCCGCTGATGGCGGTGTGGTAGCGCGGCGTGGCGCCGGATAAATGGTCCAGCACCGCCCCGCCCTCCACCAGCCAGCGCCCGGCCAACGGCATACTGAGGTAAAGCGAAGGCGAGTTGACCTTGACCCGTTTCAATCCCGGCTGCCTGTCCTGGTAGTGCAGCATGCCGATCGCCAGCGTGCTGCTGTCGGGCAGCGCCTGCGCCGCGGCATCCAGGCCGGGCAAGGCGAGCGCCGCCAGCATCAGGGCGGAGCCCGGCGCGGACTTGTCGTGCGGGCCGGCCATCAGTTGCAGCCGCAGCCACCGCCTCCGACGCTGCCCGCGCCGAAGGCCGCCTCGCGGCTGTCGTAAGTGTGGGAAGCGTAGCGCCCCTCCACGCGGTTGCCGTCGAAGCGCATATTGGGCTGGGCCAGGGCGCCCTTCTCCCACGGCTGCACTGGCTGCAAGGCGCAGCCGGCAAGGACAATCGCCGCCAGCGCGGCCAGGACCAGTCGCATGTTCAGCTCCTATCGTTGGTGCAGCGCAGCGCGGATGCGCTCTTCAAGCTTTCCGATGTCGGCCTCGTTGAAACCCGTATGCATCCACAACAGCTGGCCATCGCGGCCGACCAGCGCGCTGCTGGGCATGCCCTTCACGCCGTAAGCTTTCGGCGTGCTGCCGGCCGGATCGTAAGCGATGGTGAAGGCGGCCGGCACATTGGCCAGGAAGGCCGCCGCGTCTTCGCGTTTTTCATCGACATTGATTGCCACCACCTGCAAGCCGTCTGCGGCATGGCGCTTCTGCAGTTGGTTCATCCAGGGGAAGGACTTGCGGCACGGGCCGCACCAGGATGCCCAGAAGTCGACATAGACTATCTTGCCGCGCAAATCGGCCAGTCGCGCGCCGGGCAGATCGAATGGCGGCGCGGCGTGGGCGCTGGGCGCGGCGTGGGCGGCGGCACCCGGCCATAGCGCCGCAAGGGCTAGCGCCAGCGCGCCCACCACCCGTGCGGCCGGTCCAGCCGATGCGGCTGGTGCGGCCCGGGCGGCCCAAGCGGACCGCGCTGCCAAAGCGGACCGCGCTGCCAAAGCCGCCCGCACTGGCGTGGCGACAGGCGCCGCGCCCTTGCATCGCACCGTATTCACGGCTTGCCCGCCTGGTACCAGCTATTGAGGTAATCGCGCTCCGCCTGCGTCATATTGGTCTGGTTCAGGTAAGGCATGAACTGGCTCTGGACGGCCGCCGCAATGATCTGGTCCGCGCGGTTGCGGATTTCCTGTTCGGTATCGAAACGGATCCCCAGCGGCGCGCTCGAATAGCCCGGCATGGTTGGCGAGGCTGAATGGCAAGGCGTGCAGCGCTGCATGATGATGCTGCGGACTTGCGAGAATTGCGGCCCCTGCGCGGCCGCCTTCAGCGCGACGAAGGTGCCGCTGCCGGCAATGCCATCGTAAGTCCAGGTCCCGGTCACATAACCGTTGGCCGCATTGACCGAACCGGTCAGCTTCATGGTACGGCCACCGCCGGAAAGGGTCGCCGTGAATTTGCCGCCATCCTGGAACGCGCCGCTGCCCGTCAGGTCGGCATTGGCAGTATTGGCATGGCCGGTCAGGGCGACTGCACCGTCCGCACCAGCCGTCAAGGTGATCGGACCGCCATCGCTGCCGCCGAAATTGCCGCTGTAGCTGCCGGCGAAGGTGCTGACCGGCGTGGTCGGCAAGGACATGCCCCAAGGCAGGTAGTCGATGCCGTTGCGTATGGCCGGCGCGGTCAAGGCCACGTTCTCCGCTGATTCGGAAAAGAACATCAGCATCTGGCCGCGCGTCACCACGGTGCCGTTCGGATTGGTGCCATCGAGGAAGCTCAGGTTCCAGTCGAAGCCCGCCTGGTCCGGGATGCGCTTCAGCACATTGTTGTACAACACCGTGAGGAAGGCCGAGTTATTCAGGCTGCCGTACTTGGACGAGAATTCCTGGCTGCTGACGAAGGAAGCCGCAATCACGTCCAGCGTCAAGCCGCTGGTATCCAGCGCGTTGATGTAAAAGCCCAAACCGGCCGCATCCGGCACCCGGTCAAACGCGGCCTGGTAGATGCGGTAGGCCTGGCCCGCCGCACCTTTCAAGTCGAAGGCGACGCCGCCATCGAGCATGCGCAGCCGCTGGCCGGCGGTGTAGCTCGTGGTCTGGCTGGTGGTAATGTCGGTGACGAGGAAATTGTCGCCTGAAGCGGCAATGGTGTATTGGCTTCGATAGCCGGGCAAGCTGGTGACCGGCAGCGCAGCCGCCTGCACGGCGGCTGCAGTGCGCATCGGTGATTTGGCTGCTACCGAGACGTCGTTATTGCCACCGCAGGCGCCCAGGCTAAGCAAGGCGCCGCAGCAAATGAGGCGGAACATCGGGTTCATGACAAGGTTTCCCTTTCCTGGTTGAACCAAACCATCCGCCTTCATCTTACCCTATTTGCGCGCGTCCTTACGCATACTGCCTTCGCGGGGTTTGCCGTTGACCATCAAGCCCGCTTCCGACAGCTTGATCGCGTTTTTCTCGCCGATGCCTTTGACGCGTTGCTCGAAGTCGGCCCAATCCTTGAACTCGCCCTTGGCACGCTCCGCCATGATGGCTTTCGATTTGGCCGGGCCGATACCCTTGATGCTGTCGAGTGCGGCCTGGTCGGCCTTGTTGACGTCAACCTGGGCGAATGCCATGCCCATGCAAGCCACCAGCGTGGCGACGGCGAGCAACAGTTTCCTGATCATGATTGCCTCCATTGTGAACGCGAGAAGACCTCGCCCAGCCACAACGCGGCGCGCGCCGCCCGGCTGACGCGGGCTGCGCACGGTTTGAGGCAGATCAATCAACGCACAACCAGCTCGACGCGCCGGTTCTTCGCCCTGCCCTCATCACTGGCGTTGCTGGCCACCGGCGCCAGGTTGGCGACGCCGCGCGGCGTCATGCGGCCAGCGGGAATGCTGTATTTGCCCGCCAAGGCATCGGCCACCGCTTGCGCGCGCTTCTGCGACAAGGCCAGGTTGGCGTCGAATTCGCCCTGGTCATCGGTGTGGCCGACGATGAAGACTTTCATCTTCGGTTGCGCTTGCAGGGCCTTGGCCATCTGCTCCAGTTGCTCGGCCGATTGCTCGCGGATGACGGCTTTGTTGGTATCGAAGGTCACGCCATACAGCGCCACCTTGCCGTCACGCTGCAAGCCTTCCTGGATGGCGCGCGTATCGACAGTCACCTTGCCGCCTTCCAGCACGGCCGGTTCGACGATCTGCACGAACTGGCGCACGCGCTGGTAGTCGCTGTGGTCCGTTAGTGCCACCAGAACATAAGTATTGCCGCCGGAACCAGGCTTGACCGCGCTGACCAGGTGGAAGCGCGGCTGGTTGGCGCTGTTGAAGATGCCGCTGACATGCGGATCGAACGACTTCCAGTGCACTTCGCGCGGCAACTCCTGCACCAGGTTTTGCACCTTGGCTTTCTCGCATTGCTCGGTTTCGCAGGCATACAGCACCTTGAAACCGGCGGCGGCCAGCGCTTGCTGGTAGTTGCGATGGATTTCCAGCGCACTGCGGCCCTTGGGGCCCCAATAGAAGCGGTTGGCGGTGCGGCCTTCCACCTTTTGCAGGACCGGTTTGCCGGCCTCGGCGGCGACGATACGGGCCTGGCCCAGGTTCTCGCCGCCAAACATATAGAGCATGGAGCCCTCGTAACGGTGCAGCAGCGGATGGTCGCTGCCGCCCGCGATGTCTTTGCTGAAGTTTGGCTGCGCATTCGCTTGCAGCGACGCAGCGGCAAGCAAGGAGAAAAGGATCGAACGCATGGCAATGTCGGGAGGGTTGATCGGATTGCCAATATAACAAAACCGCCCCTCGCCCACGCCGGTAATCGCAAGCGTGCTTTACCTAAAATAAAAGTCGGGGTCAGCTCTGGCAAACGG
>CBFGQI010000062.1:0-28333 GCA_965650885.1 uncultured Oxalobacteraceae bacterium
AGCTGTTGCTGATCGGACTGGTGACCACACATATGACGATCGTCTCGGTAACGGTCTACTTGCATCGATGTCAGACCCATCGTTCCCTGAAACTGCACCCGATCGCGGCGCATTGCTTCCGGTTCTGGCTGTGGCTGACAACGGGGATGGTGACGCGGGAATGGGTGGCGGTGCATCGCTGCCACCACGCCCATTGCGAAACGGAAAAGGATCCGCACAGTCCAGTCGTGCTGGGTATCAAACAGGTCTTGTGGCGAGGCACTGAACTTTACCGCGAAGCGGCAGGTGACAAGGCGATGCTGGATCGCTATGGCGCCGGTGGTCCGTCAGACTGGCTGGAACGAAGGATTTACGGCCGGTGCACCTGGCAAGGCGTGGGTTTGCTGCTGTTGATTGAACTGGGCTTGTTTGGGGCGCCGGGCCTGACGCTATGGGCCTGCCAGATGATGTGGATCCCATTCCTGGCCGCCGGTGTTGTGAACGGCTTGGGGCACTATGCCGGCTACCGCAATTACGACTGTAAGGATGCAGCAACCAATATCGTGCCGCTTGGCCTGCTGATCGGCGGGGAGGAGCTGCACAACAACCATCACACTTTTCCGACTTCGGCAAAATTTTCGGTTCGCTGGTTCGAACTGGATATCGGCTGGATCTATGTCAGCATTTTGTGCTGGCTGCGGCTGGCAACGCTCCGGCGCCCCCCGCAGCGTTTGATGCGATGCGCAGGCCAGTTCGTGCCGACCTTGGCGACGTTGAAGGTGGTGTTGGGTAATCGTGCAATACTGACGCGCGAGCTGACACTGCTGACGCTGGATGTATTTCACGCTGAACGCACGGGCCTGGCGAAACTGGTCCCGCACGCGGCCCTGGTCCAGACCAAGCGTCTGTTGCGCCATGCGCCCTGGCGGCTCACGGATGCCCAAAAGGCGTACCTGGAGCAGGTAACAGGACAAAGTGCCCGGCTCCATGCAGTGCATGTGGCGCGGCAGGCGCTGGAGAAGTTATGGGAGCGCTCGCCGGCAACGCAGGAAGAACTGTTGGCACGGCTGCGGGCCTGGTGCGTGAATGCCGAGCGTTGCGGCCCGCGTCCTCTCCAGCGCTTTGCCAGACATCTGGCGAGTTATGGATAGGAACATGAGCCATGCGCTGGCGGATTGTCAGGAGGGGCAAACGTTGGTGGCCTTATCGCCTTTGGGGCTAGGGCTGCGCTCGAACGAGACGTGCTGGTTCTCGGCGAGCGACTTGAAGCCGTTGGCCTGGATGTCCTGGAAATGGACGAACAGGTCTGGTCCACCTGAGTCCGGGGTGATGAAGCCGAAGCCTTTGGCTTCGTTGAACCATTTTACGATTCCGGTTTGCGTGGTCATGATAGAACCTCAAAGAATGTAGAGTCGGGCCGTTTCCGGCAATACGCGGCAACGAGCAGGGTCAACAAGTGAGGGAATCAGACGGGAGTCGCCAGCGTTGGCGAGACAGGAGAGAGACCGGCAATTCTTTAGCGGTGCTTGATACGCGGTAAAGCCAATATACATGCCTTTCCGACGAACAGCTAGCGATTTCTCGATTCGGCGATCCCGTGGTTGCGCAAGCACACGACTGCATGGCGCCAGCCGTGGCTGCGCAGCAGACTACGGCGTCAGCCCGTCCCGCATGCTCGGGCCATCGGGATCTCATATCGGAAAAGAAGACCGGCACATGCGCGGGAATTGGCCTACACTCACAGCAGGCTGCAAGGGGGATACAGTATGAGAAAGCACCGGGTGGAAACGCGGCAGCTGGGGCCGTCCCAGTTGCGCATACTGTTGACACTGGCGCGCGACCTGCTGCAGACCGACGAGGCGCAAGGTTCGTTGGCATTGATCGGCCGCGCGCTAGCGGAAATGGTCCGCTTCGACTCTGCCTTGCTGCTCCTGCACAGCGATCGGATGAATCTCGTCGAGTTCGACAGCCACGGGGTTGCGCGTTCGGCCGGTACCGGCCATCCGCTGTACCGCGCCGCCGTGCACATGACTGCCAACGTGGAAGCCGCTGCGGACGTCCAGCCCAACAGCGAAGAGCAGCTTGAATCCGCAGGCGCGCGCAGCCTGGTGCTGGCCGTGCCGGCCCATGCCGCAGCGGTGGTGCTCGCAGTCAGCTGGGATCATGACGTGGATGCAACGACACAGGATGCATACAAACGCACACTTTCGTACATCCTGCAGTTGGCTGGGGCAGCGCTGGGAAAAATAGAGTCGCAAACTTCACTCGAGCGGCAGCTGTGCGAACAGCGCCAGGAAATCGCCGATACGTCAGTGACCCATGCCGAAGAATTGAAGCAGCGGGACGAGGTGGTGAGCGAAATGCGGATGCTTTCGTTGACCGACGTACTGACGGGGCTGTACAACCGGCGCGGCTTTTTCCTGCAGGCCGAACAGATCTATAGGCTTGCACGACGCAAGCGCACGAAAAGCGCCGTGATCTTCGCGGACATCGATGGCTTGAAGCGTGTGAACGACGAACTGGGCCACGAGGCCGGGGACGCCATGATCCGCGACGCCGCGCTTGTGTTCCGCCAGTCGTTTCGCCATGCCGATGTGGTGGCACGCCTCGGGGGCGATGAATTTGTCGCGTATACCCTTGACGACGGGCAGCCAGAGGTCATCCTGGCGCGTATTGAGGCCAATTTGCGCGCATGCAACTTGATGCAGGAGCGGCCGTATTGCGTTTCGATCAGTGCCGGCGTCGTGCTGGTCGATTCCAGCGCGGACCAGACCTTGTCGCATTACGTCCTCCTGGCGGACGAGCAAATGTACGCGCAAAAGCGGAGCCGCTTGCATTAACCAAGCGCTCCAGCCAAGGCTTCCTTGCCGCATGTGCATCGCGTGACCCGTGCTGCCAGTCGCAAGCCGTTCCCTGCGATTGCGAAAAGCAGCAACCCGGCTTACGAAATTGAGCAGGCATCTTGACCAGTGGATGCGCTTGATCCTACCCTCGCCAAGCTAACACCAACCGATCATCGCCGGGAGCCCAATCGATATGCGGCCCGCGTCGACTGGTTGCTTCCTGGACGAACCGGGACATTCTGCGTATTCCAGATTGTCGTCGTCGGCCCGAACGCGGAACGGGGCGCAGAACAGGACGCCAAGGGGATCGGCGTCGCCTGCGATGGCAACGCCACGACGATCGCCCGGCAACAGCCTGCATCATTCTAACCAGACAAGGAGAAAGTATGAGTCACGTATGGGTCGCGCTACTTTTCACCACGCTCGTTGCTTGCGGAGGAGGGAGCGGCGCCACCAGCTCCGCAGCACCTGCACCAGCGGTGGGATCGACATCGACAATCCCGGTCACCCCGCCGGCGACCAGCACCGCCGGCTGTGGCGGCGGCTCCAAATTAAGCACTGGCATGCGTTCGCTCACCAGCGACGGTACCCAGCGCAGCTACTGGATCGAGATGCCGGCCAGCTACGACCGCAACAAGGCCTATCCCGTCATCATCGGCCTGCACTGGCGCGACGGCAGCGCCGCCGATGTCTACGGTTGGAGTGGCTTTTTCGGACTGAAGAACTTGTACGCCGACAATGCCATCTTTGTGGCCCCGCAGGGCCTGGATAAAGGGTGGGCCAACACCGGCGACCGTGACATTCGTTTTCTGCGCGCCATGATCAGCGAGGTACAGCAGGGCGCGTGCACCGACCCGCAGCGTGTTTTTGCTACCGGCTTCAGTTTTGGCGGCATGATGTCCAACGCCATCGGATGCCAGATGGGCGATGTGGTGCGGGCGATCGCGCCGATGGCCGGTTCGCTCTGGAGCGGCTGCGGCAGCTCCGCCAACAAGGTGGCGGCCCTGTTCATCCACGCCAAGGACGATAACGTCGTGCCTTACTCAGCGGGCATCGAGGCGCGCGATCTTTTCCTGAAGCGCAATAGCTGCAGTGCCGCCACCGTGCCCCTGGGGAATAACGGCTGCATGGAATACCAGGGCTGCGACAGCGGCAAGCCTGTGGTCTGGTGCGGCACTGAGACTGGCGGCCACTGGTACCCGAATTTTTCGGCGCAGGAGTCCAAGGCCTTCTTCGATCGGTTCAAGTAGCCGAAGGATGCCCGGTCAGCTGCTGCCGTAGTGGGCCTTCTGCGCGGCACCTGGCTCGGCCAGGCCGGTGGCCGACTGCATGTATCGGGCGAGGGCATCGTCGAGCGTCGGCATCAGGATGCCGCGTTCGCTGCCGAGCGCCGAAAAGCGCGGTTGCGCGGCCTGGCCTTCGAACGCTGAGGCCGGGCAGGCCTCCAGCCTTTCCGAGTCCACGCCGGCCAGCAGGCAGGCGCGTCGCGCCAGTTGATGCCAGCTGAGCGCCTCACCGTTCGACAGGTGCCAGATGCCGCTTTCCTGGTCGATCAGGAGGTCCAGGCAGGTTTGCACCAGGTCCGGCACAAAGGTGGGCGAGACGATCAGGTCGTCGGCTGCGGCGAAGCGCTCGCCGGCCGCCAGTGCCTGCAATGCCAACGTCACGAAGTTGTGGCTGTCCCAAGGACCGAAGAAGGCGCTGGTGCGCACCACCAGGGTGCCGGGGTGGATGGCCAGCATACGCTGCTCGGCCTCCGCCTTGCTGCGTCCATAGACGTTGAGCGGCGCGGTGCGGTCGCTTTCCACGTAAGGCGCGCCCTTGCGGCCATCGAACACCAGGTCGCTGGAGAAGCTGAGCAGGGGCAGCGCGTGCCGCGCGCAGGCGATGGCCAGCACGGCGGCCCCGTGCGTGTTCTCGCGCAGGCAGCGCGCCTGGTCTTGCTCTGCCTGGTGCACGCGCACATACCCGCCGGCATTGACGATGGCCCAGGGCTGGTAGAGCCGGATGGCGGATTCCACGGATGCGGGATCGGCAATATCCATCTCCTGGCGCGTCAGCACGCGGCAGGCCAGGTTACGTTGTTCGCAGATGCGCGCAAAAGCCGAGCCCAGGGTGCCGGTCGCGCCGATGACCAGGATAGGCTGCACGGGGCGCTGCGGGAACTGGCGCTCTGGCGGCAGCGCCGCCAGGCTGGTGCTGCTGGCCGCCGGCGGGCACAGGAAACGTCCGGGACGGCGCCACCAGCCGGCGCCTTGCAGCACGGGGCTCGATAGCGCACGGCCGGTGGCCAGCTCGCGCATCATCGTGGCCAGGGCGGTCGGGCGCGGGACCGGCGAACGCAGGTCGAAGGCGCCTGTTTCGTAATACCCCTTGCACTCGGTAACCAGGCAGTTCCAGTCGAAGGAGCCCAGCAGCGACCAGACGGTCACGGCACGCACGTCGGCGCCGCGCCGTTGCACTTCCTGCGTGGCGTTCCACACTTCCAGCAGCCAGCGCAGCTGGTCTTCGCGGTTGGCGTCGATATGGGCCTCGGTCACGGCCATGGGCAGGTTGTAGCGTTCCCAGACTTCTTCGAGCAGCGGGCCGATGCCAGGCGTGGGAACGGCCAGGGCCCGTGCGGTTTCAATATCGGCGAAACCGTCCACGCCCACGTAACGCTGCGGATAGCGCTCGGCGCGGTGATCGAGCCAGCGCTCGCTGGTGATGTAGTAATTCAGGCCGATGATGTCCGGTGGGCAGGGGTTATCGCTGAACCACAACAGCTCTTCCTCCGTGAGCCCGCCGCGGACGGTGAGGTAGCTCCACAGGGCATGCGCATGGTTCACGCGCCCGCACAGCAGGTCCCAGGCCAGCCAGCGGCGATCATTGTAGAAGTCCGCCCAGTCGGAAAGCTCCGGCGTGCTGTACGTCTTGCCGAGGTCGTCGGTCTGCACCAGCTTGGCGTGCGGATTGACGGCGCGGATGGCGCGCATGGCCAGCACCGTGCCCTTGCATTGATGGATCAGGGCGCGCAGGAAGGTCTCGTCGTCGCGGCCATGCGGGTACCACAGGCCATACAGGCCGCAGAAGCGGGCCGTGGTCAAGGGTTCGTTGACGGGCGTGTAGTACTCGAGCCAGGGGTAGCGTTGCGCGACCGCGCCGGCGTATTCGGCCAGTTGCTCCGGGAAGGCCGGGTCCACCAGGCTGGTATGCAAAGGGCCGCTGCCGTGATGCACCAGCCCCACGATGGGGGTGACGCCCAGTGCCTGCAGGGCCGGCAGCCGTTTGTCCGGCTGGGTCCAGTCGGCATCGGCCAGGCTGTTCGGCGCCACCCGTTCCCATAGCACCGGGTAGCGCAGCGCACGGATCCCCAGCGCCGCAAAGCGGTCGAGGTCATCCTCGCGCCGGTCATGGCCGTTCTGCGCTATCTGGCTGAAGTATTGATCGGATACGCGGTTGACGGTGCCTTCCAGCCCGCCCCACAGTTCTAAGGTGGTTGGCTTGTTTGTTGGCATTGTTATGGCTTGCGAGTCGTGGTGGCAAGAGTATCCCGAAGTTTTCGACGAGGTGGCGCAACCTTGCCTGTAGTCACGCGTGCGCGCCTGGCCACCGCGCTTCGCTACACTGCGCGGATGCGTTATACCTTCCTCGGAAACTCTGTCGAAGCATGGGGTACGGCGTTGGCCGTGATGGCAGCGGTGGTCATGGTGCTGTACCTGGTGAAATGCGTCGCGGTGCGGCGGCTGGCGGTGATCGCCGAACGTACCCATACGGCCATCGACGACTGGCTGGTGCGGGCGCTGCGCAAGACCTGGCTGCTGACCATCGTGGTGGGCGGCGCTTGGCTGGGAAGCCAGATGCTGGACCTGGCCCCGAAACAGCAGATGTGGATGTGGCGCATCACGGCTACCACGCTGCTGCTGCAGGGCGGTGTCTGGGGCGACAGCCTGGTGCGCTCGTGGCGCGGGTATTACCGTGCCCGCAATGAGAATGGTGCCTCTGCCACCTCAGCCGCGATCATCGACTTCGTGCTGCGCATGATCGTCTGGATCGTCTTCACCCTGATGGTGCTGGACAACCTGGGCTTCAATATCACCACCCTGGTGGCCAGTCTTGGCATCAGCGGCATCGCGGTGGCGCTGGCGGTACAGAACATCCTGGGCGACCTGTTTGCATCGCTGTCCATCGTGCTGGACAAACCTTTCGTGGTGGGCGATTTCATCATCGTGGACGATAAGCTCGGCACCGTCGAATACATCGGCTTGAAGACCACGCGCCTGCGCGGCCTGGGCGGCGACCAGATCATCTTCTCCAATGGCGACATCCTCAAGGCCCGCATCCTGAACCAGACGCGCATGCAGATGCGCCGCGCCGCCTTCATCCTGCGGGTACGCCACGGTACCACCGAAGAGCAATTGCGCGCGATCCCGCAAATCCTGAAGGCGGCAGTGCTGACCCAGGAAGGGACCGCCACGTTCGAACGCTCGCATTTCTCGGGCTTGGGAGAATGGTCGTTTGATTTTGAAACCGTCTACTGGATCAAGTCGCCGGACTATTTCGTGTTCATGGACACGCAGGAAGCGATTTACCTGCATGTGGTGGGCGCGCTGGCCGAGCGCGGCATCGAGCTTGCCATCCCCATGCGGCTCATGATGCCGGCGCCGGCCGCCGAGGCACCGCCGGCCGCCGCGGCACCGCCCAGGGAAGCGCCACAACCATCGCGCGCAAGTCCCGTGCACTGAGCAGCTTTCCGACCGGGGAGCTGTATTAACTATCGTATAATTGCCGGCAAGGGTGTCCGCACGATCGGTGCGACAGGATTCGCGTCGGTCGGGCCGCCACGCGCAACTGATGACGCCCAGACTTGCTGATGCACCCTACCACCCTCGAGCTGCTTGGCGCGGCACTGTTCGGCATTGCCGTTCTCCACACGTTCTCCACGGGCCTGTTCGAGCGCCTGGCACACCGCCATCCCCGCCACGGCGGCATCTGGCATTTGCTGGGGGAGGTGGAGGTCGTTTTTGGCTTCTGGGCCATGGTGCTGGTCCTGTTCATGTTCGTCCTCAACGGCAAGGAGGACGCGACGCGCTATATCGATGGCCGCAATTTCACCGAGCCGCTGTTCGTGTTCGCCATCATGGTGATCGCCGGCACCCGCCCGATCCTGCAGTGCACGGCGCGGGCGGTAGCCTTCCTGGCACGGCGCCTGCCGCTGTCGCCCAACATCGCGCTGTACGTGGTGGTGCTGACCGTGGTGCCGATCCTGGGTTCGTTCATCACTGAGCCGGCCGCCATGACGCTGGCTGCGCTGATGCTGCGTGAGAATTTCTATCGCCATCCGCTGTCATCGCGTCTCAAGTACGTGACGCTGGGCACCTTGTTTGTCAATGTTTCGATCGGCGGCACGCTGACCACCTTCGCGGCGCCGCCCGTGCTGATGGTCGCCGGCGCCTGGGGCTGGAACCTGCCGTTCATGCTCGCCACCTTCGGCTGGAAGGCCGCCATCGCCATCGTCACCAACGCTGCGCTGGCCGCCTTCTTCTTCCGCAAGGAACTGGCGGGCATCGGCGGGGAGCCCGAGCGCGTCGATCCGGTGCCGTTCCCGATGGTGCTGGTGCACATCCTTTTCCTGGTGGTGGTGGTGATGTTCTCGCACCACCCGGCGGTGTTCATGGGGGCGTTCCTGTTTTTCCTCGGCATCGCGCAGGCTTATCCCCGGCACCAGGACCCGCTGATCCTGAAAGAGGCGCTGCTGGTGGCGTTCTTCCTGGGAGGGCTGGTCGTGCTGGGCGGCCAGCAGACCTGGTGGCTCGAACCCTTGCTCCTGGGCCTGGACGCGAATGCCGTGTTTTACGGGACGGCGGCGCTGACCGCCATCACGGACAATGCCGCGCTGACCTACCTGGCATCGCTGGTGCCAGGCCTGACGCCGCAGTTCCAGGCGGCCCTGGTGGCCGGCGCTGTGACTGGCGGGGGCTTGACGATCATTGCCAACGCGCCCAATCCGGCCGGCGCGGCGATCCTGCGCGAGGGATTCGAGGACGGCGCGATCCGTGCTGAATTCCTGTTGCTGGGCGCGCTCGTCCCAACGGTGGTGGCAGCTTGCGCTTTCCGGCTTCTGTAAGGAAGCGTCGCGATGCGTTTGGCGGGCTTACGGTGAGGACGGATGCGCCATGAACGGATCTCCAGCGTGGATCCATGCGGCGACGCTGCTTGCAGCCAGCATCCTGGCCGGGATAGGGGGCGAGATGTTCGTGCGCGGCGTTATTGGCACGGCCGCGCGCTGGCGGCTGTCCGAGCTGATGGTGGCCATGACGATCGCCGCATGTGCTACCTCCGCGCCGGAACTGACCGTGGCGATCGTGGCTTCCGCTGAAGGCCACTCAGCGCTGGCCCTGGGCGACGCGCTGGGTAGCAACGTCACCAATATCCTTCTGATCCTGGGGGCAGCTTTGCTGTTCGGGCGCATGGCGGCCAATCTCGACGCCATACGCTGGCACCTGGCCTGCGCCATTGCTGTGCCGGTAGCGACATGGGGCCTGTTGGCCGATGGTACACTGTCGCGTTGGGACGGGGGACTGCTGTTGCTTGGTTTCGCGGCGTGGCTGACCATGACCGTCGTCGGTATCCGCCGCGCCATGGCGGGCGTTGCGGCTAAGCCGGACGAGGCTCCGGCGCTGCGGCCGCTGGCATTGATGGCATTGCTGGCGGGCGGGGTGGCGGTCCTGGCCGTGGCGGGCCAGCTGTTTGCCACAGGCGGGCGGGCGCTGGCGGAGCTGTTCGGTTTTTCCGAAGCGGTTGTCGGCGCTACGGTGGTAGCGCTGGGCACATCGATGCCGGAACTCATGACCACATTGATAGCGCGTTGGCGCGGGCACCACGATATAGGAGTAGGTACGCTATTGGGCAGCAATTTGTTTAACGGACTCGCGATCCTGGGCACTGCGGCGGTGATAACCCCGATCCATCCACCGCTGCCGCCGGTATGGGTGGTGCTGGCCGCCGGCGTGCTGGCCGTGGTCCTGCTGGTGCCGCAGCGGGAAGGCCTGGGCCGATGGCGCGGCGTGACGATGCTGGGCTGCTATGCCCTGTACGTGGCGGCCCTGGCGGCGGCGCCTGGGCCTGGCATTTAGCGGAAGGGCCGGATGTCCATCCATCATTTGCGCGAAGCGCTCCTGTTCCTGGCCCTGGCCGGCATCCTGGTGCCGGTGCTGCAGCGCCTGCGCGTCAACCAGACGGTGGGCTTCCTGCTGGTGGGAATCCTGTTCGGGCCGCATGGCTTTGCCAGCTGGTGGCCCGGCATGCCTGCGCTGGCCTGGGCCAGCTTCCAGAACGTGGAAGCGATCAAGCCGGTGGCGGAACTGGGCATTGTATTCCTCATGTTCATGATCGGGCTCGAACTGTCCCCGGGGCGCCTGTGGGCGCTGCGCCGCGACGTGTTCGGCACGGGCCTGGCGCAGGTCACGGTGAGCGGCGTCCTGATCGGTCTGTTTGCCCTGGCGTTCGGCAATAGCGGCGCTGCGGCCGCCGCCATCGGCATCACGCTGGCCATGTCCAGCACGGCCGTGGTGATGGACCTGATGAGCCGCCAGCACACCTTGCGTACCACGCTGGGCCAGAAATGCTTCGCCATCCTGATGCTGCAGGACCTGGCCGTGGTGCCGGCGCTGATCCTGGTGGAAGGACTGGGGCAGGGCGCCGGCCAGGCATTGTGGCTGACGCTGGTGCTGGCGGTGCTGCAGGCGGTGGCGACCATTGGCGTGCTGTATTTCCTGGGCAAGCGCGTCACTAAGCCGCTGTTCGCGTCGCCGGTGGTGCAGCGGCAGCCGGAAGTGTTTGTCGCCCTGATCCTGCTGCTGACGCTCGGCATCGCCGCGCTCACGGCGTGGAGCGGGCTGTCGCTGGCGCTCGGCGCGTTGCTGGCGGGGCTGCTGCTGGCCGACAGCGAGTTCCAGTATGAAGTCGAGATTATTGTCGAGCCGTTCAAGGGGCTGCTGCTGGGCTTGTTCTTCATGTCGGTCGGGATGGATATCGACCTGCGCGTCGCGGCCGAGTATCCGCTGCTGTTGCCGGCCTCGGTGCTGTCCCTGCTGGCATTGAAGGGGGCGGTGGTGGCGGTGCTGCTGCGCGGCCTTGGCTGGCGGCGCGCGCTGCATGGCGGCCTGTTGCTCGGGCAGGGCGGGGAGTTTGCCTTCATTATCCTGGCTTACGCGGTGAGCACCCAGGTGCTCTCACGCGAGGGCAGCCAGTTCCTGCTGCTGGTGGTGGGCCTGAGCATGCTGCTTGCCCCGTTGGCTGCGGCAGCCGGCAGCATGCTGGTGCGCCAGGGACAGCGCGGCGACGACGGCGCTGCCGCAGCGGCCAGCGAACCGGCGGTGCGATTGAGCGGACACGTCATCATCGGCGGCTATGGCCGGGTCGGCCAATTGGTTGCGGACGTGTTGAAGAAGCAGGGATTTGGCTATGTTGCGGTGGAGCGCGACCGGCAGCTGGTCGAAGTGGCGCGCCGCGAGCGCCATGAGGAATGCGTGTTTACGGGCGATGCTTCCCTGCCCGAGATGCTGCAACGGCTGGGCATTACGGACGCATCGTGCGTGGTGCTGACAATGGACGATCCACGGGCCGCCTTGCATGCCGTGACCGCCCTGCGGCGGCACTATCCGGAGCTGTGTTTGCTGGCACGCGCGCGCGATGAACGGCATGCGCGTGCGCTGAAAGCAGCAGGGGCGACCGAGGTGGTGTCCGAAGCGGTGGAGTCGGGCTTGCAACTGGCGTGCTCTGCGCTGACGGCGGCCGGCATGCCGATCGGTGCAGCGGACTTCCATGTCGACCGCAAGCGCGAGGAGCTGCGGGCAAAGATCGACGTGCCGCGAGGGGGCGGAGCGCGCGATCAATGACGCCCGCTCCAACGTTGAGCGCTGCGATTGAGCGCGGGGCCGCGCGGTTGGCGCAGGGATCCGAGGAGCGGCTGGCGCCGCCGGCCATCGGCAACCTTAGAGATCAGGCGAGCAAGGCCGGAGGCTCGGTCCCGCTCCGGTGCGACGGACGGTCGGCGCGGTCTGCCACGCCGCAGAGGGCGTGTGCCGGCGGCGCGGTGAGGGCTTCGCCCAGATGCACGCCGATGTGGCGCGCGCAATTCAGCAGCGGATGATCCAACGCGACCTGGCGCGTGCGTCCGGCCACGTCAGCCAGTGCCACTGTGCCCGTGCTGCCGCCTTCGTATGTGACCATGCGTCCCCACAGGTCTGCATGTGCCAGCGTGGCGGCCGTTTCGCCGAGGAGTGTGCCGAGCAGACGGTCGCCTGGGCTGGGGACGCCGCCGCGCTGCACATGGCCCAGTACCGTCGCCCTGACTTCGCATGGCAGGCGCGCGGCCAATTCCTTGGCCAGCCTCTCGGCCACGCCTCCCAGCCGTTTCGGCTCCGGCGCTCCGGCCACCCGTTCCCGAACGGTCATTTCACCGCCGCGGTGCTTGGCACCTTCGGCCACGCAGACCAGGGTGCTGCCGCGGTGCGTGGCGCGCGCGGCGCAGACAGCGGCGATGGCATCCAGGTCGAAGTCGATTTCGGGCAGCAGGATGATGTCGGCCGCGCCGGCCAGTCCCGCCTCCAGTGCCAGCCAGCCGGTGGTGCGCCCCATGGTTTCGACCAGCATCACGCGGCCGTGGCTGGCGCCGGTGGTCTGGCTGCGCTCAAGCGCCTCGGTGACGGTGGCCACGGCGGTGTCGAAGCCCAGGCTGCGCTCGACGCAGGCGATGTCGTTATCAATCGTCTTCGGCAAGCCCAGCGTCGGCAGGCCGCGTCCGTGCAAGGCGCTGGCAATGGCCATGGTGCCATCGCCGCCGATGGCGACCAGCCCATCGAGGCCGAGTTCGCGCGCATAGGCGACGACTTCGGCGCTCCAGTCGCGGCCCTGGTAATTGAGGGGGCTGACGCGGTTGGTGGTGCCGAGCATGGTGCCGCCCGCCGCCTCGATGCCGGCCACGGCCGCCCGTTCCAGGGGCCGCACGCGCCGCTCGATCAAGCCGAGATAACCATCTTCGATGCCGACCACCTGGCTGCCCTCCAGCGCCAGTGTCAGTCCCCGGATCACGGCATTCAGGCCCGGTGCGTCGCCGCCGCCGGTGAGCACCCCGATACGTTTCATGGACGATCCCCGCACGGCTCAGGGTACGGGCGTGGTGTCGATGGTGACACGGTTGGTGACATGGGTTACCCCCGGGGCCATCCAGGCCGCACGTTCAGCAGCCATGCGTTCGGCCCATGAGTGCACGCTGCCGTCAAGCGCCACTTTGCCGCCGCTCGCTTCCACCCTGATATGCCCTGCGTCGACGTTGGCAATGCGATGGAAGGCTGCCACGATTTGACGCTGGATGTCCCTTGGTTCAACGGCGGGGCGCAATTCCAGGTGGTTTGCCACGCCGCGCACGCCGCGGATCGCACGCATTGCCTTTTCCGCCAGCACGCGCTGGTAGTTCCTTTCGACGTGGCCTTCGAGTTTCAGCAGGCCGTGGTCGACCACCACCTTGATCGTCGCCGACGACTGCGGCAGCTGGTATTCGAGCGCCGCGGCGCCGTCACGGGCAATGTCCCCGTCAAGGCGGGCGTCGCCGGCCAGGCGCACTGCCACATCGTTGGCGACCCCCGCCACGCCGATGACGCGCTGGGCGGCCCGCTCCACCAGCACTTTCTGGTCGTAGCTGTGGACAAAACCACTCAGCGTGACAACCCTGTCGCGCACGGAAACGGCAACATCGTTGGCGGCGGAATCGGCCTCCCAGATCAATTGTTGCTCGACGTACTTTTTGATGTCGCTATCGGTTAACATGGTTCACCTCTTCACTGGTCAGATTGCGGGGAAGACTGTTGGCGTTCCCTGTTTCAGCGCGACAGGAGGACGGGCAGGGTTGCCATCTCTAAAATGGTGCGGGTAGCGCCGCCGAGCATGATCTCGTGCAGCCGGGAGTGACCGTAGGCGCCCATAACCATCAGGTCCGCCTGGGCGAAGTCGGCCGCGCCCAACAGCGCCTCGCCCACGTCGCCGTCGCTGGCGACGGCCCGGGTTTCCACCGGCACGCCGTGACGCGCCAGGTGCAGTGCAATATCGGCGCCGGGCTCCTCGCCATGTTCGTCGGCGCCGATGACGGGGTCCACCATCGTCACCACGACGCGCTTGGCATTGACCAGCAGGGGCAGGGCATGCTTGATCGCGCGGGCGGCATGCAGGCTGCCGTCCCAGGCGACCAGAATGCTGGTGCCGATGGTCGGGAAGTGGCCGGCGAAGGGCACCACCAGGACCGGGCAGCACCCATTGAGGATCACGTACTCGGGCAATCCCTGCTGCGCCGCCCCGATGGCCGGGTCGTCGCTGTCGGACTGCCCGAGGATGAGCAGGTCGGCGTAGCGCGATTGCAGGACCAGTCCACCGTAAGCATCGTCGTTGACCAGCCGTTCCTCATAGGACGCCACGCCGTGGGTGCTGGCGAGCCGCGCGTGCTCTACCAGGACCTGCCTGGCGCGCGCCGTGGCCGCTTGCGCCAGGTCGGCACGGATCACGTCATGCGGCAGCGGGTCGTGGCCCCGGTAGACGTAGCGGGAAATGCCCGTCATGGCGGAACACACCAGGTGCGCTTGCTGTTGTTCGGCGATCAGGGCGGCAAGCTGCATGCGGGTGGGCGCATTGCGCGACGCATCCGCATGCAAAACGATGGTCTTGTACATGGCAACCTCCACAGCGGGGCAAAGTCGGAAGGTTTCAGTCTGCACGGCTAGCCTGGGCCAATCCATGATCTGGATCAAGGCCGGTCCCACGGGCAGGCGGGGTGGCGCGACCGGGCCCGCAGGCGTTTGCTTGATCTGGATCATGGCTTGCGCCATCCCCGGCGCGCAGCATGGTGCCAGTGAACACTTGAGGAAGGGCGGCGCGTCATGGCGGAACAGGAGACCGGAAAGGGCAAGCAACCGTACGGGCTATGGTTGTGGCTGCTGGCCCCCCTGGGGGTGGCATTCGCGCTCAGCCTCCTGTCCGGCTGGACCAGCAATGAACTGGCCTACAGCGAGTTCAAACAGCTGGTCAAGCTCGACAAGGTCAAGGACATCGTGCTGTCGGAGCACAAGGTTTCGGGCACGGTCGAAGCCGACGGCTTGTCCGCGGTGATCGATCCGCAGCGCGCGGCGAAGTACGCTTGCCGCGCGGGCGCCGAATGCCGTTTCACCGCAGTGCGGGTCGCCGACCCCGGCCTGGTGGCGGAATTGGGGCAGGGCAACATCCGCTACACGGGGCTGGTCGAGAGCACGTGGTGGAGTTCGCTCTTGTGGTGGACGCTGCCGCTGCTGTTCCTGTTTGGCTTGCCGCGCATGGTTGGCCGTACCGGCACCGGACTGGGCGATGGCTTGCTCGGGATCGGCAAGAGCCATGCGCGGGTGTACATGGCGGCCACCACCGGCGTCACGTTTGCGGACGTGGCCGGGATCGACGAGGCGAAAGAGGAGCTGATGGAGCTGGTCGAGTTCTTGCGCAACCCGGACCGCTATCGGCGCCTTGGCGGGAAGATACCCAAGGGCGTACTGATCGTCGGCGCACCGGGCACCGGCAAGACCTTGCTGGCCAAGGCGGTGGCCGGCGAAGCGGGCGTGCCCTTTTTCTCGATCAGCGGTTCCGAGTTTGTCGAGATGTTCGTCGGCGTCGGCGCCGCGCGCGTGCGCGACCTGTTTGCCCAGGCGGTGACCAAGGCGCCCTGCATCATCTTTATCGATGAACTGGACGCGCTGGGGCGCGCACGCGGGATCGGCGGCCTGGAAGGCGGCCACAATGAGCAGGAGCAGACGCTGAACCAGTTGCTGGTGGAGATGGATGGATTCGATACCAATAAGGGCGTCATCCTGCTGGCCGCGACCAACCGTCCCGAGATCCTCGACGCGGCCTTGCTGCGGCCTGGACGCTTCGACCGCCAGATCGCCCTCGACCGGCCTGACCTGCTGGGGCGGCAGCATATCCTGCAAGTGCACCTGCGTGGCGTCAAGGCGGCGCCCGGGTTGGACGTGCCCGGACTGGCGGCGCGGACCGCCGGCCTTGCCGGGGCGGACCTGGCCAACCTGGTCAATGAAGCGGCGCTGCTGGCCGGCCGCAAGCGCAAGGACCAGGTGGACATGGGCGACTTTGAAGAGGCGATCGAGCGCATCCTGGCCGGCCTGGAGAAGAAGACGCGCGTCATGAGCCGCACTGAAAAGGAGACCGTGGCATACCACGAAGCGGGACACGCCCTGATCGCCGAAACCCGTGCACACGCCGACCGGGTCGCCAAGATTTCCATCATTCCGCGCGGGATTGCCGCGCTGGGGTATACGCGCCAGGTGCCCACCGAGGACCGCTTCCTGCTGCGAAAAGCCGAACTGCTGGACCGTCTCGATGTGTTCCTGGGCGGCCGCGTCGCCGAAGAGCTGGTGTTTGGCGATGTCTCGACCGGCGCGCAGAACGACCTGCAGCAGGCCACCGACATGGCGCGCCATATGGTCCTGCAATATGGAATGAGCGACAGGCTCGGCCTGTCCACGTTTGAAGCGGGGCCGGGCGTCGGGGGCTTTGCGCTGCCGTCGGCCGAGCGGCGCGGCTATAGCGAGCGCACGGCGCGCATCGCCGATGACGAAGTAGCGGCGCTGCTGTCGGCATCCCAGGCACGGGTGCGCGAAACCCTGGCCGCGCGGCGCCGCCATCTGGACCTGCTGGCCCATGCACTGCTGGAGAACGAAGTCCTGGAACGGGCGGCGATCCAGGATTTGCTGGCGTCGCCCGTGCCGCCACTGGTGCCGGTTAACCGTCCTTCTTCGGCCGGTTCGAGCGCCGCGGCATGAGATGAAAACGCTCGGCCAGTTCGAATGCCGCCATGCCGGCGACCATCGCCGCGACAAAGGCGCCTGCCTTGCCGTAACCCGCACCGAATGCGACCAGGGCCGGGCCCGGGCAGAAACCGGCCAATCCCCAGCCCACCCCGAACGCTGCACTGCCGAGCACCAGGCGCAGCGTCACCTGCGTATTGGCTGGCAACTGGAGCGGCAACCCCAGGTAGGTGCGCCCACGGCGCTTGGCAACGGCGAACGCCAGCATGCCGACCGCGATGGCGCCCAGCATCACGAACGCCAGCGATGGGTCCCAGCGGCCCGCCAGATCGAGGAATCCCTGTACTTTGGCCGGGTTGGCCATGCCTGACACCATGAGGCCGATGCCAAACAGCAGTCCAGCCAGCAATGCAAAGACGGCAGTCATGTCAAGCTCCGATCAAATGGCGGCGCACGTAGACGGTCAGCATTCCGGCACCCATGAAGACCAAGGTGGCGACCACCGAACGCACCGAGCCGCGCGAAATGCCACATACACCGTGCCCGCTGGTACAGCCGCTCGCATAACGGGTGCCGGCACCCACCAGCAGTCCGGCAAGCAGCACTTCCAGCCAGGAGGCGGAAATTTCCACCACGGGCGGCACTTCGGCGAGCGCTGCCATGACGGGCGCGAACAGCATGCCGGCCAGGAAGGCGATGCGCCAGGCCATATCCCCGCGAGGCAGGCTCAGCAGGCCACCCAGAATGCCGCTGATGCCGGCAATGCGTCCGTTGAACAGCACCAGCGTCGCCGCGGCCAGGCCGATCATGATTCCGCCGGCCAGGGACAGCCCGGGTGTGAAGTGTGTCAAATCGATTTGCATGGTGTTTGCCGTTTACCCGTGATTGCAGAATTGTTCATAAAGTACGCTCATGACCGCCAGCGCCTGCGGACTCGCGATGGAGTAATGGATATGCTTTCCCGCCCGGCGCGTGGCGACGAGGCCGTGCTGGCGCAAGACGGTCAGTTGCTGCGACAGGGTCGGTTGCCGGATGCCGAGCTGCGCTTCGAGTGCGCCAACGGTCGCTTCCCCCGCGGTCAATTGGCACATCAGCAGCAGGCGGTCCGGATTGGCGAGCACCTTGAGCAGCGCGCAGGCCGTTGCGGCCGATGCGTGCATTGATGCGAGGTCGATTGTCGGTTGCTGGGGCTTCATGGTCCTGATGTAAGGGCTACTTACAATCTATCATAGCATAGTATATGATTATGTATAGTGTATAGCACGGGAGATCGCCATGCGACCCATCATCCACCCCTTTTTCGACCCGGATACCTGGACCATCACCTACGTGGTCCACCAGGAAGGGCGGCCCGAGTGCGCCGTCATCGACCCGGTGCTCGATTACGACCACAAGGCCGGGCGCACCTCGACCGCCAATGCGGACAAGGTCATTGCCTTCGTGCGTGGCAACGGCCTGCAGGTGCAATGGCTGCTGGAGACGCACGCCCATGCGGACCACCTGTCGGCCGCACCCTATCTGCGGCGCGAGCTGGGTGGCCGCATCGCGGTCGGGAAGGAAATACGCCGGGTCCAGCAAGTGTTCAAAGCCCTGTTTCACCTGGAACCAGGGTTTCGCACGGATGGTTCGCAATTCGACCACCTGTTCGAGCCAGGCGAGGCATTCAGCGTTGGCGGCCTGGCCTGCAAGGCGTGGCACGTCCCCGGGCACACGCCGGCCGACATGGCCTACCAGATCGGCGACGCGGTGTTCGTCGGGGACACGCTGTTCATGCCGGACGTGGGCACTGCGCGTTGCGATTTTCCCGGTGGCGATGCGCATACGCTGTACCATTCGATCCGCACGCTGCTGGCCATGCCCGACACGACGCGCCTGTTCATGTGCCACGATTATCCGCCGGCAGGCCGCGCACCAGCCTGGGAGACTACCGTCGCCGAGCAAAAGCGCGCGAACATCCATGTCCGCGACGGCGTTAGCGAACAGCAGTTCGTCGCCATGCGCCAGGCGCGCGATGCGGCGCTGCCGATGCCGGTCCTGATCCTGCCAGCGGTGCAGGTGAATATCCGGGCTGGCGAACTGCCGCCGCCTGAAGACAACGGCATACGCTATCTGAAGATACCGCTGAACGCCATCTGAACCTCATCGCGTGCGGTCGACGGCATGGACGGCGCGGTACGTCAACCAGGCAGCCACCGTCAGCCCGGCCGCCGCCAGCAGCGGCACCTCGCCGATACTGGGGCCGATACCCTGCTGCAGCACCAGGGCGGAAGCGATGTACAGCCCCAGGCTGATGAGGGCGTAGGCGACGCGCTGACTGGCACGCCGCAGTTCCCCGTGGATCTCATCGAGCCCGGCATGGTGGAACGTCACGCTCAAGCCGTCGCTGCGCAACCGGTGCGCGATGCGGTTGACGGTGGCCGGCAGTTCCTGCACGGCGGCCAGGGCCTCGCTTTTGAGCCGTGCGGCGAGCTCGCCCAAGGCGGGTTCGGCGGCGCCGCCCAGCACCCGGCCAGCCTTGGCGCACAAGCCTTCCATCAGGTTGAAGCCGGGATCGAGCAGCCGCACCGCGCTCTCCATGAGAAACACGGCGCGCAACAGCACCAGCAACTGGTGCGGCAGGTGCAGGTGGCGGCCCTGTCCCATGCGCGCGATGCGCAGGAAGGCCTGGCCGAAAGACCAGTCCGACAGCGGCAGGCGGGCATAGTCCTGGACCAGTTCCTCCAGCTGGCGCTGGTAATGCGGCCGGTCCAGCGCGCCCTGCAGGATGCCCAGGTCGAGGCAGGCGTTCAGCAGCCATTCGCCATCCTGGTGCAGCAGCGCCTGCATGAATCCGGCGAGGTTGGCGCGCGTGGCGCGGTCCAGCACGCCCACCAGGCCGAAGTCGTGCAGGCACAGGCGGCCGTCGTCCAGCACGAAGATATTGCCGGGGTGGGGATCGCCGTGGAACACGCCGGCGGCAAAGATCTGGTGCAGGTAGGCGTCCACCAGGTTCTGTGCCAGGCGCTTGCCATCGGCGCGCACCGCCGGGTCGTCGATACGGCGGCCGATGGACATTTCCTGCACCAGGATCCAGTCGGAGCTCAGTTGCGGGACGGCAGCCGGCACATGGATGGTGGGCGAGCCGCGAAACATGTCGACAAAACGCGCGATATTGGCAGCCTCCTGGCGGAACGTGGTTTCGCGGTGCAGGTTGCGCGACAGTTCGTCGATCAGCTCGAGCGACAACAGGCGCTGGAAGCGGGGCAGGACGAAGAGCAGGGTGCGCACGAACCAGCGCAGGATGCGCACGTCCTGTTCGATCTGGCGGCGGATGCCGGGCCGCCGCACCTTGATGATGACGGGTTTGCCGTCCAGCAGGCGGGCACGATGGACCTGGGCGATCGAACCGGCAGCCATGGGCGCCAGTTCGACTTCCGCAAAGGCGGCCGACAGTGGCTGGCCGATCGAACGTTCGATCTCCTGCAACGCGAGTTCGCCGGCAAAGCAGGCTACATGGTCCTGCAGCTTGTTCAGCGCCTGGATGACATCGTCCGATAACAGTTCGCTGTGCAGGCTGAGACCCTGGCCCAGCTTGACGAAGGTCGTTCCAAGGCTTTCCAGCGTGGCGGCCAGGCGCTGTCCAGGCGAGCTCGCCGGGCGCAGCAGGTGCAGCCTCACACAGCCGAGCCACAAGAGATAGCCCCACAAGCCGGCATTGACTTGCCATAGCCGCTTCAGGATTGGCATGGCGGCATTCCTTCCGGATGCGGGCGCATCGGCAAGAGCAGGGCGACCATCGTCAACTCGGGAATAGCGTTCATCCCCTCAGTTTAAAAGCGCTGGCAGGGCTTTGCCATCGTCTCACTTGACCCAGATCACGTATACCACAGATGGCGCTGGTAGCGCGGCGTCCGGCCGCCACCCGCTGGGCCAGGCGTGGTGTTGCGCCGTCGGCAGCCAGGGCGGAACTTGATCCAGGTCATGTCCTGCGGCCGGGGGGCCGCACTACGATGGCTGGACGGCAGTCGATGCCGTTCACGATGGAGGCAATGATGGGTGAAAAGCTGCGCGCAAATTGCGCAATCGACCTTGTCAAGCCATTCTGCTTTGCGCAGGATGCCGCCGTCAGCGATCTGGGAATGTCGATGATCGACATCCTGGAACGGCGCCGCTCACAGCGGGAATTCGCCGCGACGCCGCTACCGCTCTACCAGCTGTCGAGGCTGTTGTGGGCCGCAGCCGGCTTTAACCGCCCCGAGCACCGGACCGCGCCCAGCGCCTACAACAACCAGGAGACCGACGTTTACGTGGCCTTGCGCGAAGGGTTGTATTGCTACGACGCCGCGCTGAACCTGCTGCTGAACGTGGGCGCGGAGGATATCCGGCACTTGACGGGCACCCAGGAATTTGTCGCCGCAGCGCCGGTGAACCTGGTCTATGTTGCCGACCTGGAACGCATGCATCTGGTGGAACCGGACGACATGCTCCAGTTGGCAGCGGTCGGGGCCGGCTGCATGAGCCAGAACGTTGCGCTGATGTGCGCGGCGGAAGGGCTGGCCTGCGTCCCGCGCGCCTTGATCGACCGCAAACGCCTGGCTGCGGCCATGGGACTGCGATTGTCCCAGCGCATCTTGTTGGCGCAGAGCATTGGTGAACCGTTGGCGCCGCACGTCAACGGCGGCGGTGACGCGGCGTAAGCACTTTCGCCCCGGCGGGGCGCAACAACATGGGAACGGGGAGGCGGTATGGGACGGGTAGCGGTAGTGACGGGCGGCACGCGCGGGATCGGCGCCGCCATTGCGGATCGGCTGAAAATGTCGGGATGCCGCGTGGTGGCGGTATTCCAGGGCAATTTCACGGCGGCCGAAGCCTTTCATCGGGAAACCGGCATTCCCATTTGCCAGTGGGATGTGGCGGACTACAACGCTTGCCGCGATGGGATCGCGACGGTACGCGAAATGCTGGGACCGGTCGACATCCTGATCAACAATGCCGGCATCACGCATGACGTCATGCTGCACAAGATGAGTCCGGAGCAATGGAACAGCGTGATCGCCACCGACCTGAGCTCGTGTTTCAATATGTGCCGCGCCGTCATCAACGACATGCGCGAGCGCAATTTCGGGCGGATCGTCAACATCTCGTCGGTCAATGGCGAACGCGGGCAGTTCGGCCAGACCAACTACGCCGCGGCCAAGGCCGGCATGCTCGGTTTTACCCGCGCGCTGGCGCTCGAGTCGGCCGGCAAGGGCATTACCGTGAACGCCGTGGCGCCGGGCTACATCGCAACCGAGATGGTGGGGGTGATGGACCCGGACCTGCTGCAGCGCATTGTGGCGCAAATCCCGGTGGGCCGGCTTGGGCGGCCGGACGAGGTGGCACACCTGGTGCAGTTCCTCGCCGGCGAGGACGCAGCCTACATCACCGGCGCGACCTTCAATGCCAACGGCGGCCAGTACATGGCTTAGGAAGCGCCATGGTTACCCTGGAGCCGCCTGCCTGCGTGACCAATGCGGAACTGGCAGCCCGGATGCGCGAATTGGCGGACTTGCTCGAGATGCGCAACGACAACCCGTTCCGGGTCCGCGCCTACCGCAACCTGGCGCGCACCCTCGACACGCTGGCGCCCGCCGTGCAGGACTTGCTGGCGCGCGGGTCAGCCCTGGAGGACTTGCCGGGCGTTGGCCACGACTTGGCCGGCAAGCTGGCGGAGATGGTAGCCACGGGTTCCTGTGCCCTGCTTGAAGAGCTGCGCCGCGGCGTGCCGCCCGGACTGCACGAACTGCTGGATGTCCCCGGCCTGGGACCGCGCAAGGTGGCGCTGCTGCACGACGCACTGCATATCGACGATACCGCCGCACTGCTGGCCGCCGCACGCGACGGCAGCTTGCAGCGGCTGCGGGGTTTCGGCGGGCATACCGTGGAGCGCTTGCTCTCGGCGCTGCAGGCGCGCCAGGGCAAGGCGACGCGCATGACGCGGGCCGCCGCTGCCGCGCTGGCGGCGCCGCTCCTGCGGTGGTTGCAGGAGCGCGACCTGGGCGCGCTGGCGCAATTGGCCGGCAGCTATCGCCGCTGCCGCGACACCGTGGGCGACCTGGATATCGTGGCGCGCGCCATCGAGCCGGCGCGCCTGATCGCACGGCTGCTGGACTACCCGGACGTGCAGCAAGTGCTGGCGCACGGTCCCACCCGCGCCAGCATCCGCCTGCGCCAGGGGCTGCAGGTCGACTTGCGCGTCGTGCACGAGGACAGTTATGGCGCGGCGCTGCTGTACTTCACCGGCGCGCGCGCACACAACATTGCCTTGCGCCGCATCGCCGTCCAGCGCGGCTGGAAGCTGAATGAATATGGCTTGTTCGACGGGCCGCGGCGCCTGGCCGGTGCGGCCGAAGAGGAAATCTACGCGGCGCTCGGCCTCGACTTCATTCCGCCGGAATTGCGCGAGGATCGCGGCGAACTCGATGCGGCGCGCTCACACAGCCTGCCGCGCCTGATCGAACGTTCGGACCTGCGCGGCGACCTGCACTGCCATACCACGGCCAGCGACGGGCGCGATGGCCTGCGCGCGATGGCGGAAGCGGCGCGGGCGCACGGGTTGTCCTACCTGGCGGTCACGGACCACAGTCCCGGGCTGCGCATCGCCCACGGGCCGGACGCGAAGGCGCTGGCGGCCCAGGGCAGGGAGATCGCGCAACTGAACCGTGAGCTGGAAGGCATCACCTTGCTGCACGGGGCCGAGGTCGACATCCACCCGGACGGCACGCTGGACTTGCCCGATGCGGTGCTGCAGACGCTGGACCTGGCCGTGGTGGCGGTGCACAGCGCTTTCGACCTGCCGCGCGGGCAGCAGACTGCGCGCATCCTGCGTGCATTGGACCACCCCGCCTGCAGCGTGCTGGCGCATCCAAGCGGCAGGCTGCTGTTGCAGCGGCCTGGCATCGAGGTCGACATGGGGCGCATCCTGCGCCGCGCCAGGGAACGCGGCTGCGCGCTGGAAGTCAATGCGCAGCCGCAGCGGCTCGACCTGGACGAGGTCTGGTGCCGCGCCGCGCGCGACGAAGGAGTCATGCTGTGCATCAATTCCGACGCACACAGCCGCTTCGACTTTGCCGACCTGGAGCTGGGCATCGGCCAGGCGCGGCGGGGCTGGCTGCGACGCGAGGATGTAGTGAATTGCCTGCCGCTGGCGCAATTGCGGCGGCGGCTGCGCCGCTGCGCAAGCTGAGCGTGCCGCATGGCGTTGATTTTGTCCCAGATCATGTGCAGCCGCCGCGGCGGCCGCTATGCTGGGTTGGTCTTCCCCAGGAGGTCATCATGTCGCAAACCCTGTTGAGTGAGGCGGTCTCGCGCCAGGTCTGGCAGGACCGCTACCGCTATACGGACGACGGCCATCGCATGGAACCCGATATCGGCGCCACGTGGGACCGCGTGGCACAGGCGCTGGCAGCGCCGGAAGCGCACCAGCGCGATCTCTGGCAGCAGCGTTTCCGCCACGCGCTGGCGCAATTCCGTTTCCTGCCGGGCGGCCGCATCCTGGCGGCGGCCGGCACCGGGCGCCAGGCTACGCTGTTCAATTGCTTTGCCGCCGGCACGCTGCCCGATTCGGTGGGCGGGGTGTTCGGCGGCTTGGGCGAGGCGATGCAGACGCTGCAGGCCGGCGGCGGCATCGGCTGCGACTTCTCGACGCTGCGCCCGGCCGGTGCGCCGGCTGCCGGCGCCGACGGTCATGCGGCGGGACCGGTGGCCTACCTGCCGGTGTGGGACGCGGCCAGCGCTGCCCTCACCGGCAGCAGCGCGCGCGGCGGGGCCATGATGGCCACGCTGCGCTGCGACCACCCGGACATCGAGCGTTTCATCGATGCCAAGCGCCAGCCCGGTGCCCTGCCGCATTTCAACCTGTCGGTGCTGGTCAGCGACGCCTTCATGGAGGCGGTCGAACACGACCAGCCGTGGCGCCTGGTGTTTCCCGTGGGCGAGCAGCATGTACCGCCGGGCGGGGCGGTATGCGAGCGCATCTGGCCTGGCGGCGAGCAGGCGCAAACCTGCCTGGTGTACCGCACGGTCGGCGCGCGCGAACTGTGGCAGCGCCTGCAGCGCGCCGCCTTCGACACCGGGGACCCGGGCGTGATCTTCATTGACCGGGTGGCGCGCGCGGACAACCTTTACTACTGTGAACGCATTGCGGCCACCAATCCCTGCGGCGAAGTACCGCTGCCGGCCCACGGCGCCTGCAACCTGGGCTCGATCAATGCGGCCGCGTTCGTCACCGCGCCGTTCGGGGCGGCGGCACGGCTGGACCTGGAAGGCATTGCCGACTGCACGGCACTGGCGGTGCGCATGCTGGACAACGTCTATGAGCTCGGCGGCTTCCCACTGCACGCCCAGGCCAGGGTGGCCCGCGCCAGCCGCCGCATCGGGCTCGGGCTCACCGGCCTGGCCGATGCCATGGCCATGCTTGGCGTGCGGTATGGCAGCCCCGCTGCCAACGAGCTGGCGGTACGCATCATGAAGCAGGTATGCCATGCGGCATACCGTAGTTCGGTGGCGCTGGCGCGCGAACGCGGCAGCTTCCCGGCGTTCGATGCGCAGCGTTTCCTGGCGGGCGAGTTCGTGGCGCGCCTGCCGCCTGAGATACGGGCGGAGATCCTGCGCGACGGCATTCGCAACAGCCACCTGACAGCCCTGGCGCCGGCCGGCTCGATCAGCTTGCTGGCCAATAACGTCTCGAGCGGCATCGAGCCGATCTTCACGCTGGAGGGCTTCCGCCCCTTGCGCAGCGCCGGCGGCAAGCGGATCCGTTTGCCGGTGCGCGACTTCGCCTGGTGCCGCTGGCAGGCCGCGCATGGTGCGCAGGCGCAAGCGCCGGCCGGCTGGGTGACGGCGGCGGAGGTCCCGGCGCAGCAGCAACTCGAGTTGCAGGCCATGCTGCAGGACTACGTCGACCAGGCAATCGCCAAGACCGTGTTACTGCCGCCGGGAGCGCACTACGAGCCATACCGCGACCTGTTCGCGCAGGCATATTGCATGGGACTGAAGGGCTGCACGCTGTACCAGGTGTCTGCCCGGCCACACCATGCATGAGGGGGCGCGCACCGCGCGCCGAAATGCCATAGCCATTCAGAGGAGACCGCTATGAAATCATCGCCAACCGCAGCCCAGGCCCACCGCCCGGGCCGCCACCTGCAATTGCCCGACGACCCGCATCATGACGCGTATTTTTCGCTCGGCAAGCATGCGGCGCCATCGCTGTGCACCGACTGCCATGCCGTGTTCCAGCATGGGCACTGGGCCTGGGGCAAGGCACCGGCCGGCGCCAGCGCTACGCTGTGCCCGGCTTGCCGGCGCATCCGTGAGCAGCAGCCTGGCGGCTATGTGACGCTGGAAGCAGCACTGACGGCGCGCGAGCGCGACGAGATGTTGCGCCTGCTGCGCCATGCCGAGCAACGGGAATCGATCGACCATGCCATGGAACGCATCATGGACCTGACGGCACAGGAGGGAATGCTGCTGGTCACGACCACCAGCCCGCATCTGGCACAAACCCTGGGCGCCGCCATCGAGCGCGCGTTCGGTGGGCACGCGGAGTATGCGTTCAGCCGCGATGAGCACCTGCTGCGTGTGCACTGGCGGCGGCAATAGCCCGGAGGGGGCTGGTCAGGGAGATGGATATGAAGATCAGTGTTCTGCACATCGTGTTGCTGCTGCTGGTGCTGGCGGTTTTGCTGCTGTGGCTGCCCGGTCTTGGCGCCGCCCCGCCGGCGCCGCTGGCGGTCCCGGCGCGTGGCGGCCACGTGGTGGACGTGAGCGGTGTGCTGGCTCCAGAGCAGCGCACCGTGTTGGAGCAACGGCTCAACGCCTTCGAACAGCAGCACGGCAGCCAGCTGGCGGTCCTGCTGGTACCGACGACGCAACCCGAGCAGATTGAGCAGTTCGCCTTGCGGGTGGCCGAGCAATGGAAACTGGGGCGCAGCAAGGTCGATGATGGCGCCGTCCTGGTGGTGGCGACCGGCGATCAGGCGGCGCGCATCGAGGTTGGCTATGGCCTGGAAGGGGTGCTGACCGATGCCGCCAGCAAGCGCATCATCGATGAGCTCATGCTGCCGCACTTCCGGCGCGGGGACTATTTTGCCGGCATCGACGCGGGAGTGCTGCAGATGCAGGCATTGGTTGCAGGGGAGGCGCTGCCGGCGCCATCGGACCAGACGCAGCCGCTGGCTGCCCTGGCCGGGTGGTTGCCTGCCATCCTGCTGGCCGCCTTGTTCATCGGCAGGATGCTGCGCTCGGTGTTCGGGCGACTGGCAGGCGCCACGATCGCCGGCAGCCTGGCCGGGCTCAGCGCCTGGCTGCTGACTGGCACGCTGCTGCTGGCGGCCGGCTTCGCTCTCGGTGTCTTCATCCTGGTCATGCTGGGCATCGTCTGGTTCGGCAACCCCGGCGCATTGCTCGGCGGGCGTCACAGCGCGAGCGGTTGGCGTGGCGGAGGGGGCCGCTTTGGCGGCGGCGGTTCCAGTGGACGCTGGTGACGGAGGCAGCGGCCGCGGGCAAATGCGCCGGGCGGCGGCGCCAAGCGTCCGGCGCTTGACCTAGGTCATGTCGCGTTGCGCGCCGCCTCAATAAGATCGATTCCAGGCATCCGGGCGGATGCCGCTAACTTATCAGGAAAGTGAGGACTATCATGGCTAACCACCTGACCCGTTTTGACCCGTTCAGTGATATTGCACGCTTGGAGCCTTTCCACAACCTGGAGGAATGGATGCGCGACTTCAGCCTGCGCCCGGCCCTGCGTGACTGGAATGTCGAGCCGCGCATCAAGATGGACGTGGTCGAGGGCGATACGGCATACACCGTGAAAGCGGAAATTCCTGGCGTCAAGAAGGAAGACATCCACGTGGATGTCGAAGGCAACGAAGTCACCATCTCTGCCGAACTGAAACGCGAGAGCGAACAAAAAGACGGCAAATCCCTGCGCAGCGAACGGTACTACGGCCAGCAAACCCGCAGCTTCACGCTGTCGAACGACATTGATGATGCCAAGGTCGAAGCCAAGTACACCGATGGCGTGCTGGTGTTGACCTTGCCGAAGAAACCCGGCAAGTCCTCGAAGCACGTGGCAATCAATTAAGCGCTACGGCCGCCGCGGGAGCGATCATGACGGCCCATCGCCGGCATCGTCGTCCCGCGACGCAGTCAATCGGCGCGCACATCCTCCAGCGACCAGCGCGGGTAATGCCGGCGCATCGCATCGGCATAGGCGCCGCCGGCCACGGCCTTGCGGATCGCCTCCTGGAGGACGATCCGGTCCGGACCTTCCAGGAACGGGATCGAAAGGTAGAAGCCGACCAGCACGCGCGGCAGCCCGGGTACGGCCCGCAACTGCAGGCGCGAGGCCAGCTGGTGGAACTCCGCCGCGTCGGCGAAGGCGGACGGCGGCAGCAGGGCAGCGTGCACGGCGCCGGTCTTGAGCAGCGCGGCGACGGCTTGCGGATCGGTGGCCGAATGCAGCCGCCCCTGGCGTTCCAGTTCGCCGACCGCGCTGCGGTAGGCCGCGCCGAAGTCGTAGCCGCGCACCACGGCCACCCGCAGGCGCGCGCGCAGCAGTTCATCGATGGAACCGAAGGCCGGCTGCTCGCGGTCGAGCGAAATGAGCATCGGCCGGACCTGATGGGTGGCGATGAACTGGGCCATCCGGTTGCGCTCATGGGACTGCGAGGCGGC
>CBFGQI010000063.1:0-27840 GCA_965650885.1 uncultured Oxalobacteraceae bacterium
AAGACAATGTTGTGGTGGACCGGTCAAAGTACCACTGCCCTTTTGGCACCGCCCCAGGCTTGGGCGCATTGAATTCGCCGGCGTAATTCGGCGGGCGGCGCTCCAGCCAGTCCATCGGGTTCTGACGACCGAGATCGGCGAATTCCGCAGCACTTCCCTTTAGATACAACGATGTAGCCCTGTTCGCAAGCCCCGCACGCAAGCTCGTTACAACTTGCTCGACCGCAAGCAACTCGGCCTCTTGCTGGTAGAACTGCATCTTGCGCAGCAGTATTCCGGTCAGGATGGCGAAAATAGTCACTACCACCGCAAACTCGAAGTAGCCCGACCCGCGCTGCCGCCGCCGTTGCGTCAAAGCTACATTCGATGTCTTGCGGATCGGAATTTTCATCGGCGCAATGCCGCTTTGCCCAGGTCCCAGATCGGCAGGAAGATACCCAGAGCCAGCACCAGCACCATCGCACCAAGGAAGGTGATCAGGATAGGCTCGATCTGTGCAGACAGGGTTTTCAGTTCATAGTCGACTTCGCGCTCATACATTTGCGCGATCTCATCCATCAGGTCGTCCAGCGAACCCGATTCCTCACCCACGGCAATCATTTGCAGCACCACCGGCGTGAACACGGCAGCCGTCACCGCCGTACGCAGGATCGATTCGCCGCGTTCCACGCCGTCGCGCATTTGTTCGATGCGGGAAGTCAGATAGGCGTTGTCGACAGTTTGCGACACCACAGTCAATGCCTGCACGATCGGCACGCCGCTGCGGGCGGACAGCGAAAAGCTGCGCGCAAAGCGGGCCATGGTCGCCTTGTGGATGATCTTGCCCGCGACCGGCAGGCGCAGCTTGATGCGGTCCCACTCATAACGGCCATTGACGGTCTTGATCCAGGCCCTGAAACCAAAGAACGCAGCCACTGCGATGCCTAGCAACAGTGCCCAGTAATTCTGGGTGAAATTGGAGGTCGCCAGCAAGATCCGCGTCATCAGCGGCAATTGCGTATTGAAGCTCTCAAACACCTTGGCAAATGCCGGGATCACGAAGATGTTAATCACAACCATGGCGAGCACCATCGCAATCACCACAAAGGTCGGATAGCGCAACGCCGTCTTGACCCGCTCGCGCATGTCGCGGTCGAATTCAAGGTGCTCGAACAAGCGCAGGAACACTTCCTCCAGTCGCCCGGTCATCTCGCCCACGCGAACCATTGACAAGTAGAAGGCCGTGAACACATCGGGGTGGCGTCGCATCGCAGCCGACAGCTCGCGGCCCGAGTCCAGCGACTCGCGCAAATCCTTGATCACGCGGCCGAACGATTTGCTGATCGCCGATTCCTGCAAGCCCGCCAGCCCGCGCATGATCGGCACACCGGACTTGAGCAGCGTGTACATCTGCCGGCTGAACAGCTGCACGTCCATCGAGGTGACCTTCTTTTCGGTCAGTCGCTCCCACAGACTATCCTCGCTCTGCTTGGCGACAGCCTTGGTCTCGTTGATTTCGATGGGCGTGACGCCAGTGCTGAACAGTTGATCCGCGACAGCGCCGCTGTCAGCGCCTTCCAGCACACCCTGCATCAATTCGCCGCGTGCGTTGCGGCCCTTGTAGGCAAACAGCGGCACGTCAATCCTCTAACTGGTTACTGATGCGCATGGCTTCCGCCACCGTGGTGCGGCCCTGGATCACGAGCTGCACGGCGTGGCGGCGCAGCGTCATGCCAGCCATCTGCTGCGTGGCTGCCTTCAGGAACACAGCGGGATCGACGTCGTTCGCGGCATCCACCACCGACTGGGTCATCTCCAGCAGTTCATACACGCCGGTCCGGCCACGATAGCCCAGACCATTGCAGTGCGAGCAGCCCTTGCCGTGGAAGTAGCGGCCCATGTCGACCTTGTCCTTCAGCTCGAGGCTGAGCCATTCGTGCTCGCTCGGTGTCGGCGTATAAGGCGCGGTGCAGGATTCGCAGATCACGCGCACCAGGCGCTGCGCCAGCACGGCTTGCAGCGAACTGCCCACCATGTAGCGCGGCACGCCCATGTCCATCAGGCGCAGCGGCGTGCTGGCGGCATCGTTGGTGTGCAGGGTCGAGAGCACCAGGTGGCCGGTCATTGCGGCGCGCAGGCCGATCTGGGCGGTTTCCTGGTCGCGCATCTCACCAACCAGCACGATGTCCGGGTCCTGGCGCAGTGCGGAACGCAGCACGCGTGCGAAATCCAGCTCGATCTTTTCGTTGACCTGCACCTGGTTGATGCCCGCCAGCCGGTATTCGACCGGGTCTTCGACGGTGATCAGCTTTTTCTCCATCGAATTCAGTTCGGCCAGCGCGCAATACAGCGTGGTGGTCTTGCCGCTACCGGTCGGGCCGGTCACCAGCACCAGGCCGTTCGGGCGGGCGACGATGGCGCGGAATTTTTCCAGCAGCGTTTTCGGCATGCCGATCGCATCCAGGCGCAGGTTCATGCCGCTCTGGTTCAGCAAACGCATGACGATGGATTCGCCATATTGCGTCGGCATGGTCGAAATACGGACGTCGATGCGGGCGTTCTTCACCCGCACGGCGAAGCGGCCATCTTGGGGCAAGCGCTTTTCGGAAATGTCGAGGTCGGACATCAGCTTCAAACGCAGCGCCAGCGCTGGCGCGATCTTGATGTCGGCCTCCGTCTGCAGGTGCAGCACGCCGTCGATGCGGAAGCGGATCTGCAACCGGCCTTCCTGTGGTTCGATGTGGATGTCCGAAGCGCGAACCTGGGCGGCATCGTCGAACAGCGATTGCAGCAGCTTGACCACCGGGGCTTCTTCCAGCCCGGGGCTGGCGGCCGCCAGTGCGCCGAAGTCCACCGACGCCTCGCCCATCTCCTGCTCCAGCTCGCGCGCCAGGCCGGAGATGTCTTCCGTCCGGCGGTAGATGCGGTCGATGGCGGCCAGCACCTCGGTCTCGTTGACCACGGCCAGCTCGATGGTCTGCTTCAGCAGGCGCGAAATCTCGTCGTACGCGAACAGGTCGGTCGGGTCGGACAGGCCGACCAGCATGGTGCCCTTGCGGTCTTCCAGCACCAGGGCGCGGAAGCGGCGCGCCTGCGTCTCGGGCAGCAGCCGCACCAGGTCGGTATTGATCTGGTAGAACTTGAGGTTGATGTAGGGGATATTCAGCTGGCGTGCCAGCGCGCCGGAAATCTGTTCTTCGGTGACGAAGCCGTGTTCGACGAACACCCGCCCCAGCTTGCGGCCACTGCGCTTCTGCTCCGCCAGCGCCATGCCCAACTGCTCTTCCGACAGCAGCTTTTGCTGCACCAGGATTTCACCTAAACGAACCTTTTCCGGCCTCGTCATGCCCTCTTCCCCGAATCCATATAGTCGCTGGCATTGTATGCGAATGTATCGTGCACGCCTAGCAAAAGGCGTTAATAGTTTCACCACACCGCGCCAGCGTGGCTGACGGGCGACGGAATCTTGCGATACGTGATCCAATTGCAGGGCCCAATCCGTCCACCGAATGCCCGCACGCCGCCATGTACCATCAACATTTTGGCCTGCACGAGGCCCCTTTCGGCATTACGCCGAACCCTGCCTTCTTCTATGGCGGGAATACGCGCGGGGAGATCCTGTCTGCCCTGCTTTATGCCGTCACCCAGGGCGAGGGTATCGTCAAGGTGACCGGCGAGGTTGGCAGCGGCAAGACCATGTTGTGCCGCATGCTGGAAGCACGCTTGCCGCGCGGCGTTGACGTGCTCTACCTCGTCAATCCAACCCTCGGTCCGCAGGAAGTCCTGCACGCCATCGCGGCCGAGCTGGGGCTCGAGACGGGTGGACGCCGTGCCGATGAGGTAGTGCGCGCCTTGCATGCCGAACTGATCGCGCGCCACGCTGCCGGCCACCGTGTCGTGCTGCTGGTCGAGGAAGCGCAAGCCATGCCGCTTGACACCCTGGAAGAAGTGCGGCTGCTGACCAATCTGGAGACTGCCAACAGCAAGCTGCTGCAGATCGTGCTGTTCGGCCAGCCCGAGCTGGATGAACACCTGTCCCTGCCGCGCATGCGCCAGCTGCGTGAACGCATCACGCACTGTTTCAATGTGCCGCCGATGCCGCGCGACCAGATCCCCTACTTCCTCTCGCACCGGCTGCGCGCGGCGGGGTACCACGGGCCTGAACTGTTCAGCCGAGGCGCGGTCAAACTCATCGCACGCAGTTCGCAAGGCATTGTCCGGCGCATCAACGTCCTGGCGGACAAATCGCTGATGGCGGCCTTCGCTGATGACTTGCCTTATGTTAATTCCTACCACGTGCGGCAAGCGATCGAAGACAGCCGCTATTCGTGCGCGGCAGTGCCGGGCAATCGCAGTATGATCGTTTTCGATAGACTCCTGGCAACTTGTTTCCCGCGGCGATAGACATGAAGAACCTTGCGGCTTCCCTGTTATGCGTCCTGCTCGGAGCTTGCGCGGCACCGAAGCTCCCCGTGTCGCCGACCCATGTTGCCGATGCCGCCACGCCGCCCGGCGCAATCCCCGAACCGGTGCGGCAGAGTGCTGCGCCGCCTCCGCCACGTCCCGCGGCGCGGCAGGAAACCTATAGCGTTTCGGTGCACCGCGTGCCGGTGCAATCGGTGCTGTTCGCGCTGGCCCGCGACGCCGGCTTGAATGTCGACGTGCATCCCGCAATCGAAGGCACCGTGACGCTCAATGCGCTCGACCAGACCTTGCCGCAGCTGCTGTCGCGCATCGGCAAACAGGTCGACATGCGCTATGAGCTGCAAGGGAATAACCTGGTGGTGCTGCCGGACCAGCCTTACTGGAACCATTACAGGGTGGATTACGTCAACATCGCGCGCAGCACCAACAGCAGCGTGAGCATCGCGACGCAGATTTCGACCACCGGCGGATCGGCCGCCGGCGGCACGCCATCGAATCCGGTACCGACGGCCAGCCTGTCGCTCGGCGGCGGCACCAACAATTCGACCACGTCCGTGGCCAACCGCTCGGACAACAATTTCTGGTACAGCCTGGAGAAAAATGTCCGTGACATGCTGCGGCCCACCACGCTGAACGATCCCTTGGCCGACCCGCTGGCGCAAATGCGCGAGCAGGCCAGTGCCATGCTGCAGCAAGTCCAGGCGGCCGGCTCCGGTGCGCCGGATGCGGGCTATCCGGGCGCGCAGGCTGCGGCGGCCCAGTCCCGCGCACCCGTTGGCGGCGCGGCGGCGAATACCGCTTTCGGCGCGGCGGCGGCTGGCCAGGCGCGTGGTTCGCCGTCCGTGATCGCCAACCCCGAGGGCGGGCTGCTTTCGGTGCGCGCCACCAGCAGGCAGCATGAAAAGGTGCAGGAATTCCTGGACATCATCATGTCCACCGTCAAGCGCCAAGTGCTGATCGAAGCCACCATCATCGAGGTGACGCTGAGCGACCAATACCAGCAAGGCATCAACTGGTCGCGCATCAACGGCAACGGCAAACTGGGCCAGGGCCAGGTGGGGACGGCGCCCTTGCCTTCCGGCGTCAATCCACTCAGCACGCCTGGCTTCTTCATTTTCGACTATTCCAATCCCGTCACACGGTTCGGCAATATCAGCGCCACCATCCAGTTGCTGGAATCGTTCGGCAAGGTGAAGGTCTTGAGCAGTCCGAAAATCAGCGTCCTGAATAACCAGACTGCCTTGCTGAAGGTGGTGGACAACAGCATCTTCTTCACCCTCAAGGTGACGCCGGCCGTGCTGACTTCCACCGGCACCATCGCTACGCCGGCCACCTACGAATCCAAGGTCGAGACGGTGCCGGTCGGTTTCGTCATGAGCGTGACGCCGCAAATCTCGGCCGAGGATGAAGTGACGCTCAATGTGCGGCCGACCATCACACGCATCGTCGATTATGTGGTCGACCCGAATCCGGAATTGCGCAAGCTGAATGTGGACAGCCGCGTGCCCGTGATCCAGGCGCGCGAGCTGGAATCCATCCTCAAGGTGCAGAGCGGCCAGGTGGCGGTAATGGGCGGACTGATGCAGGATTCCGTCGACAACAAGAAGGATGGCATCCCGCTTCTCAGTTCGGTGCCCTTGCTTGGCGACGTTTTCTCGTACCGTAACGAGTCGGCCAGGAAGACGGAACTGGTGATCTTCCTGCGGCCCATTGTGGTGAAGGATGCCAGCCTGACCGGCGATTTCCGCGACTACCGCTACCTTGTGCCCGCGCGGCCGGCGGGGGATCTATGAGCTTGCTCATGCAAGCCTTGCGCAAGGCCGAACGCGCCCGTTCGCAGAATGGACACGATCCGGCGAGCGAACAGGAAGAACCGCAATTCGGCCAGGACGCCGTCCCTTTGCCGCCGCCAATGGAGGGCGGGCCGGCATTCTCCGTCATGCCGGACGCGTGGCGTCTCGAGCCGCTCGACAACGAGCCGCCGGTCATTCCGGCCCAGGAAGCCATCCATGATCCGGTACCGCCGCAGGCGCGCCATGAAGCGGTGCGCCATACGCCGGCCAGCCCGGCCCCTGGCGCGGGCCCCAGTCCGGGCGCCGCCACGCGCGCGCCAGCCGCGGCCCCTCCAGCCGAGCCGGATGCGGCACGCGCGGCAGGACCGCACACGCCGCGCGATCCCACCGCCTCGAGTGGAGGTTCGCATGCGGCTGGCGATGCCTGGGATGTCGGCCGGGCCAGTGCCCGCGGCGGTGAGCGCGATTTCCGGCGCCAGGACGCCCGTGGCGTGCGCGCTGAGGGTGCAAGGCCGGCGGGCTTGCCGCGTGCCATTGCTTCATCCCAGCGGCGCCTGATGGTACTGGCGGGCGCGCTGGCGGCATTGCTGGCGGTCTTTGCGTTCATTTATTGGCGCGCGCTATCCGGACCTGGCCCTGGGGCGCGTTTGCCCATGGTGCCGATGCCGGCACCGGGATCGGCCCAGGGCGCGCCGGCCGGCGCAAGCCCGAGCGCCGCGATACCGGTGGCCCCTTACGTCACCGCGCCCGCCGGCGATCCCGCGCTGTCGCCGGGCGTGCCAGGCGCAACGCCCGCAGCGGGCGGCGATGCTGCCGCGCCGGCAGGCACGCCTGCCGGCGGCGCCATGGCAGGCGGCGGCATGCTGGTCGGCGCCGGCATAGGCGAAGCCGCCGCCGCGCACACCGCCCCCCAGGCAGGCGCGGCGCCGGCGCCCGCCAGCAAGCCGCAGGCAAACGTCACGATCCCAACGCCCGAACAGTTGGCCGCCATTCCCGATCCGGCCATCCGTGCGGAAGCCATGCGCGACGCCGCCGAGCGCGCCGCCCAACTGGCACGGACGGAAGGCGTGCCGCCGCCATCGTCCGCCGGCGCGCCCCCGGCGCCCCAGCCAGCGGCGGCCGGCAATGTCCCGGCCGAACCGGAGCGCCCCGCCAGGCAGGGCGGTACCGCCGATGCGATGCGGCCGGAGCGGCCGCCACAGGCTGCCGACCGTCACGCGTCGAGGCAACAATCGGCAAACGGACGCAGCAGCCAGGCAACACGCAGCGCAACGGCAGCGAACCGCGCCAATGGCGCCGGCCACGAAGACAGGCTGCAGACTGCGGTGGGCGAAAATGGCGACGTGCGCTTCGTGCGCGGGACGGCGGCGGCGCAGGTGGCGCCCGCCGTGCAGAACGGCTACAACGCGCTCAAGGCGGGTGACCTGGCTGGCGCGCGCCAGCATTACGACCAGGCCTTGCTGCAGGATCCCAACAACCGCGATGCCCTGCTCGGCTCGGCCGCCGTTGCGCTGCGCGAGCACGATGGGCACCAGGCATCGGGCAATTACCTGCGCCTGCTGGAAGTGAACCCGAACGATCCCGAAGCCCTGGCCGGCCTGGCCGAACTGCACCCCGGCGACCTGCAAACGAACGAGGTCAAGCTGCGCGGGCTGGCAAGGCAGCATCCCGACTCCGGCCCGGTGCAATTCGCCCTTGGCAACCTGTACGCGCGCCAGGGCCGCTGGGCGGAGGCCCAGCAAAGCTATTTCCGCGCCTTTTCCGCCATGCCCGACAACGCCGACTATGCCTTCAACCTGGCCGTGGGCCTCGACCGCCTGAACCAGGCACGCCTGGCGCAAACCTATTACCGCCGCGCGCTGGAGCTGGCGCAAACCAGTCCGCCCGCCTTCAATCCCGACGCCGTCCGCAAGCGATTGCAAGCACTCGAAACGCCGCCACAATAAAGCACAATGGCCGACACGCAGAAAATCCCGCTCGGCAAACTGCTGATCCAGAAAGGCGTCATCAGCCAAGACCAGCTCCGGATCGCACTGACCGAGCAAAAACGCAGCAACGACCCACTCGGCAAGTTGCTGATCTCGCTCGGCTTCGTCACCGAAGCCACCATGCGCGAGGCGCTCAGCGAAAACCTCAACACGCGCTCCGCCGACCTGAAAAGCCTGGTGGTGGACGCGCTGGCGCTCAAGCTCATCCCCAAGGAAGTGGCCAAGCGCTACCGCGTCTTCCCGATCGTCTACGAGCGCGCCACCGACGAACTGGTGCTGGCCATGTCCGACACCACCAATATCGTGGCGCTGGACCAGATCAGCGCCATGCTGGTCAAGGGCATCACCCTGGCGCCGCTGCTGGTCAACGATTCCGACATCGCGCACGCCATCGACCACTATTACGGCTTCGAACTGTCGATCGATGGCATCCTGCACGAAATCGAAACGGGCGAAGTGGCGCTCGATGCCGCCTCCGACGAATACAGCCAGCCCATGGTGCGCCTGATCGACGCCCTGCTGGCCGATGCGGTGCAGAACGGCGCATCGGACATCCACTTCGAGCCCGAGCACAGCTTCCTGCGCATCCGCTACCGCATCGACGGCATCCTGCGCCAGATCCGCAGCCTGCACCGCTCCTACTGGCCCGCCATGGCGGTGCGGCTCAAGGTGATCAGCCAGATGAACATCGCCGAAACGCGCGCGCCGCAGGATGGCCGCATCTCGATCCAGTTTTCCGGCCGCCAGATCGATTTCCGCGCCAGCACCCAGCCCACCACGCACGGCGAAAACATCGTGCTGCGCGTGCTGGACCGCCAGAAGGGCATCGTCGCGCTGGAAAACCTTGGCCTGGCCGAGCACGAGCTGGACGTGCTGAAGCTGATGATCGCGCGGCCCGATGGCCTGATCCTGGTCACCGGCCCCACCGGCAGCGGCAAGACCACCACCCTGTACTCGATCCTCAACCACATCAACACGGAGTCGGTCAACATCATGACCATGGAGGATCCGGTCGAGTATCCGATGCACCAGATCCGCCAGACCTCGGTCAACGAATCGGCCAAGCTGGGCTTCGCCGATGGCATCCGCTCCATGATGCGGCAGGATCCGGACGTGATCCTGGTCGGCGAAATCCGCGACAAGGAGACCGCCGACATGGCGCTGGCCGCGGCCATGACCGGCCACCAGGTGTATTCGACGCTGCACACCAATTCGGCGGTCGGCGCCATCCCGCGCCTGCTCGACCTGGGCGTGGTGGCCGACGTCCTGGCCGGCAACATCATCGGCATCGTGGCGCAACGCCTGGTCCGCAAGCTTTGCCCGTATTGCCGCCAGCCGGTACAGGCCGACGACCTGGAACGGCGACTGCTCGGCCTCGGTGCCGAGCACCCGCCGGCCACGATCTACCGCGCGGGCGCCTGCGACCGCTGCGCCCACCAGGGCTACAAAGGCCGCATGGCCATCATGGAATTGCTGCGCATGACGGCCGAATTCGATGAAATGGTGGCACGCCGGGCGCCGGCGCGTGAATTGCGCAATGCGGCGCGCGCCGCCGGCTACCGCACGCTGGTCGACGACGGCATGCGGCGCGTGATGGAAGGCTTGACCACCCTCGATGAAGTGTCGCGCGTGGTCGACCTGACCGACAGGTTGAGCTGATATGCCACAGTTTATCTACCGTGCCATGGACGCCAGCGGCAGCATCGTGCCGGGGAATATGGACGCGCACAATGTGCCGGACCTGGAGCTGCGCTTGCAGCGCATGGCGCTGGACCTGATCGATTACCGCGAAACGCGCGAACGCAAGCTGCGCCTGGCGGGACGCGCCGTCACCCGGCGCGACCTGATCAACTTCTGCTTCCACCTGGAGCAGATGAGCAGCGCGGGTGTGCCCATCCTCGATGGCTTGCGCGACCTGCGCGACAGCACCGACCATATGCGGCTGCGCGAAATCATTACCGACCTGGTGGAAAAGATCGAGGGCGGCCTGCAGTTATCGAGCGCGCTCGCAGCCTATCCCGAAATCTTCGACCCCGGCTTTACCAGCCTGGTGCGGGCCGGCGAACAGAGCGGCAAAGTCAATGACGTGTTCCGCGACCTGGCGGAGAACCTGAAATGGCAGGATGAACTGGCGGCCCAGGCACGCAAGGCCATCACCTATCCTGCTTTTGTGCTGTTGATCGTCAGCGGCGTCATGTTCTTCCTCATGATTTACCTGGTGCCCCAGCTTACGGCCTTCATCCAGAATATGGGGCAGGAATTGCCGCTGCATACGCGCGCGCTGATCGGCCTGTCGGACTTCTTCATCCGTTTCTGGTACGTGCTGCTGGCGGCGCCGCTGCTGGCATGGCAGTTGGCGCGCTGGCAGCTCAGGCGCAGCGAGCGCACGGCGTTTGCTTTCGACCGCCTGAAACTGCGCCTGGTGCCGGTGCTGCACAAACTGATCCTGGCGCGCTTTGCCACTTACTTCGCGTTGATGTATGCCGCCGGCATACCGGTGCTCGAATGCATCCGCCTGTCGGAAGGGATCGCCAACAACCGCGTGGTGGCCGCCGCCATGCGCCGCGCCCGCGAACTGATCTCCGAGGGCCATACCGTCGCCGCGGCATTCAAACAGGCCGGGTTGTTCCCGCCGCTGGTCGTGCGCATGCTGCGGGTGGGTGAATCGACCGGTGCGCTCGATGCCACGCTGCGCAACGTGGCCTATTTCTATAACCGCGAGGTGCGCGAACGGATCGAGCGCATGCAAGCCATGATCGAACCGGCGATGACCGTGATCCTTGGCCTGTTGCTGGGCTGGATCATGCTTTCCGTGCTGGGCCCGATTTACGACACCATCAGTGCGATCAGGATCTAGGCCATGACCACCAAACTCTTACTCCACCTGACTGCCGACCGCATGTGCTGCCGGCTTTGGGAGCGCGGGCGGCTCGTCATGGGCCCGTGCTTCGACCCCACCGCGGATGGCCTGCAAGGGTTTGCCGCCTGGCTCGAAGGCCGCCAGGACATGCCCGTCCTGATGCTGGCCGACCTGGTGGAAGAGGACTTCCAGCGCCACCTGCTGCCGCACGTGGCCGGCCGCGCCGGGATCACGATGCGCGAGCGGCGCCTGGGCCAGGCCTGGCGCGATACGCCCTTCCGCTGCGCCCACGTGCAGGGGCGCGAGGAAGAAGGCCGTCGTGACGATATCGTGCTGTTCGCGGCGCTGACCAATCCGGCCATCCTGCAACCCTGGCTCGACGCCCTGGAAAACCAGCGCATGCCGGTGGCCGCGCTTTACACGCCGGCGCTGCTCAGCGGCGCCCTGCTGACGGACGAGTCGCGCGAGGAAGCCCATCTGCTGCTGGTCACCGAGCACGCGGGCGGCATCCGCCAGACCTACTTCCAGCGCGGCAAAGTGCGCTTCTCGCGCCTGGCTCAGTCGGCAGCCAGCGCCGAGCAGGAAGCCGAGCGCACACGCCAGTTCCTGGTCGGGGCGCACATGTTGCCGCGCGAAGTGGCCTTGCAGGTATTGACCCTGCTGCCGCTGGCACGCATCGCGGCGCCGCCCACGGCAACCATCGCGCCCTTGCTCGACTGGCGCGTGATGCCGCTGGAAGAAGCCGCGGCCGGCCAGCGGCTGGCGCCATCGGACAACCCCGATGATTTGTTCCTCGGCCTGGCCGGGCGCACGGCGCCGCCGACCCATTATCCGCTGGGCGCGCGCCAGCGCTACTACAGCCTGTGGCGGGCGCGCCAGGCCCTGTATGCATCGAGCGCGGTGATGGCGGCTTGCTGCCTGTTGTGGACTGGCGCCAATATCGTCGGCTATTCGCTGGCGCGCAGCCACACCGAGGAACTGCGGCTGGAGACCCAACGCTTTGCAAGTGCCTACCAGAGCAGCATGTCGAGCATGCCGCCCGCCGTCGACAAGACAGCCAATATGCGCGCGGCGGTACAGATCGCGCAAATGGTGGCGCGCCAGGGGCCTTGGCCGCAAGCGGTGATGTCCATGCTGAGCGAGGCACTGGAGCGCTCGCCGCAAATCCGCCTGACGCAGCTGGACTGGCGCGCCAATGCGCCGGGCGTGGCGCCGGTGACGGCCAGCAGCGCCTTCCCGGGGGCCGCCACCACGCCGGCGCTGGTGGCGCCGCAATCGTCGATGCTGATCGGGATCCCGAAAGCGCCTTCGCAGCAGGTCCGGCTGCAGGCCGAGGTATTGGTGGAACAGGACGATTACCGCAGCGTCCTGTTGAGCATGAACCGCTTCGCCCAGGAACTGGCGCGCACACCGGGAATGCTGGTGGAGATCGAGCAGTTGCCGTTCGACGTGCGCCCCAACGTCAAGCTGTCCGGCAAGGCTGGCACGGCGGCCGGCCTGGGGGAGCGCGCCAAATTCACGCTGAATATCAGGTGGTCGCCATGATCCTGTTCCGCGAATATTCCTTATTGCGCAATGCGGTGCTGGTGTTCCTGGCCACGCTGGCGGTGTCGCTGGCGGCGGTGCTGGCCAGCGCCTGGCACTTGCGGCAGGCGCACTTCGCCGAAGCGGCGCAATTGCTGGAACGCGACGCGGCCCGCTCGCGCTTGGCCCATGCGGAGACGGAGAAGGAGGAAATTCGTCTCTACCAGCCGCAGTTCGTGGAGCTGCGCCGCAAGGGGCTGGTGGGGCCGGAACGGCGATTGGACTGGGTCGAGGCTATCCGGCAGATCCAGGAGCAGCGGCGCTTGCTGCCCCTGACATATGAGATCGAGGTGCAGCAGCCGTATCGCCTCGAGACCGCCCTGCCAACCGGCGACTATTCGCTGCTCGGGAGCCGGATGGCGCTGCACATGGACTTGCTGCACGAACTGGACTTGCTCAATTTCCTGTCCGACCTGCGCCTGGCCGGCACCTTCGCGGTGCAGGAATGCATCATACGGCGCGCGGGAGGCGCGGCTCCGGCCGCCGGCCAACTGGCACCGACGCTGAATGCCGATTGCACCCTCAATTGGCTGACCTTGACGCCTGTTACCGCGGGCAAGGCATTGGGAGGGACGCTATGAACGCGGCTTTGCCAGCGCTGCTCCTGCTGCTGGCTGGCCAGGCTGGCGCGCAGAGCTTCGTGAGCATGGGCAGGCTGTTCACCACGCCGGGCGAACGGGTGCAACTGGACACGCAGCGCAACCAGGCGCAAATGGCGCCCGGCGGCGCCAGCGGGCACGCGGGTGCGCCCGGCAGCCTCGCAGGCGTGGGCCAGACGTGGCCGGGCGCAGCGACGGCGCAAGGCGTCGGTCCGGCTGGCGCCCATGTCGGGCCAGGCATGGATGCGTCGGCGGGATGTCCCCCGGGGTCGGCGCCAGGCTGCCCGCCGCTTGGCACCGCGCCGGGCGCCACCGCGACCATGCCGGGCATGGCCGGTGCCGATGGCGGGGCCGGGGCCGATGGCGCGGTGGCGGGCGCGCAGCCGGAAGCGCCGCCCGGCCTGCGGCTGGACGGCATCGTGCGCCGCAGCCGGGGCCGCACCATGGTGATCGTCAACGGCGAAGTGCAGCCGGCGCCGCCGGGCGGCGTGACGCGCGGCGCCGTGCGGCTGCAAGCGGACGGCCGCTCGGTCGTGCTGAAGCCGGGCCAGCGCTACGACCCGAGCACGGGAGAAATCCATGAAGCCGCACGCTAGGGAACAGGGCGCCGCCCTGCTGACGCTCCTGCTCATCGCCACGGTGGCAATGGCCGCCGTGCTGCTGTCGGCTTTCAGCGGTAGCAGCGTCGAGCGCGCACGCGAACAGCGCACCTACGCCCTGTTGGCCCAGGCCAGCGAAGCCCTGGTGGGATTCGCCGCCACCCATGGCCGCTTGCCGCGGCCCGCGCCGGGCGCTGTCCTGGGGGCTGGCAGCCCCGCCGCGGGCGACGAGAGCGGCGTGGGCGGCGACCGCGGTGGCCGTGCCGGGCGCGAACGCGCGCTGCCTTGCAGCACCGAGGCCGATTGCACCGGCACGCTGCCCTGGCTCGACCTCGGCCTGCCGGCCACCGACAATTGGGGCCGCCAGCTGCGCTACAGCGTAACCCCCGCCTTCACCGTCGCGCCGCTGGCGCGCACCGCCGCCATTGCCACCAAGCGGGTGCTCGCGCGCGATGCGAACGGCACGCTGTTCTTCGTGACCGGCCAGGAAAGCTGTTCGCTGGCGGCGCAATGCGCCCCGGCGGTCATCTTTTCGCGCGGCCGCGGTGATACCCTGGACAGCCAGGACGAAGCCGGAAACCTGGCCGCCTCCGTCAATTTCATGCAACGCCCGCGCAGCAGCGAAGCCAATGCTGCAGGCGGTGTCTTCGACGACCTGCTGGTCACTGTCCCCTTGCATACACTTTATGAAAGGATGGCCGCCGCCAAGACCCTGCCATGAGCAAACCCATGCAAGCGTTCACGCTGGTGGAAATGGCGATCGTGCTGGTCATCGTCGGCCTGCTGCTGGGCGGCATGCTGGCGCCGCTGTCGGCGCAGATGGAGCAGCGCCGGGTCGCCGACACCAGCAAGGCGCTGGAAGAAGCGCGCGACGCGCTGGCCGGCTTCGCCGCCCGCAACGGCTACCTGCCCTGCCCCGCCATCTCGGCCTCCAATGGCCTGGAAGACCGCATCGGCACCCGCTGCGCCAACGGGCGCAGGCTCGGCTTCCTGCCATGGGCGACACTTGGCGTGCCCAAGCTCGACGCCTGGCAGCATCTCTACCTGTACAGCGTGACACCGGCCTTCAGCGACAGCGGCGTGCCTTTCCGCCTCAATACGCCGCGCGACATCACGGTCGCCAGCCGCGACGCCGTCGGCACGCTGGTGCCGGCCAGCGCCCAGAACGACATCCCCGCCGTGGTGCTGTCGCAGGGCCGCAATGGCTTCGGCGCCTTCAGCGACGTGGGCGTACAGGCCGCCGACATGGGCCAGGGCAATGTCGATGAGAAGGCCAACTTCCAGAATGACGGCCGGATGTTCATCGCGCGCGGCCAGGCCGACAATCCCGCCGCCGCCGGCGGCGCCTACGACGACATCGTGGTCTGGCTATCGCCCAATATCCTGTACAACCGTATGCTCGCCGCCCAACGCTTGCCATGAAAGGAGACTGCCATGCGACACCGCGGCTTCACCCTCGTTGAAATCGCCATCGTGCTTGTGATTATCGGCTTGCTGCTGGGCGGCGTGCTCAAAGGCCAGGCCCTGATCGACAGCGCCAAGGTCAAAAGCATCCTGCAGCAAGCCACCGCCCTGCAGGCCGCCGTCAATGCCTACCAGGACCGCTTCCGCGCCCTGCCCGGCGACGACATCCTCGCCACTACCCACGTGCCGGGTGCTGCCGGCAACGGCAATGGCGACGGCCAGGTCACGGAATACCAGCTGGCCCCGCAACACCTGGCGCTGGCAGGCCTGATCACCGGCTCCTACAACGGCACCACGGATTTCATGACCAGCGCCCAGGGCGGCGCGGTCTACATCTACAACGACGTGGTGGGCGGCCGGGGCGGCAACGGTGTCCGCTTCGACAACCTGCCGGACACGTTTGCCGAACAGATCGACGCCAAGCTCGATGACGGCAAACCCGATTCCGGCAACGTGCGCGCGACTGGGCCTTATACTAATAACGGAACCATTATCGCGCGCCTCGCCATTTTCTTCTGACCTTATGACCGCAAACACTGAACGACGCCGCATCTTCCTGATGCGGCACGGCAGCGTCACCTATTTCGACGAAGCCGGCAAACCCCACCTTCCCGAATCCGTGCCACTCAACGAAAACGGGCGCTTGCAAGCCGCCGCCGCCGGCCGCGCCTTCGCCGCGGACGGTATCCGTTTCGACCGCGTCATCGTCTCCGGCCTGCCGCGCACGGTCGAAACGGCCATGCGCGTGCTGGCGGAAACCGGCCAGCAGATCCAGCTCGAAAGCTGGCCGGAACTGGCCGAAATCCGCGGCGGCAAGCTGTCCGGCATTCCCGACCACCAGTTGCGCGAGGCCTTTACCGGCGCCTTCGAAGGCGTGGTCGAAGAACGGCGCCGCTTCCTGGGCGGCGAATCGGTCGGCGAACTGATGGACCGCATCCATCCCGCCCTGGCCCGCCTGCTGTCCGACGGCAGCTGGGACACCGTGCTGCTGGTCCTGCACGGAGGCGTCAACCGCGCCATCCTGTCCTACGCCCTGACCGGCGGCCAGCGCCTTTTCCTCGGCAACCTGTCGCAGGCCGCCGGGTGCATCAATGCGCTGGACGTGGGCAAGGCGCCACATGACTGGATCGTGCGCTTTTCCAATTTCGCCCCGCCCGCGCCCTTGCAGGCCGCCACCCGCAGCACCACGATGGAACAACTGTTCCACGAATATTCGAAATCGCGCTTGCTTTCACGCCCACAAAAATAGTACGATCGTTCGAAGGAGGCAATATGTTCGAAGAATTCATGGGCACCAAAGAAGTGTCGGAGCGCCACCGTTTCGATACCGCGGCACTGCACGCTTACCTGCGCCGGCACGTGGAAGGCTATCCGGAAGGCGACTTGAAGGTGGCGCAATTCAAGGGCGGGCAATCCAACCCGACCTTCAAACTGACCGTCGGCGGCCAGCACTATGTCTTGCGCACCAAACCGGGCCCCGCCGCCAAGCTGCTGCCTTCGGCCCATGCCATCGAACGCGAATACCGCGTCATGGACGCCCTGCACAAGGCCGGCTTCCCGGCCGCGCGCCAGTATTGCCTGTGCATGGACGAAGCGGTGATCGGCCGCGCCTTTTACGTCATGCAGTTCGTCGAAGGCCGCGTGCTGTGGGACCAGGCGCTGCCGGGGATGACGCCGGCCGAACGCGGTGCCATCTACGATGAATTGAACCGCGTCATAGCCCAGTTGCACACCATCGATTACGCCGCCATCGGCCTGGCCGATTACGGCAAGCCTGGCAATTACTTCCAGCGCCAGATCGAACGCTGGAGCAAGCAGTACAAGGCTTCCGAGACCGAGACGATCGAGGCGATGGACGCATTGATCGAATGGCTGCCGCGCCATATCCCGCCGGGCGACGATACCGCCATCGTGCATGGCGACTTCCGCCTCGATAACATGATCTTCCACCCCACCGAGCCGCGCATCCTGGCGGTGCTGGACTGGGAATTGTCGACCCTGGGCCACCCGTTCGCGGACTTCAGCTACCACTGCATGAGCTGGCACATCGAGCCGGGCCAGTTCCGTGGCATCGCCGGGCTTGACCTGCAAGCGCTGGGCATCCCGTCGCAGCGCGCATATATCGCGCGCTACGCCGAACGCACCGGCAAGTCGATCCGCCTGGAGGACTTCAATTTTTACCTGGCCTTCAATATGTTCCGCCTCGCCAGCATCATGCAGGGCATCATGAAGCGCTACGTGGACGGCACGGCTTCCAGTGCACAGGCGCTGGAATCGGGCAAACTGGCGCGCCCGATGGCCGCCATGGGCTGGGCCTACGCCCAGGGCAAGGCAATCGAATAAGGGACCCACGATGGACTTTGACTACTCGCCGCGCACCAAGGCCTTGCAGGCGCGCCTGCTGGCCTTCATGGACCGGCACATCTATCCGAACGAGAAGGCCTTCCACGAAGAAGTGGAACGCAACGGGCGCGAACATGGCAACCGCTGGATCCCCACCCAGCTGATCGAGCGCCTCAAGCCGCTGGCGCGCGAACAGGGCCTGTGGAACCTGTTCCTGCCGCGTTCGAGCCGGGCGCCGGAAGGCTTGTCCAATCTCGATTACGCGCCGCTGTGCGAAATCATGGGCCGGGTGCCGTGGGCCGCCGAAGTGTTCAACTGTTCGGCGCCCGATACCGGCAATATGGAAACGCTGGAGCGCTACGGCAGCGAAGAGCACAAGCAGCGCTGGCTGGAGCCGCTGCTGCGCGGTGACATCCGTTCCGCTTTCGCCATGACCGAACCGGCCGTGGCCTCGTCGGACGCGACGAATATCGAAACCCGCATCGTGCGCGATGGCGGCGATTACGTGATCAATGGCCGCAAATGGTGGATTTCCGGCGCCGGCGACCCGCGCTGCCAGGTCTATATCACCATGGGCAAGACCGACTTCGACGCGCCGCGCCACGCGCAGCAGTCGATGATCCTGGTGCCGGCCGACGCGCCGGGCCTGAGCGTGCTGCGCCCGCTGCCGGTGTTCGGTTACGACGATGCGCCGCACGGCCACTGCGAGATGGTGTTCGACAATGTGCGCGTGCCCGCTTCGCACATCCTGCTGGGTGAAGGACGCGGCTTCGAGATCGCGCAAGGGCGCCTCGGCCCGGGCCGCATCCACCATTGCATGCGCGCCATCGGCGTGGCGGAGCGCGCCCTGGAATTGTTGGTGCAGCGCCTGTCCACGCGGGTTGCATTCGGCAAGCGTCTATGCGACCAGGGTGTGTGGCGCGAACGCATTGCGGAAGCGCGCATCCGCATCGATACCGCGCGTCTGCTGACACTGAAAGCAGCCTATATGATGGATACGGTGGGCAACAAGGTTGCCCAGTCCGAAATCGCGATGATCAAGGTCCTGGCGCCGAATGTGGCGCAGCAGGTGCTCGACTGGGCCATCCAGGCCCATGGCGCCGCCGGGGTGTCGGACGATTTCCCGCTGGCTTACCAATGGGCCGCCAACCGCACCCTGCGCCTGGCCGACGGGCCGGACGAAGTGCACCGTAACGCCATCGCCAAGCTGGAGATCGCGCGCTTCTCGTCTCCCTCAAGCTGAGCTATCATCGTCCTGCAGCCACTCTCCGGAAAGGATGCGCCTTGCAGGACGATTCCGCGAATGCCTTGCCGCCCCTTCGCTCGCAGATTGCGCTGCTGGCGGCGGCGTGCGCCGCGCCCGCGCTGCTGGCCGTGGCGCTCTTGCTGGCCTTCTTCCTGCAGCGCGACCAGGGCCGCGGCGACCTGGAAACGCAGCGCCTGGCGCGCGCCGCCGCCGCCATCGTCGACCGCCAACTGCTGGCCGCCGAAGCCGTGGCAATCGCCCTGGCCAGCAGCCCAAGCGTGCGCAGCGGCGACCTGGTGGCATTGCGCAGCCAGGTCGCCGCCTTGCCGGCCGCCTTGCCGCACTACTCCCACGTCCTGCTGACTGAAAATCACTTGCCGCAATTGATCGGCGGTAACGCCATTCCGGTCGATCGCGCCGCGAACGCGGCCCGCGTCAAGTTCGCGCCCAACGCCCGTTCGGCGGTGACGCTGTTGCCGGCCAACGGCAAGGAACCGGCCCACCTGGCGCTCGACGTCCCGCTACAGCGGGCCGGCCGGCCGGCCGCGTCGCTGAGCGTGCTGCTGCCCGGCGACGCGCTGGACAAGGTGGCCGAAGAAGTGCGCCTGCCCGCGGGCAGCGTGATCGCCGTGCTGGCGCCCGATGGCCGCGTGGTGGCGCGCAGCCATGACGATGGCCGTGCCAACGGCCAATCGGCGGCCCAGGCCATGTACGGCTTGCCGCTGCAGATTGGCTACCTGCGCGGCGCCGACAGTCCGTGGAGCGTCGCAGTGGCGGCGCCGGAAACCGATGCATGGGCGCCCATCGACGGCGTCCTGCTCGGCACCGCGGCGGTGCTGGCTGCGGTGGCGCTGGCCGGTTTTGGCGCGGCTGCGCTGGCGGGGCGCCGCATCGCGCGCGCCGTCGATGCCCTGCAGGCGCCGGCCCAGGCGCTGGCCAGCGGCACGCCGGTCGACATACCGCCGCTGGGCTTTCGCGAAGCGCAGCAGCTGGGCGACACCCTGCGCCAGCTCGACCGCGACCTGACGCGCCACCGCCAGGACCTGGAACGGCTGGTGGAGGAACGCACGGAGCAGCTGGAAAATTCCAACGCCCTGCTGGAAACCATTTACGCGACGGCTCCGGTTGGCCTGAGTTTTGTCGACACACGGCTGCGCATCCTGATGATCAACGACTATCTGGCGCGCTTTAACGGCTTGCCGGTCAACGACCATATCGGGCGGCGCTTCGATGAAGTGATCACCGACCGCACCCTGGTGGCGCAAATCAACCAGGCCTACCGCCGCGTGCTGGCCACCGGCGAGCCGGTGCCCAATACCGAGATGACGGGCACGGCGGTGGCACGGCCCGGCCGCGGCGGCCATTTCATTGCCGGCTACTATCCTGTGTTCGGCGCCGATGGCGCGATGGTCGGCATCACCGCCATGCTGATGGATATCACGCAGCAAAAGGACACGGAAGCGGCGCTGCGCCAGTCGAAGGCGCTGTTCAAGTCGGTGCTGGAAAACATGCCGGCCATGGTGTTCGTCAAGGATGCCCAGCAGCTGCGCTTCGAGCTGTTGAACCGCCAGGGCGAACTGCTGCTGGGGCGCCCGCGCGACGACCTGCTGGGCAAAAGCGACCGCGACTTCTTCCCGCCGGAGCAAGCTGCTGCCTTCCAGGACGCCGACCGCAAGGTGCTGGCGTCCGAGCACGTGCTCGATATTCCCGAAGAGACCTTGCTGACGGCCAGCGGCGAAACGCGCTACCTGACCACCCGCAAAGTCGCCCTACGCAACGAACATGGCATCGCCACCCACCTGCTCGGCATTTCGCTCGACATCACCGAGCGCAAACGGGCCGATGAAGCCTTGCAGCGCACTTCCCTCAGCCTGGCGCGCAGCACCAGCTTCCTGCACACGGTGACGGAAAACCTGCCGGCCGTGGTAGCTTACTGGGATAGCGAAATGCGCTGCCATTTCGCCAACAAGTACTTCCTGGACTGGTTCGGCAAGACGCTGGAGCAGGCCATGGCCGAGCCCATCGAGCGCGTGCTGCCGGCCAACCTGCTGGTGCAGATCCAGCCGCAAATCGATGCGGTGCTGGACGGCAGTCCGCAGCATTTCCTGCGCGAGCTGGAACTGCCTTCGGGCGAGCGGCGCTTTGCCTGGTTCAATTTCATCCCCGACCGCGGCGAGTCGGGCGCGGTCCGCGGCTTCTTCGTGCTGGGCTCGGACGTCTCGGAACTCAAACGCAGCGAGTTGAAACTGCAGGAACTGAACGAGCAATTGATGCGGGCGCGCGACCGCGCCGAAGCGGCCAGCCGCGCCAAGAGCGAGTTCGTGGCCAATATGAGCCATGAAATCCGGACCCCGATGAATGCGATCACCGGGCTGGCGCGCCTGCTGGAAGAAGCCCCGCTGGAGCGGCGCGAACGCAGCTACGTCAGCAAGATCCAGCTGGCCACCCAAAGCCTGCTCGGCGTGGTCAATGACGTGCTGGATTTCTCCAAGATCGAGGCCGGCCAATTGCAGCTGGAGCAGGCGCGCTTCGACCTCGACCAGCTCCTGGTGGGCATCGCGATCCTGGTGGCCAACACCGCCTGGGACAAGGGCGTGGAACCGGTGTTCGACATTGCTCCTGCCGTAGCGCTGGAATTGGTGGGCGATGCGATGCGCCTTCAGCAAGTGCTGCTCAACCTGCTGAGCAACGCCATCAAGTTCACCGAACACGGCGAAGTGGTGCTGGGCGTGCGCGAAGCCGAATCGCGCGCCGATACCTTGATGCTCGAGTTCACGGTACGCGACACCGGCATCGGCATCCCGGCCGAACAGCAGCAGCATATGTTCGACGCCTTTTCGCAAGGCGACACCAGCACCAGCCGCCGTTACGGCGGCACCGGCCTCGGGCTGGCCATTGCGCGCCGCCTGTCGGACCTGATGGGCGGCATGATCGGCGTCGAGAGCACGGTCGGCAAGGGTTCGGCGTTCCGGTTCGTGGTTCCGCTGCAGCGCAGCGGGGATACGCAAGCGGCCGAAACGCCGGCCAGCCTGCAGCGGCTCGCCGTCCTGGTGGTCGACGATAACGCCAGCGCACGCCAGGCATTCGAGCACAGCGCAGCCACCATGCAATGGTCGGTGACCGGCGCGGCCAGCGGCGCGGAAGGATTGCAAGCCCTGCGCGGCCAGCGTTTCGATTTGCTGGTCGTCGACAGCGCCATGCCCGGCATGGATGGCATCGCCATGCTGGTCGAGGCGCGCAGCACCGGCATGGTCCTGCCCAAGGTGGTGATGATGGCGCCGGAGCGCGCCAGCGAAGACCTGCTGCCGCTGGCCGACAGCCTGCAGATCGAAGCCGTGCTGGCCAAGCCCTTCACGCCCGCACGCTTGCGCCATGCGGCGCTGGGCGCAATCGCCGGCACCAGCCAACCGGAGCACCGCGGCGGCCGCCCTCCGCTGTCCGGCAGCCTGGCCGGCATGCGCTTGCTGCTGGTGGAAGACAATGAAATCAACCAGGAAATGACGCGCTACATCCTGCTCCATTGCGGCGCTCTGGTGGAAGTGGCCTCCAATGGGGAAATCGCCATCGACCTGCTGCGCGACAATCCGCAGCGCTTCGATGCCGTGCTGATGGACCTGCAGATGCCGGTGATGGATGGCTACGATGCGACGCAATCGATCCGCGCCATGGGCTTGCGCAGCCTTCCCATCGTCGCCATGACCGCCAATGCCATGCAGGAGGACCGCGAGCGTGCCGTCGCCGCCGGGGTCGATGCGCACGTCGGCAAGCCGATCGACGTCGACGAACTGATCGCCACCTTGACCCGGCTGGCGCCGCCGCACCCGGCACAGCCCCCCGGGCAGCCAGGCACCGAAAGCCATGTGCCGCAACACGACGACGGCCGGCCGGCCGCGGTCGCCGGCATCGACCTCGACGCCGCGCTGCGCCGGGTCGCCGGCAATTACGCCGCCTTTGCCAGCCTGCTCAAACGCTTCGAGAATTCGCAGGGCGACGCCGTGCAGGAAGTACGCGACTGCCTGGCCGGGAACAAGCGCTATGCCGCCACCCGCGTGCTGCACCGCCTGAAGGGCGTGGCCGCCAACCTCGGCGCCACCGAGGTCGCCCGCCTCAGCGCCCAGGCGGAAGCCGCACTGGCCGAAGGCCAGGACAGTTCCGCCGCCGCCTTGCTGCTGGCGCTCGAACAAGCGCTGGCCGTGGTGATCACGGCCGCGCGCGAGCTGCCCTTGCCGCTGCCGGCCGCGCCCAGCGGCCTGGCCAGCGTCGACCTGCCCCAAGCCCTGAATGAATTGCTGGTCCTGCTCAGGAACAGCAATATGCGCGCCCTGGCCGCGTTCAAGTCGCTCAGCCCGGCGCTGAAGCAGCGCTGCCCTGATTTGCTGCCCGGCCTGACCAATGCCATCGAAACGCTCGACTTCAGCGGTGCCGAACAGTGGGTCCAGCAAATCATGAAGCGGGAGGAAAACGCATGAGCTGGACCGACCAGGCACACAATGGCCGCCTGCTGATCGTCGACGACGCCATGGAGAACATCCAGATCCTCAACCACGTGCTGGGCGGGGAGCATGAAGTGCTGTTTGCGCGGGACGGCGCGCGCGCGCTCGAACTGGCGCGCCAGCACCTGCCTGACCTGATCCTGCTTGACGCGGTCATGCCTGGCATGGACGGCTATGAAGTCTGTGCCGCCCTGCGCGCCTCGCCCGAGCTGCGCGACATCCCGATCATCTTCGTCACTGCGCTGACCACACCGCAGGACGAGACGCGCGCCCTGGAAGCGGGCGCGGTCGATTTCATCACCAAGCCATTCAATGTTGCAGTGGTGCGGGCCCGGGTACGCACCCACCTGACGCTGAAACGCCAATCCGATGCCATGCGCGAACTGACGCTGACCGACGCCCTGACCGGCGTGGCCAACCGCCGCAGCTTCAACGACGCGATCGACAATGAATGGCGGCGCTGCGCACGGGCGCAGGCTCCGCTATCGGTGATCATGGTCGATATCGACCACTTCAAGCACTACAACGACGCCTTCGGGCACCAGGCCGGCGACGCTTGCCTGGCGCAGGTGGCCGACGCCATGCGTTCCTGCGCGGGCCGCCCGCCGGACTTGCTGGCGCGCTACGGCGGCGAGGAATTCGTCGTCCTGCTGCCCCAAGTAGGCTCGCAGGGTGCGCAAACCGTGGCTAAACGCATACTGGCTGCCGTGCGCGAACTGGCCATCCCGCACCGTGTGTCGCCCGCCGGCGAAACCGTGACGGTCAGCCTGGGCGTGGCCACGACAGTGCCGGGCGAAGCCAGTTACGATGGCGATATGCTGGTGCGTACTGCCGACAATGCCTTGTACCGGGCCAAGGAGGCCGGCCGCAACCGCTATTGCGTGGCCGGCGACGATCAGGAATAGCGCCGCATCAGGAATTCGGCGACACAGGCCGGCTTGTCGCCGCCCTCGCACTCCACCGTGATCTCCCACGCCAGCTGGTGGCCGCCTGCCACCGGTGCGATACTGCGCAGGGCCACGCGGCCGCGCACGCGGCTGCCCACCGGTACCGGCGCCGGAAAGCGCACCTTGTCCAGGCCATAATTCAAGCCCATGCGCATGTCTTCCATGAACACGGCATCCTGCAGCAAGCCCGGCAGCAGCGACAGGGTCAGGAAACCGTGCGCCACCGTGCCGCCGAAAGGCGATTCGGCAGCGGCGCGCACCGGGTCGGTGTGTATCCATTGCCGGTCATTGGTGGCGGCGCCAAAGGCGTTGACACGTTCCTGCGTGATGTCGACCCAGCCTGAGACGCCAACTTCCTGGCCGACCAGTGCCTCCAGTTCTGCGATATTGCGGACCAGGCGTGCCATTATGCTGCCTCCCGGAAGCCTGGCTGCGCAACGAAGCGCTCCAGATGGTGCCCCGCATCGCCCAAGGTGATGCCGATCATTGCCAGGCGCTTGAAATGATGGGCCGCCGGCAGTTCATCGGTCACGCCCATGCCGCCATGTAGCTGCACCGCCTGCTGGCCCACGAAACGCGCGGCATGGCCGACGCGCACCTTGGCGGCCGACACTACGCGCCGGCGCTCTTCCGCGTCGCTCGAATCGACCTTCACCGCGGCCAGCATGGCCAGCGAGCGAGCCTGCTCCAGATGGATGAACATGTCGGCCATGCGGTGCTGCAGCACCTGGAATTTGCCGATCGGCGCGCCGAATTGCTGGCGCGTTTTCAGGTATTCGAGGGTGGCGGCGAAAATCGCGTCCATGGCGCCGATGGCTTCCGCGCACAACAAGGCGGCGCCGTAATCGGTGGCCGCTTCGAGCAGCGGCCAGCCTTGGCCTTGCCCGCCGAGCAGAGTGCCGTACGCGCCGTCAAACTCCACCGTGGCGGCGCGCTGGCCGTCGATGGTGCGGTAATCGGTCGCATGGACGCCGGCCGCATCGCGTGGCACCAGGTACAGCGAGATACCGGCCGTGTCGTACTGCGCGCCACTGCTGCGGGCCGAGACGATGTAAGCCCCCGCTTGGCCGCCATGCAGCACGACGCTCTTGCGGCCCGTGATCCGGCCCTGGCCTGCCCCCGCGCCGGCCGCTGCCTCGGCGGTAGTCAGCACATCGTTCAATGCATGGCGCGCCTGCTGTTCGCCCAGACCGCACGCCAGTTTCAGTTGGCCGGCCGCGACCCGCTCCAGCATGCCTTCCTGGCCGCCAGCGAGCTTGAGGAAGCGGGCGCCCAGCACCGTGGCGAAGTAGGGCTCGACCACCAGGCCGCGTCCCAATTCCTGCATCACCACCATCATGTCGACCGCGTTGCCGTTGAAGCCGCCCTGCTCTTCCGGCACCGGCAAGGCCAGCATGCCCAGTTCCGTCAAGGTGGCCCACGCCTGGTCGGAAACGCCGGCTTCAGAATGGATGATCCGTTTGCGTTCCTCGAAGCCGTAATCCTTGTCGATCCAGCGGCGCAGCGCATCGGCCAATTGTTGTTGCTCTTCCTTGAATGTGAAATCCATGCCGCTCCCCTTACAGCCCCAGGATCATCTGGGAAATGATGTTCTTCTGGATCTCGTTCGAACCGCCGTAGATCGACGTCTTGCGGAAATTGAAGTAATAGGACGCGAGCGGCGCCGCATCGTCGTCGCCGGCCAGTGCGTGCTCACGCGCGCCGTCCAAGTATTGGGGATCGAAAGGCAGCGCTTGCGGACCCAGCGCTTCGACCATCAGTTCGGCCAGCAGTTGCTGGATCTCCGAGCCGCGCACTTTCAGCACCGACGCCTGCGGGCCTGGCCCGTGCGCTTCCTGCGCGATGGTGCGCAACACCGTGACCTCCAGCGCCATCAGCTCGATTTCAAGCTCGGCCACGCGGGCCGCGAACAGGGGATCTTCCAGTAGTGGCTTGCCATGCTTTTGCTGCCGGGTCGCGACCCTTTTCAGGAACAGCAGTTCGCGCTTGGAGCGGCCCACCGCCGCGATGCCCGTGCGCTCGTGCCCCAGCAGGTATTTGGCGTACGTCCAGCCCTTGTTTTCCGCGCCGACCAGGTTGGCGACGGGAACGCGCACATTGTCGAAGAACACTTCATTCACTTCATGGTCTTCGTCGAGCATGATGATCGGCCGCACCGTGATGCCCGGCGATTTCATGTCGATCAGCAGGAAGGAAATACCCTCCTGCTTGCGCACGGTGGGGTCGGTGCGCACCAGGCAGAAGATCATGTCGGCATGCTGACCCAGCGTGGTCCAGGTTTTCTGGCCGTTGACGATGTAATGGTCGCCCTCGCGCACGGCGGTGGTCTTCAGCGACGCCAGGTCGGATCCGGCGCCCGGTTCGGAATAGCCCTGGCACCACCAGTCGTCGCAGTTGAGGATGCGCGGCAGGTAGTACGCCTTCTGTTCCGCGCTGCCGAAGGCCATGAGGACCGGCGCCACCATATTGACGCCGAAGGGCAGGATGGGCGGGGTGCCGGCAATCGCGCACTCCTCTTCCCAGATGTGGCGCTGGGTGGCGTCCCAGCCTGGACCGCCGTATTCGGCCGGCCAGGCCGGCGCCGCCCAGCCTTGTTGGGCTACGATCTTATGCCAGCGGACATAGTCCCCGCGCTTGAGCCGGAGGTGCTTGCGGACTTTGTCTTGCAGATCGGCCGGCAGGTGCGCTGCCAGGAAAGTCCGCACTTCGGCGCGGAAGGCGTCATCCCTGGCAGAGTAGTTCAGGTCCATGCGGTCTCCTTGTAATGGTCGCGCCAACAAAATAGCACGACCGTTCCAAAGAGTCTACAGCGCTTTGCGCCTCCGCGCCACAACGCCGATCACACCCAGGCCGGCCAGCAACATGGCGTACTCGCCCGGTTCCGGTACCGGCGGAGCAATCTCATCGAATTCCCGCCCGAACATGGCAAGGTTCGAGAAGTCGGGAGTGGCTTCATTGCCGCCTGTGAACCATTCGATGCGCCAGGTGCCGTTCAGGGTTTGCCCGGCGCCGATGACCTGGTTATCGAACAGGAAGGCGCCCGCGCCATCGCCAGCCTTCAGCGCCAGCACCAGGTCGAGCGCGCCTTGCGTCGCACTGGTATTGGTGACGCTCCAGGTACCGGATTGACCGTCGCCGATGTCGAAGATAAATTCCAGGGAACTGGTCAGGCTGAAGCCCGAACCGGAGCCGCCTTCGTGCTTGCCCAGCAGTGACCAGGTGCCGGTGCCGTAGCTATCGAAGGTTGTACCAAAACCGCTGATGTCCCCGTACGGGCCGGAATTGGGATTCCAGCCCGCATCGAAGACGAAGGCGTCTGCGTTTTGCGCGTCAAGCGTGACGTCGTCTGCTGAGGTATTACCGATGGTAGTGGCGCCAAATGCGCTTGCAGCCAGGAGCATGCTACTGGCTGCCAATGCAAACTTCTTTGCAATTGCTTCCATTTCGATCCCCTTGTTGAAGTTGAACTGCCTCTTCAATGTAACTGTTTGGCGATCTCGACGGCGCGCATTACAGCGAC
>CBFGQI010000064.1:0-27622 GCA_965650885.1 uncultured Oxalobacteraceae bacterium
TGTTCGAAATGGTCGCGGTCGGGGCGATCGCCACGCAGTTCGAGTTGCGCATGCCAAACTTGGCGATGCGTTCACGCACCGGGGTCCAGTCCATCGCAGACGACAGGTCCTGCTCCAGGTAGCCGCCGCGCTGCTCAGCCAGCAGGCGGACGGAGTCTTGCGGCAGGATGCCACGCGACCACAGCGAACCTTCGTACGACTCGTAACGGCCGCGCTCTTCCGCCAGCTCGGTCGATGCCAGGTAAGCGTAGTAGCAGACGGCTTCCATCGAAGTGTCGGCGAACTGCACCGCTTCCATCGAGGCGTACGGCACGCGCATCATGTGCAGGCAGTCCTGGAAGCCCATCACGCCCAGGCCGACCGGACGGTGGCGCATATTGGCGTTGCGCGCCTTGTCGACAGCGTAGTAGTTGATGTCGATCACGTTGTCCAGCATGCGCATTGCGGTGCGGATGGTTTTTTGCAGCTTGATGTGGTCCAGCTTGCCTTCTTTCATGTGGGCAGGCATGTTGACGGAACCCAGGTTGCAGACCGCGATCTCTTCCGAATTGGTATTCAGGGTGATCTCGGTGCACAGGTTGGAGCTGTGCACCACGCCGACGTGCTGCTGCGGCGAGCGGATGTTGCAAGGATCCTTGAAGGTGATCCATGGGTGGCCGGTTTCGAACAGCATGGACAGCATCTTGCGCCACAGGTCCAGCGCTTCGATCTTCTTGAACAGGCGCAGTTCGCCGGAAGCGGCCTTGGCTTCGTAGCCCAGGTAGGCTTCTTCGAATTCCTTGCCGAACTTGTCGTGCAGGTCAGGCACGTCGGATGGCGAGAACAGGGTCCAGCTGCCCTTCTCCATCACGCGCTTCATGAACAGGTCCGGGATCCAGTTGGCGGTGTTCATGTCGTGGGTGCGGCGGCGGTCGTCGCCGGTGTTCTTGCGCAGGTCGAGGAATTCCTCGATATCCATGTGCCAGGTTTCCAGGTAGGCGCAGACGGCGCCCTTGCGCTTGCCGCCCTGGTTCACCGCCACGGCGGTGTCGTTCACCACTTTCAGGAACGGCACCACGCCTTGCGACTTGCCGTTGGTGCCCTTGATGTGGGCGCCCAGGGCGCGCACCGGGGTCCAGTCGTTGCCCAGGCCGCCGGCGAACTTGGCCAGCAGCGCGTTTTCCTTGATGGCGTCGTAGATGCCTTCCAGGTCGTCGGACACGGTGGTCAGGTAGCAGGAGGACAGCTGCGAACGCTGGGTGCCGGAGTTGAACAGGGTCGGGGTCGACGACATGAAGTCGAAGGTCGACAGCAGGTTGTAGAACTCGATGGCGCGCGCTTCGCGGTCGGTTTCGTTCAGGGCCAGACCCATGGCGACGCGCATGTAGAAAGCTTGCGGCATTTCGATGCGCACATCGCGCACGTGCAGGAAGTAGCGGTCGTACAGGGTTTGCAGGCCGATGTAGCCGAACTGCAGGTCGCGGTCGGCCACCAGGGCCTTGGCCAGCTTGGCCAGGTCGAACTTGGCCAGTTCTTCGTTCAGCAGTTCAGCGGCGATGCCCTTGGCGATGTACTGCGGGAAGTACTCGACGTAGGCGGCGGCGGCGCCGGCTTGCGGCACTTCCTTGCCGAACACTTCCTTACGGATGGTGTGCAGCAGGATGCGGGCGGTCACTTGCGAGTAAGCCGGGTCCTTTTCCATCAGCGCGCGGGCAGCCAGGATGGCGGACTTGTGCAGTTCTTCGACCGGCACGCCGTCGTACAGGTTCTTCACGGTTTCGGCCAGGATGGCGTCGGCATCGACGTGTTTTTCCAGGCCCTTGCAGGCGGCGCCGATCAGGTCGCGCACTTCCTGCATCACCAGCGGACGGGACACGCCATTTTCGGTGACATTGATTTGCGGTTCGGCGGTATCGGTGGCGCCGGCCGCTTCCTTCTTCTTGCGGCGTTCTTCCATGTGCTTGGCGCGGTACAGCACGTAGGAGCGAGCCACGTCGTGCTCGCCGGAGCGCATCAGGGCCAGTTCAACCTGGTCTTGCACGTCTTCGATATGGAAGGTGCCGCCGGCAGGCTGGCGGCGCATCAGGGCGGCCACCACGTTATTGGTCAATTCCTCCACCAGTTCGCGGACGCGGGCGGAGGCCGCGCCCTGGCCGCCATTCACCGCCAGGAAGGCCTTGGTCATGGCCACGGCGATCTTGGATGGCTCGAACGCTACCACGGCGCCATTGCGGCGGATGATGCGGTAGTCGGCCATCTGGCTGGCGGAAACAGCGACGCCGCCGGCGGTTTCAACGGCGGAAACAGGCACTTGTGGCGCCTGGGTGATGGAAATGTCTTGAGTAGATTGCATTTAGGCTCCGCGTATTCAGTTTGGTTTAGGACCACTATATCTAGTGAACCATCGAATTCCTTCCACTAATTGTAGTGACGCGATTCGGTTCGTACAAGATGAAATTTTTTCGTTTCGACCACGATTTCTTATTGACTTTTGATATGCCCCACCACCACAGGCGATCGGCGGTGAGCGAGCACTAACACTGCTTTTTCTTTGCTGATTTATTAAGCAGTGTTGCGGCGCAGCAGGGAGTTGTGCGTTGGCAAAAACGCTACACCAATGAAGGGCATTTTCGCGGCGGAGGGGGATTATAGTCGAATCGCGCGGATGGGGCGGCACGGCGCCCCGGCTAGCCCGGATCCTGGATTTGCAGCTTCTGCATCTGGTAGCGCAGCTGGCGGAAACTGATGCCTAACAGCTGGGCGGCCTGGGTGCGGTTGTAATTGGTTTGGGCCAGGGCGCGGGTGATGATGTCGCGCTCGACGGCTTCCAGGTAGGCCGGCAGGTTGCTCGGCAGGACGTCGAAGACGGGCAGCGGCGGCATCGCCGCTTCGGCGGCTGGCGCGGCCCCCCCCTCGGCGGCCGGCGCTGCCGGCTGGGCCTGGGCCGGCGGCGGGACGGGTGCCGGCGGCGCGGTTGGGGCCGCGGACGGGGCGCCCGCAGGCGCCGCGGCGGTGGCCGGCGCCGCCACGGCTGGCGCGGCACTCCCTTTCAGCGCCAGGTCTTCCGCCGCAATCACGCCATCATTGGAAAACGCCAGCGCCCGTTCGAGGATATTTTCCAGTTCCCGCACATTGCCCGGGAAGCTGTACCCCTTCAGCAATTCCAGCACGCCCGGCCCCAGCACGGCCTTGTGCTCGAACGTCCCCAGCCGCGCCAGGATGGCGTCGACCAATTCCTCCAGGTCGTCGAGGCGCTCGCGCAGGGGCGGCAGGCGCAGCTCGATCACGTTCAGCCGGTAGAACAAGTCTTGCCGGAACAAGCCATCCTCCACCAGCTTTTCCAGGTTCTTGTGGGTCGCGCTGATGATACGCACGTCGACCGGTTCCTCGGCCGTGGCGCCAATCTTGCGCACGCGCCGCTCCTGGATCGCACGCAGCAGCTTGACCTGCATCGCCAGCGGCAGGTCGGCCACCTCGTCCAGCATCAGGGTGCCGCCATTGGCCGCCTGGAAGAAACCGTCGCGTTCATCGGCCGCACCGGTGAAGGCGCCCTTGCGGTAGCCGAAGAATTCGGCTTCCATCAGCGCTTCCGGGATGGCGCCGCAATTGACGGCGATGAAAGGCTTGTCCGCGCGCGAGCTTTGCGCGTGGATTTCACGCGCCGCCAATTCCTTGCCGCTGCCCGATTCGCCATTGATGGCAATCGGCGCCATCGAGCGCGCCAGACGGGCGATCTGGGCCCGCAGCGCCTGGATCACGGCCGAGCTGCCGCGCAGGCGGCTGGGCTGCTGGTCGCGCGCCGGGGCGGCGGCCGGCGCCTGCTCGGTGAGCTTCAGGGCCGACTGCACCAGCACCCGCAACTGGTCCAGCTGCACCGGCTTGCTCACATAGTCGAAGGCGCCCGCTTTCAGCGCCACCACGGCATTGTCGGCGCTGCCGAAGGCAGTCACCACCGCGATCGGGATATTCTTGCCGCTGGCCGTCACGTCGCGCACCAATTCCAGGCCCAGCCCGTCGGGCAGGCGCATATCGGTCAGCACCAGCTGGTAATCTTTTTCGGCAAACAGTTGGCGCGCATGCCGCAGGGTTTCGGCACTGTCCACGTCCAGGCCCATCTTCAGCAAGGTAATTTCCAGCAGTTCGCGCAGGTCGGCTTCATCGTCAACGACCAGGACACGTGGAGATGTCATGCATTTCTCGCAAAGGTAATCACAAAACGCCCGCTCGACTTGCGGCCGCCATCTTCCGCCACGCGGCTATCGAAGCGGTGCTCGTAGTCCAGCGTGGCATCGTTATTCAAGCATAATTCGCGCGCCAGATACAGGCCCAGGCCCGTTCCCTTGCTCGACGTGGTGTAGAACGGTTCGAACAGGTGGGCGCGCACCTGGGGTGAAATGCCGGGGCCATCGTCCTGCACGTGCAGTTCGAGCGGGCGGCCGGCCACGCTCACGATGAAGACGCGGATGCTGGCCGGCGTGCCGCTGGCATAGCGTACCGCATTGTTGAGCAGGTTGATCAGCACTTCGCGCAAGTGCAGCGGATCGAAGCGCACCGCCACCGGCTGCATCCCGCCCAGGCACAGGATTTTGCTGTCCAGCTTATGGGTTTCATCGAACTCGGCCTTCAATTCCTGCAGGAAGGACGCCAGTTCCATCGGTTCATGATGGCTGTGTGCCTTGCGCGACAGTTGCAGGATGTCTTCCACCATGCGGTTCACGCGCGCCACATTGTCGCCAATGATCTTCAGCAAGCGCTTGTGTACCGGCGCCTGCAAGTCTTCTTCCAGCAGGGAATTGGCATGGCCGATGGCCGACAGCGGATTGCGCACTTCATGCGCGATACTGGCCGTCAAGCGCCCCATCGACGCCAACTTCAATTGCTGCGCCTTTTCCTCGATGCTGGTCACGTCTTCCAGGAAGATGACATTGCGCTCCACGCCCAGGCCGGCGGTATCGGCGGCGGCAAAGCGCAGTTTCAAGTGCAAGGTCACATCGCGCCGTGCGCTCCAGGCCGCCGTCAAGCCTTCCAGCGCGGGATCGCCAAACGGTTTGATGGTGATGAAGGCGCTGGACTGGCCAGGCTCGGCGCGCCACGCTTCGTAGGCGGTGGTGATCGGCTGCAGCGCGCCGCCATCGAGCACCTGCACGGCGCCACCCAGCATTTGCTGCGCGGCCGGATTGCTCATGTAAATCGTACCGTCCGCCCCCACCACCAGGATGCCGTCCGCCGAATGCGCGATCACCAGGCGGTTGACCGCTTGCTGCACCCCGACTTCGATGCCGCGCTGGGCAGCCAGTTCTTCCTGCCCGATCAGGCGCGCCGCCATGCGGTTGACCAGCAGCACGGCGGAGAACCAGGCAATGCCGTACAGGCCGGCCTGCAGCACCAGCGATTCGCCCTGGGCAATGGCGTAATACGTGCTGTGGGCCAGCATGAACAGCGTCGCCAGCGAGGCACTGAACAGGGCCAGCAACAGCGGCGCCAGGATGGCGCAGCCAGCCAGCGGGAACAAATAGAGGATGGCGAGGCCGGAACGCAAGCCGCCGGAAACCATGTAGAGCAGCGAAATGCAGGTCAGGTCGCACGCCACCTGCGACATCAGCTGCAGCATGAAGTGGCGCCGCCAGCGGGTGGCCAGCACCTGCAGCCCGACCGCCGCCAGCAGGTAGCTGATGCACACCTGCACGGTCAGCGCGTGCGACAGCAGGTTACCGGCGCTGAAGTACGCCAGCAGCACCAGCGCGATGACGATGCGGGTGGCGCCCAGTGCACTCAGCGAGCGCCAGAACGTATCGCGCGATGCGGCCGACAGGGAATGGAGGCGGGCAAACACGCTGGGCCGGCCTTAGTGCGGGGCGTGCGCCGCGCAGCAGTAATCGCGGCCGTTGGCCGGGACGTTCTCGGACGAGGGGAAATGCACGCCGCAATGCGCACATTGCAGCATCTTTTCAGTGGGCGCGGGCGGCGCCGGCCGCTGCTGGCGCGGCGCCGGCTGCTGGCTGCCGGCGGGCGGCCCGCTCATCTTGCGCAATTTGCTGCGGACGGCGGCGATCACCAGGAATACCAGCGCCAGCCAGAACAGGATACGTGTCATGCAAAACCTCGGTGTAAAACCACTTCCATCACAAAACGGCTGCCGACGTAGGCCAGCAGCAGGGTCGCAAAGCCCGCCAGCGTGAAGCTGAGGGCGGTCTTGCCGCGCCAGCCGCGGAAGTGGCGGCCCGCCAGCAGGGCGGCGAACAGGACCCAGGACAGCAGGGTGAAGACCGATTTGTGGTCCCACTTCAGCGCCCGGCCAAACAATTCTTCCGTAAACACGATGCCCGACAGGACGGTCAGGCTGAGCAGCACAAAACCGAAGGCGATCAGGCGGAACAGCAGCTTTTCCATCGTCAGCAGCGCCGGCAACTGGTCCAGCGCGGTGGCGAACATGCCGGGGCGGTCACTGCGCGTATGCAGCCGCGATTCCTGCAGCGCCATCAGCACGGCGTGGAAGGCGGCGATGGTCAGGGTGCTGTAGGCCAGGGTGGCGATCGCGATATGCCAGCCCAGCATGGTGGAGCGGCCGGCGGTCGGGATCACGGCGCCGGGGAAGCCGGCCTGCAGCGCCACGGCCAGCGCCGCCACCGGCATCACGATGCGGCGCAAGCCGTCCAGCGGGAAGTTCTGGTTCTCCAGCCAGTAGGCGCCGACCGAAATCCACAGCGCCGACGACAGCATGGTGGCAAAGCCGATGCGCAGCGAACCGGGCACCATGACATCGATCCACAGGGCCACGCCGTGCAGCAGCCAGGCGCCGGCCGTCAGTGCGGCGATCGGCACGGCCTTGCGCGAGGGGAGGAAGCCACAGACCAGGTACAGCAGCGTTGCTGCGATCAGAAAGTAAGTTTGCATCCGGTAAGTTTAACTCAGTCAGCGGCGCCAGGTCAGAACACGCTGCGCGTGTCCGGAGCCGGCGCCGATAGACTAGTCGACAGCCGCCGCGCGCAACTCGTCATGCTGGTGGCGTAGTTGTTCTTCCATCACCAGTTGCGCGAGCTCGCGCTTCAGGGCGTTGAATTCGGGCGCCGCCGGATCGCGCAGGCGCGGCAGGTCGACCAGGAGGTCGCGCTTGACGGTACCCGGCCGGTAAGTCATGACCACGATGCGGTCGGCCAGGTAGATCGCTTCCTCGATGCTGTGGGTGACGAAGATGATGGTCTTTTTCAACTCGGCCCAGATGCGCAGCAATTCATCCTGCAGGTTGCGGCGGGTCAGCGCATCGAGCGCCCCGAACGGCTCGTCCATCAGCATGATCGGCGAATCGAGCGCCAGCACGCGCGCGATGGCCACCCGCTGGCGCATGCCGCCCGACAGGTCTTTCGGGAAGCGGTGGCGGAAATCCTGCAGCGACAGGGTCTGGAGCAGGCGGTCGACGGTGGCGGCGGCCTGCGCCTTCGGCATGTCCTTGATTTCCAGCCCGAACGCCACGTTGTCGGCCACCGTCATCCATGGGAACAGCGCATATTCCTGGAATACCATGCCGCGCTCAGGCCCCGGCCCGGTCACCGGCTTGCCATCGGCGACGATGCTGCCGGAGGTCGGCGGCGCAAAGCCGGCGATGGCGTTCAGCAGCGTCGACTTGCCGCAGCCCGATGGCCCCAGCAGGCAGACCAATTGACCGCGCGGGATCTCCAGGCTGATCCCTTGCAGCGCCACCACCGAACTGCCGAATACCTTGCCCACGCCCTGGACTTGGATATGCGCCGCGCCCATTCAGTGCTCCAGGCCGCGGTGCCAGCGCAGCAAATGGTTGTTCAAACGTTCCATGGCGACGTCGATGGCCAGGCCCAGGATGCCGATGGTGATCATGCCGGCCATGATCTTGTCCGACCAGAAGTACTCGCGCGCCTCGCTGATGCGGAAGCCGAGGCCATTGTTCACCGCCACCATCTCGGCGACGATCACCACGATGAAGGCGGTGCCGATGCCGATCCGCACCCCGGCCAGGATGGAAGGCACGGCGGCCGGTAGGATCACGCGCAGGAACAGGGTGGCGCCGGAAGCGCCCAGGTTGCGCGCGGCCCGCAGGTAGATGCCGTCGACCTGGCGCACGCCGGCAATGGTGTTGATCAGCACAGGGAAGAAGGCGCCCAGCGCAATCAGGAAGACCGCCGGCGGATTGCCCAGGCCGAACCACAGCATGGACAGCGGGATATAGGCGATCGGCGGCACCGGCCGCAGGATCTGCACCAGCACATTGAACAGCCGGTAGGCGTGCGCGCTGGCGCCCATGGCCAGCCCAAGCGGCAGTGCCAGGCCGGCGCCGATGGCAAAACCGAGCAGCACGCGCAGCATGCTGCCCAGCGCATCGTGGATCAACTCGCCGGAAAAGGCCCAGGCCAGCCAGTCCAGCCAACCGCCCGCGCCGGCATAGGGCTGCAGCGGCAGCAGGTATTCGAGCCACTTGCGCGCCACCGCCTGGGGCGACGGCAGCGCCTGCGGGTTGACCCAGCCATGGTCGGACACCACATGCCAGAGCAGCAACAGCGCCACCGGCACCACCAGCCCGACGCCGACGTCACGCCAGGACAGCTTCATTGGACGCCCAGCGACTTCTTGGCTTGCTCCAGCAGGTCAGTCCTGACCCAGTCCCTGGCCAGCGGCGGCTTGCTCATCCTGCCCACGCCAGTCTTGACCATGGTGTCGGTGGTGACCTGGATATGTTCGGGTGTCACGTCATAGGTATACGGCGAGTTGCCGATCGCATCCCGGTAATCGTCGCTGCTGATCTGGCCCTTGAACACCGACTCGCGCACGTATTGCTCCGCCACGGCCGGCTGGTCGATGAAAGTCCTGGTCGCTTGCACGAAGCAGCGCATGAACTTGTCCGCCACCGGCCGCCGCTCCTTGAAGAATTTTTCGGTCATCACCATGGTGCGCACCGGCTCACCGATCGGCGTGCCGTAGGGCTTGAGGATTTCGGTGCCCCAGCCCTTGTTGATCGCCTGCGAGGATTGCGGCTCCGACTGCATCATGGCGTCGATATGCTTGCCGAGCAGGGCCTGGTTCAAGTCGGCGTAGGCCAAGAGCACCAGTTGCACATCCTTGCCCGGCTGTTCGGAGGCGCTCATTCCTGCTTGCTGCAATGCGGCCAGCAGCAGCACTTCCTGGATGGCGCCGCGCGTCACCCCGACCTTCTTGCCCTTCAAATCCTTGATCGATTTCATATTCAGGTCGCTGCGCCCCACCAGGCGCGCACCGCCTTTGGCAAAGCCGGCCACCACATAGACCGGCGCCCCGCCGGCGCGCCCGGAAATCGCCGCTTCGGACGCCGTCGCACCGACATCGAGTTCGCCGGAAATGATGGCCGACATCACGTCCAGGCCCTTGGCGAACATCCGCTCTTCGACCTTGATGCCGCACTTCGGCGCGATCTCCTTAATATATGACACAGCGCCGTAATGGGCGAACTTCAGGTTCCCCAAACGCACCACCTCCTGCGCCTGCGCGCCACCCGCCGCCACCAATCCCGCCAGCACTGCCAGCGCCACCGACTTGCCGATACTTTTCAGTTTCATACAGGTCTCCTTAGTGAATTGTTGGCTTATCCGGCCGCGCCCCCCCAGGCTTAAGGAGCGCTGCGCTCGCGCTGCAACGCCATCCGCTCCGCGGCCGGCGGATGGATGGCCAGATAGGCGCGCGGGCCGCTCCCGGCCGCGGCGAGGGCTTCATACGCTTCCTGCAAACTGCGCAGCGGCAGTCCGTTATGTTCCAGCAGGTCGGCCGCGTATTTGTCGGCGTCGATCTCGGCCTGCTGCGTCCAGGCCAGCTGCGGCACGCGCGGCGCCACGCGCGATACCAGCCAGCCCGTATCGCCCGATACGATGCCGGCCGCCGTCGGCAACAGCGCTTCCTGGGCCAGGCGCGGCAGCATATGGCGGCGCTGCAGGTGACCCAGTTCATGCGCCAGCACCGCCAGCACGGCGCCATCGTCGGGCAGCGCCAGCACCAGGGCATCGGTCACGATGATGTCGCCCGATGGCAGTGCAAACGCGGCCGCGCCCACCTGGCCGGAGCGGAACAGCAAGCGATGGCGCGGCGCCCCTTCGTGCGGGGCTTGCAGGCTGGCGAAGGCGTCGCTGATGCGTTGCTGGTGCCAGACCGAGAGCGTGCTGGGTGCCAGCGCGCCGCGCTCGAGCGCATGCAGGAGCCCCTGCCCCAGCTGCGCCTGCAGCGCCGGCGGCATGGCGGCGGCCAGCTGCTCGGCGGCCAGGGGCCGCGCCAGCTGCCAGCCCGCATACGCGGCGGCGCAGGCCAGCACCGCCAGCGTGGCAACGCGCCATTGGCGCAAGCCGCGCCGCCGGCCGGGCGCGCGGGCGTCGATCAGTTCCGGAAGGGCCAGCGATTGCACAAATTCGTCCTGATAATTAGCTTATAAGCAAGATGCCCGGAGATCGTATATCTTGTCAATCAGAAACTTTGCTTATTTCATAAATTTGTGCACAAGTGTGACAATGCGTGAGATACCGCTAGTCATCCGCGCCTGCCGCCGCCGGCCGGGGCACGTAAGGTAAAATGGCAGGATTTCCGCTTCTTTGATTAGTAGGCTACCCATGCTAGACAACCTGACCACGCGCCTTGCCAAAGTCGTCAAGACGATGCGCGGCGAGGCCCGCCTGACCGAATCCAACACCGCCGAGATGCTGCGCGAAGTGCGCATGGCGCTGCTGGAGGCCGACGTCGCCCTGCCGGCCGTGCGCGAATTCATCGCCAAGGTCAAGGAAAAGGCGCTCGGCGAAGAAGTGATTTCCTCGCTGACCCCGGGCCAGGCCCTGGTCGGCGTGGTGCAGCGCGAACTGGGCGCCCTGATGGGTGCCGACCTGGGCCCGGATGCCTCGCAGCTGTCGTTTGCGCAACAGCCGCCAGCGATCATCCTGATGGCCGGCCTGCAGGGCGTGGGTAAGACCACCACCGTCGGCAAGCTGGCCAAGTATTTGAAAGAACAGAAGAAAAAGAAAGTGCTGACGGTATCGGCCGACGTCTACCGTCCCGCCGCGATCGCCCAGCTGCAATCGGTGACGCAGCAAGTCGGCGCCGACTTTTTCCCATCGACCGCGCAGGACAAGCCGGTCGATATCGCCCTGTCCGCGCTGGACTGGGCCAGGAAGCACTACCACGACGTGCTGATCATCGACACCGCCGGCCGCCTCGGCATCGATGAAGAGATGATGAAAGAGATCGCCGCCGTGCACGGCGCGGTCAAGCCGGTTGAGACCCTGTTCGTGGTCGACGCCATGCTGGGCCAGGACGCGATCAATACCGCCAAGGCGTTCAACGATGCCCTGCCGCTGACCGGCGTGGTGCTGACCAAGCTCGATGGCGACTCGCGCGGCGGCGCGGCGCTCTCCGTGCGCCACATCACCGGCAAGCCGATCAAGTTTGCCGGCGTGTCCGAAAAGCTGGACGGCCTGGAAGCCTTCGACCCGCAGCGCATGGCCAACCGTATCCTGGGCATGGGCGACATCCTGGCCCTGGTGGAGGAAGCGCGCAAGGGCGTGGACGAAAAGGCGGCGGCCGAACTGGCCGCCAAGGTCAAGTCGGGCGGCAAATTCGACATGAACGACTTCAAGTCCCAGCTGACCCAGATGAAAAAGATGGGCGGCATGGCCGGCCTGGTGGACAAGCTGCCGGCCCAGTTCCAGCAAGCGGCCGCCGGCGCCAATATGGACCAGGCGGAAAAGCAGGTGCGCCGCATGGTCGGCATCATCGATTCGATGACGCCGCAGGAACGCGCCAAACCGGAACTGATCAAGGCGGCCCGCAAGCGCCGCATCGCGGCCGGCGCCGGGGTCCAGGTGCAGGAAGTGAACCGCATGCTGAACCAGTTCGAGCAAATGCAAACCATGATGAAAAAGCTGTCCGGCGGCGGCTTGATGAAGATGATGCGCTCGATGAAGGGCATGATGCCGGGCATGCGCTAAGCACTACCAGGGTGACAATGGGTGAGGATTGCTGCGACCGGGTCGCAGTATGATTCGCCGCATGAAAAAATTTTACGCACTGTCCCTGGCCGCCCTGCTCGCCGCTTGCGGCGGCGGCGGAGCCGATGGCGGCGGCAGCACACCGCCACCGCAAGCGGCTCCCACCATCCACATCAATGTGCCAACCAGCCCGGTTCTACAGGGCGGCCCACCGTTGCGGCTGACTGCCTCGGTGTCCAATGGCGCCGCGCCCACCTGGACCTTGGGCGCCGGCGCGCCGGGTAAGCTGACGCCCGGCAGCGACGGCAACAGCATTCTCTACGAACCGCCGGCTGTCGGCGTGAGCGCCAATACCCAAGTCACCATCATGGCCAGCGCCGGCGGCGCCAGCGCCCAGTACGAATTCACCCTTTATCCACCGCCGGGCAGCCCCGGCCTGAGCCTGATCACGGGCATTATCGGCCAGCGCGACTTCATCGATGGCAAGGGCACGACGGCGGCCTTCCACGCCATCCAATCCATCATCGCCGACGGCGCCGACGGCTACTTCGTCCTCGACGCGAACACCGAAAAGCTGGCGATCCGCAAAGTCAGCGCCGGCGGCGAGGTCAGCACCCTCTACAGCAGCAGCGGCAGTTATGGCTACAGCGACCCATGGTTCAACCGCAGCGAACGCCTGGCCCTGGCCAGCGACGGCGCGCTGTACGTGCTGGAGCAGAGTAGCTCAGGCAAGCGGCTGTTGCGCTTCGGCGCAAACGCCGCGGCCAGCGTCGTGCTGTCGGGGGCTCCGCTGGACAAGGTCCATGCAATCGTCCGCGCCGGCGGCGGAGCCATTTACCTGGTTGCCCCGCGCGGCTTGACCAGGCTGACTGCCGACGGCGCGCGCTCGGTGTTTGCCGGCGATCCGGACGCTGACTTCGACGCCGGCGTCGTGGCGCAGGATGGCAGCGGCGCCACGGCCCGCTTCAGCTTTATCTCCGCTATCGGCAGCGACACCGAAGGCAATGTGCTGCTGCGCGACGGCGAATTGTTCCGGCGCGTGTCCGCGGCGGGGATGGTGACTAGCGCGACGCTGCCGGGGCTGGCCGATATCCGGACAGCGCAGATTGCCGGCGCGCGCGATGGCAGCTTCCGCCTGCTGGCGGACCAGGCGCCTGCGCGCGTACATAAGGTAACGCCGTCCAATGATGTGAGCCTGGTTTTCCAGGAAACTGGGCCGAGCGTGCTGCTCCCCTCCTACATCGCCCTTGGCAGCGGCAACCAACTGCTGCTGGCCCAACGTTCCGAGTTGCGCCAGACGGACGGCGCGGCGTTGACCCGCAATTTCGCCGGAGCGCAGGACTTCTTCGGCTTCGTCCTCGATGGCCCGGCGGCCGAGGCGCGTTTTTCCAAACCCGACGCCATCGCCGCCGACCTGGCCGGCAACCTGTACGTGAGCGACCACCCTGGGAAAATGGCTTACCTCCCCGGCGAACCCGGCACACGCGGCTTCACCCTGCGCAAGATCACGCCTGGGGGACAAGTGAGTTCGTTGTTCAGCACCGCCGATACCGGCAAGGTGAGCGGCATGGCTGTCGGTCGCGACGGCACCATCTACTTCAGCGACCTGCAGCAATTTGGAAGCCATGGTGCGCTGTCCGGCAGTGCCGTCTACAAAGCCACACCGGACGGCAAAGTGACCGTGCTGGCGGGCTGCCCGCCGAGCCGCGCATGCCCGCGCGGCATCGTCGATGGCACCGGTGCCAACGCCACCTTTGCCGCCGCCAGCCTGATCGGGATGGATGCGGCGGACAATCTCTACGTCACCGACAACTACACGGCGCCGGTCATCCGCAAGGTGGCACCGGACGGCAGCACGACCACCATCTCCGCCCTGCCGGCCGGCGTGGGCGCCGCCCCCGATGGCAACACCTATGTCATTCGCGACCGCTTGGTCGTCCGGCGTACGCCGGACGGCAAGGAAACGGTCGTCGCCGGCACCGAAGGCAGCACCAAGACCATACTGACCGGCACCGGCAGTTTCCACGGGCCGTTCGCGATCACGCCAATCGGGCCACGCAGCCTGGCCGTGATTTCCGGCGAAGCCATCGTCAAATTGGTGCTGCCGCCCTAGGCGGAACCCGCCGAAAGCCTCCCTCGGGAGGCTTTTTTGCTTTTTAAGTCTTGTTTCCCCCAAAAAACACCACAAAACACTTGCATAAGCTGCAAATCCCCACCAATATTAGCCGTGCGATTGTATTCCGCAATTTTCTATGTGTTTGTTAAGGAGGCTCGAATATGGCAACAGCCAAGAAAGCAGCACCAGCAGCAAAGAAAGCCGCCGCCAAGCCAGCAGCAAAAAAAGCTGCTCCGGCCAAGGCAGCAGCCAAGCCAGCAGCAAAGAAAGCCGCAGCACCAGCCGCACGTAAGCCTAACGCAGCCTTCATGAAGGCGATGACGCCATCGAGCGCACTGTCCGCCGTAGTCGGGTCCACCCCGCTGCCGCGTACCGAAGTGACCAAAAAAGTCTGGGACTACATCAAGAAACTGAACCTGCAGGATGCCGCAAACCGCCGCATGATCAATGCGGACGACAAGCTGAAGGCTGTCTTCGGCGGCAAATCCCAGGTGTCCATGTTTGAAATGACCAAGCTGATTTCCGACCATCTGAAATAAGCTGCTGCCGGCTGTTGCAGCCATTCGAGGAGCCCCGATGCCAAGCGCTCGGGGCTTTTTATTTATGCCTTCGCCACACCGCCTCGCCATCCCGCTGGCCAGCCTGACCGCATTGGGTCTGCTGGCGTCCGACTTGTACCTGCCAGCCATCCCGGTGATGGCGGCGGAGCTGGGCGCATCCATCCCTTCCGCGCAAGCGACCATGGCGCTGTTCATGGCGGCACTGGCCTTGTCGCAGCTGGCATGGGGCTGGGCGGCGGACCATTTCGGCGACCGCCGCACCATCATGGCCGGCACCGCCCTGCTCGGCGGCGGCAGCCTGGCATGCGCGCTGGCGCCGGGCATCGACTGGATGCTGGCGGGGCGGCTGCTGCAGGGCCTGGGGGCGGGCGCCGCGACGGTGGCCGTGCCGGCGCTGATCAGGCGGCGTTTTAACGAGGCCGATGCGGTGAAGGCGCTGGCCATGGTGGCCATGGCGGAATCCACCATCCCGGCACTCGGCCCTGTGGCCGGCGCCGCCATCGTGCTGTATGCGGACTGGCGCACCACGTTCTGGCTGATTGCGGCCATGTCGCTGTTGCTGCTGCCGCTGGTCGCGCGCATCGTTGGCCGCGCACCCGCCGCCGCATCGGCCACGCCGCCCGGCCAGCGCGGTTATGCGCCCCTGCTGCGCAACCGCCTGTACCTGCGCTACGCCTTTAGCTACGCCGTCATGTTCGGCGCGCTGCTGATGTATGTGGCAAGCGCACCGGTGCTGGTCACGCACGCCCTTGGCTTAGGAATCGAAGCCTTCGCCCTTCTGCAAATCTGCGGCGTGCTGGCCTTCATGGCCGGTGCATCGGCCGCCGTGCGGATGGTCAAGCGGCTTGGCCAGCATAGGCTTGTGCGCACCGGCACGCTGCTGCAATTTGCCGCAGGCGCCGGCTTGATGGCAATGGCCCTGGCAGGTCTGACCGGCACACGCGGCCTAGCCACGCTCGCCGTTCTGGCCGCCCTGTTCTGCGCCGGCCTTGGGCTGCGCGGCCCCGCCACGATGGGCGGCGCCCTGCAGGCAGCCGGGGACGATGCCGGCAAAGGGGCTGGCCTGCTGATGTTCCTATCCTTCGGCAGTGTTGCCGCCGCCACGCAACTAGTGGCGCCCTTCCTGCAGCACGGTTTGCTGCCACTGGGCGTGCTGCTGTTCGCCATGGTCAGCGCCAGCGCCCTGCTGCTCCCCAAAGTCGGGGTCAGGTCTGTCATTCGGACACGCGGACAGCACGATTGAGATATATCAAGACGCTCCGGTTCAGCGCACAAGCCATTTCAGCCACATTTGCAAATTCAGCATGTATTGATATGAATCAGAGGTGCGCGTCGACTGTCCGAATGACAGACCTGACACCGACTTCGTGACACCGACTTCGAGGTGCGCGTCGACTGTCCGAATGACAGACCTGACACCGACTTCTTGACACCGACTTCTGACACCGACTTCGACACCGACTTCCAACGGCTTCAGAGCTTCCACTTATTCCAGGCGGCGAGGACGGCGTTCGGGTATTCGGGGCGGCCGCGGCTGCCGTTGTAGCGGCCTAGGGCGAGGTAGAGGTTGCCCTGCTCCATATCGATGTACATGCGCAGGATGGAGCAGCCGTAACGCAGGTTGGTCTGCATATTGAACAGCTTGGAGCGGTCGCGGTCGCCGATCACGTTGGTCCAGAACGGCATCACCTGCATGTAGCCGCGCGCGCCGACGATCGATACGGCGTATTTGCGGTAAGCCGATTCCACCTGGATCAAACCCAGCACCAGGCCCGGGTCGAGCCCGGCCCGGCGTGCCTCGTACCAGGCGGTTTCAAGGAATTCGCGGCGCGTGAATTCGTCCGGCAGCCTGCGCTTCAAGCGGTCCGACATGGCCGAGTGCCAGGCTTCGTACTGGACCCGGTCGGCGGGATTGAGGAAGACCGGCTTGGGCGGCCGCGCATCCATGATGGCGTTGGACAGCGCCAGCCGCACCGAGTCGGCCAGCGCTTCCTCCTTCTGGTTGCCGGCAAAGCCGAACGGCGCGCACAGCACGCCGGTGGCAAAGGCGACCGTGTGCCACCAGCGCAGGGGCCGCGCCCACCAGCGGCGCCGTTCGCGGCCGGTCCTGTGCGCAATCCCTTTCGCTGGGCCAGCCATGGCGGTCACTGCTGGATTTTGCCCTTGATGAAGGCCAGGGCGTCGGCCACCGGTACGGCAGTTGCTTCGGTATCGCGGCGGCCCTGGTATTCCAGGTTGCCTTCCTTCAGGCCGCGCTCGCCGATCACCACGCGGTGCGGCACGCCGATCAGTTCCCAGTCGGCGAACATGGCGCCGGGGCGCTGGCCGCGGTCATCCAGGATGACGTCGATGCCGGCTTCCACGCAAGCGTTGTACAGCTTTTCGGTCTCCGCCTTGACCAGCTCGGAGCGGTCCATGCCCATCGGGCACAGCACCAGTTCGAACGGCGCCAGTGAAGTCGGCCAGATGATGCCCTTGTCGTCGAAGTTCTGCTCGATGGCGGCGCCCAGGATGCGGGTGATGCCGATGCCGTAGCAGCCCATTTGCAGCGGCGCGGGCTTCTGGTTCTCGTCCAGGAAGGTGGCCTGCATCGATTCGGAGTAGGCGGTACCCAGTTGGAACACGTGGCCCACTTCGATGCCGCGTTCGATCGCCAGCACGCCTTTGCCGTCCGGCGAAGCATCGCCTTCCACCACGTTGCGCAGGTCGGCCACGATGGCAGGTTCGGCCACGTCGCGGCCCCAGTTGGCGCCGGTGTAGTGGTAATCCTCTTCGTTGGCGCCGGTCACGAAGTCCGACATCAGGGCCACGGTGCGGTCGGCCACCACGGTGACCGGGCCCTTGGTGCCGATCGGGCCCAGGTAGCCAGGCTTGCAGCCATACACTTCCAGGATTTCGGCTTCGGTGGAGAAGCGGTTCTGCGCCAGGCCCGGCACTTTGCCGGCCTTGATTTCGTTCAGCTCATGGTCGCCGCGCAGCAGCAGCATGAAGTGCTGCTTGGAGCCGTCTTCCTTGTCGACCGTCAGGGCGATGGTCTTGACGGTCTGCTTCAGGTCGATGCCCAGCAGCTTGGCCACGTCTTCGCACTTGGCCGCCTTCGGGGTCGAAGTCTTGGCCAGGGCGGCGCCGGCAGCGGCGCGCGAACCGGTGGCGATGGCTTCCGCCGCTTCCATATTGGCCGCGTAGTCGGAGGTTGGGCAGTACACCAGCGCGTCTTCGCCGGTGGAGGCGATCACGTGGAATTCATGCGAACCGGTGCCGCCGATGGCGCCGTTGTCCGCCGCCACGGCACGGAACTTCAGGCCGAAGCGGGTGAAGATCCTGGTGTAGGCGTCGAACATGATCTGATACGACTTTTGCATGCCTTCCAGGTCGCGGTCGAAGGAGTAAGCATCCTTCATGGTGAATTCGCGGCCGCGCATCAAGCCAAAACGTGGGCGGCGTTCATCGCGGAACTTGGTCTGGATGTGGTAAAAATTCAACGGAATCTGGCGATAGGACTTGATCTCACTGCGCACCACGTCGGTAATCACTTCCTCGGAAGTCGGCTGGATCGCGAAGTCGCGGCCGTGGCGGTCTTTCACGCGCAGCAGTTCCGGGCCCATCTTGTCCCAACGGCCGGTTTCCTGCCACAGTTCCGCCGGCTGGACCAGCGGCATCAGCAGCTCGATAGCGCCGGCCTTGTTCATTTCTTCGCGTACGATCGCTTCGACTTTACGGATCACTTTCAGGCCCATCGGCATATACGTGTAAATGCCGGAACCGAGGCGTTTGATCATGCCCGCGCGCATCATCAACTGGTGGCTGACGATCTCCGCGTCAGATGGAGCTTCCTTGAGGGTTGAAATAAAAAAGCGAGATGCACGCATATCGGTGAATTCTTTTTAAAAAGAGAGAGTTATAATCGACCTAATTTTAAAGGATTAGCTGGCCCGATGCGTCCAAACTTTATACAAAGAGCGCTATTACAGTTGGATTTGTAGTCAAAAATATAAGAGGACGCCTCGGCCACAGAAAGTTTGAGGTGCAATATGCTCGATCGTGAAGGGTTTCGCCCCAACGTCGGCATCATCCTGCTCAACTCGCACAACGAGGTGTGGTGGGGAAAGCGGGTGCGCGAGCACTCGTGGCAGTTCCCGCAAGGCGGGATCAAGTACGGTGAAACGCCGGAGCAGGCGATGTATCGCGAGCTCGAAGAGGAAATCGGACTGCGTCCGGAACACGTGAAAATCATCGGTCGCACGCGCGACTGGCTGCGTTACGAGGTGCCCGATCACTTCATCAAGCGGGAAATCCGCGGCCATTACCGTGGCCAGAAGCAGATCTGGTTCTTGCTGCGCATGTGCGCGCGCGACAATGACGTGAACCTGCGCCTGACCGACCATCCGGAATTCGACGCCTGGCGCTGGCACGACTACTGGGTTCCGCTGGACGTGGTGATCGAATTCAAGCGCGAAGTCTACCAGCGCGCCTTGCAGGAGCTGTCACGCTTCCTGACCTGGCCGGCGCATGGCGACCGTCGTCATTCCTCGCGCTACCTGCGCCAGCCGCATGGCCAGCGGGGACAGCGCAGCAGCGACAAGCCGCAGCAGCCGGCCGTGACGCCCACGCCCGAAGAACTAGCCACCAAAGAATAAGCCCGCAGCGGCTGATCTGCCGGGGTCCGGCCCTTCGGGCCTGACCCCGCCTTACCGGTTTAAAAGAAGAGAATGTTCACCCCCTCCTCCCACGACGTGCGCCGCTTCTTCTGCGACGTCTACCGCAAAGCCAACGCCAACGAGATCATGTCGCCGATCGAGCTGATCGCCCGCGACTGGATCATGGAGCACCCCGAATACCACGACCAGCTGAAGGACGCCGAAGAAGCCATCGCGCGCGACTACTCGGTCGAAGGCGGCCAGGCCAACCCCTTCCTGCACTTGTCGATGCACCTGTCGATCACCGAGCAACTGTCGATCGACCAGCCGCGCGGCATCCGCCCGGCGTTCGAAGCGCTTGCGCGCAAGCTCGGCTCCGAGCACGAAGCGCACCACGAAATCATGGAATGCCTGGGCGAGATGATCTGGAATTCGCAGCGCCGCGGCGTGCCGCCGGACGGTGCGGCCTATGTGGAAGCGGTCAAGCGCCGGATTTAAGCCTCGTCCACGCGGACGATGGGCATATACCAGATCACGGCAAACACCAGCGGGCTGGTGACCGCTGCGAAAGCCACGGCGCGCAGCAAATGCTCCGACTCCACCGCCAGCGCCGGCGCCACGTTGATCAGCCACGGCAGCGTGGCTGCCAGCAGCGCCTGCGACCTGCGCCCCAACCTGGCGATCTGGCACAGCGCCAGCACCGCCACGCCGGCCAGTAATGCGGTTAACAACACCATGATTCGACACCTCCGCGATTGCTCTATGCATCCATCATAGTCGAATAGTGCCGCACGGAAACTATCCAAAAATCGCAAACGCGCCAATAATTTATGCCAAAGTCCTGAGCACGCAATAGCCGCCCCACAGGCGCGCATCCAGCGTCGCCGCCAGTTGGCCGTCGGTGCGTAAATGGATGCAGGCGCCCGCATGCACTTCCAGCCGCGCCAGCATTTCGCGCAGCGTGGCCTGGCCGACAAAATCGGTCCACGCGGCCCCGGCACCAGGACCGCTGCGCGGCGTGACGATGGCGTGGCTGGAGCCGAATGCCGTCGCCAGCCGCAGCGCAAGGCCGGCCAGCCTGGCCCGGCTGCCGATCCCCTTCAATACATGCGGCCACAGGAAGGCGTCGTCGCACAATTCCAGCGCCACCACATGCGGGGTAGCCTGGCGCGCCATCATCGGCAGCCCGCCAACGCGGCTCAGCGCGCGGTCCACCCGCCGTAGCAAGCCGCGCGGCGGCAGCGCATGCCCGACATATATTGTCGAAGTTTCCATGGTAGTTCCCTCCGTGCATCTAAGCCTTTTCCAGCATAGACCACGAATGCCGCGAGGAAACTATCCAATAATTGCGCCGCTCACGCCAGCCGCAGGCCTGCCTTAGAGAAGGGCAATTCGGTGCAGCGTTTGCCGGTGGCAGCGAACAGGGCGTTGGCGACGGCCGGCGCCAGTGGCCCGACCGCTTCCTCGCCGACGCCGCCAGGCGCTTCGTTGCTGTCGACGACCACGATGTCCATCGCCGGCGTCTCGGCCAGCGACAGCAGCCGGTAGTCGGTGAAGTTGGACTGCTCCACCGCGCCATCCTTGACAGTGATCTCGCCATAGAAGGCCGCCGTCAGCGCAAAGATGTTCCCGCCCTCCATCTGGCCCCGCACGTTGCGCGGGTTGACCGCGATACCGCAATCGACCACCGTGGTCACGCGGTGCAGCCTGACGCGCGACTGCGCATCGACCGACAGCTCGACCACCTGGCCGATATGGCTGCCATTGGCGCGCGTGAACGCCATGCCGCGATGGCGTCCCGGCTCCGCCGGTTGGCGCCAGTTCGAGCGCTGTTCCAGCGTGTCGAGTACGCGCAGTTCGCGCGAGTCCGGCTTCACCAGCTTACGGCGGTAATCGAAGGGATCCGTCTTCGCCAGCTGCGCCAGCTCGTCGATGAACGATTCCGTGGCAAAGACGTTCTGCGTTGCCGCCACCGCGCGCCAGTAGCCAAGCGGCACACCGGCATCGACCGTGTTGGTGCGCTGGATGAAGCCGGGGATGGCGTAGTAATGCGTCAGGTGCAAGCCGACAGCGCTGCGGTCGAAGGGCTTGGCATACTGCTTGTCGGCGCCGAAGCGCGAATAGTTGAACAGCGTGTCGCAAGCGCTGTCCATGCGCAGCGCCGCCACGGCGCCTGCCGCATCGAGGCTGGCGCGCAGCCTTAGCACGGCCGCCGGGCGATGGTAGCCATGCCGCATGTCTTCCTCGCGGCTCCAAAGCAGCTTGACCGGCACGCCGGCCTCCTTCGCGATCAAGGCCGCCTGCACGGCAAAGTCGGCCTCGATTCGGCGTCCGAAACCGCCGCCGCTCAGGGTGGTATGGATGGAGACGGCTTCCGGCGCGATGCCCAGCGCCTTGGAGACGAAGGTGCGGGCCGTGTCCTGCGCCTGGGTCGGCAGCCACAGTTCGGCCTTGCCGTCCTTGACGATGGCGGTGCCGTTCATTGGCTCCATCGTGGCATGTGCCAGGAGCGGCACGGTATAAGTCCGGTCCAGCGTGCTGGCTGCGCGCGCCAAGCCCGCGTTATGCGCGGCAATCAGGTCTTCGGCTTTTGCGTTGCGCGGCACGACCAGTTCGCCCTCCTTCTGCACGGCGTCGCGCAGCATGTCGCGGTACGGCGCGCTCGAATGCTTGCTTGCCGAACCGAGATCCCACTGGGGCTTGAGCGCATTGAGGGCTTGCTGCGCGCGCCAGTAGCTGTCCGCCACCACGGCCACCGCATCTGGCAGGCGCACAACCTTTTTCACGCCGCGCTTTGCCAGTGCCGGCTGCGGATCGACCGCCGCCAGCTTGCCGCCGAAATGCGGGCATTGCAGGATGGCGGCGTGCAGCATGCCGGGCAGCTGCACGTCGATGCCGTACACCGCGCTGCCGTCGGTCTTGGCCGGCAGATCGAGGCGCGCCACGTCCTTGCCCATGTGGCGCCAGCGCTCCTTCGGCATCAGCAGCGGGTCGGCCGGCACCGGTTGCGCGGCGGCTTGCCGCACCAGTTTTGCGTAAGCGACCTTGCGGCCGCTGGCGGCGTGGACGACCATGCCAGCCTGCGTATCGCACTCGGCGGCCGGCACCTTCCATTCAGCGGCAGCCGCGCCCACCAGCATCGCGCGGGCCTGGGCGCCAGCCTTGCGCAGATGCGGGAACTGGCGCGCCACGCCGCCGCTGCCATAGGTCGCGTACTCGCCCCAGCCGGGGTTGATGAACTGCTTCTCGACCGGCGCCATCTCGATGCGGATGGTCTTCCAGTCCAGATCCATTTCATCGGCCAGCATCTGGGCGATGGCGGTGCCGGTGCCCTGCCCGATTTCGCTGGTATTGGAGAGCACGGTCACGCTGCCATCCGGCGCGATGCGCACCCAGCCCGGCGGCTGCGGTGGCGGCGCCGGCGGCGCTGCGCCCGCGCCAGCCGTGCCCGCAGCCGGCGCATTGGCCGCCGTCGTCATCGGCCCGATGGCGACCAGCACGCCGCCGGTCGCCAGCGTCTTGAGGAAATCACGGCGCTTGCTCATGCTGCATCCTCCACCTTCATCCCCGCCGCACGGCGGATCGCACGCCTCACACGGGGATACGTACCGCAACGGCACAGGTTCGTCATCGCCGTATCGATCTGCGCGTCGGTCGGCTTGGGGTGGGCTTTGAGCAGCGCGGCCGCGGCCATCAGCATGCCCGACTGGCAGTAACCGCATTGCGGCACCTGCTCCGCGATCCACGCCTGCTGCAGCGCGTGCGAACGGTCCGGCGACAGCGCCTCGATCGTCCGCACCTTGCCCTTGCCGACCGCGCTGACCGGCATCACGCAACTGCGCACCACCTGGCCGTCGATGTGGACGGTGCAGGCGCCGCAGGCACCCGCGCCGCAGCCGTACTTGGTACCGGTCAAACCCAGCGTATCGCGCAGGACCCACAGCAGGGGCGTGTCGCCCTCGACATCCGCCGTGCGGGCGGCGCCGTTGATATTCAGTTTGAAAGCCATTGTCTCCCCCATCAAGTTGGTAGAGATTAACACCGGTCATGCTGTTGAATTCACGGTTGGCTTGGGCGTGTGACGAAACGAGGCAACCGTGATTTAAGCGCCATCAAAAAAACGAAGGCCCGCGCTTGGCGGGCCCTCGGAGCACTGGATTAAGGCTGTTACTGCTGCGCCGCTGCCCAGCGACGTTGGCACTCCCGCAGCAAGCGACTGATCGCAGCGTGGACGGGGTGGATATCGCCCACGCCAAGGTTCTCCACGTCCTCGGCGGCAGTCACCAAGCCAGAAATCGCAGTCTCAAGGCTGGATGCATCTTTGCCCTGGCATGCGGCCATTGCTGCGCGAAGCTGCAGCACTACACTATCGCGTGTACGACCAGCCTGTTTGCCAAGGCTGGTCATTCCATTCAGCGAAACGATCGCCTTGCTTGCGTCTCCTACTACGTCACCCACCATGAAGGCGAGGGACTTTGGTGCGCCATAAAGCTGCACATCACCTGTCGCCGGGTCAATGGTGCCGACAGTATTCACCACAGAATAGCTGCCCGCAGCCAGTGGCGCGGCAAACGTAAAGTCCCTCTTCCACTCGCCATTCGTATCGAGCTCGAAGCCCCAACTGACGATGCGGGTATCGCCTTCAAACACGCCGCCGCCGGTCGATGCGACATAAGCGGCACCTTCCGGCAGCAGGGCATTGGTCTGAGCCTGGAACTGAGGGCCTGCATTGGTTACATTAAAGCTGACCGGCACTTGCTGCCCCGGCCTCAGCTTGCCGTCATAAGGGAGCAGCACGTACTCCAGCGCCTTCGCCAGCAACGGTTGCCATTCGCCGTGTGCCGCCGAGCTGGCTGGCAAGTCAAACGCGAACTGAAGGGTACGGCCAGCGCCATACTGATTGCTGACGATAGCGGTGGCGCCGCCAGCCGGAACACCCGCGTTGAACTCGGCTTGGGAGGCACCACCCTCCAGATCAACACGGCTCGCACGGCCTACGGTAGCGACATGGCCAGCAGCGAAGATCGTGCCGCCCAGGTCCACCGACAGATCGACCGGTCCAAACTTTCCGCGCCACCGCACACCGACAACGGCATCAAGTATCTTATTGCGCTGGTCATGTTCGCCGTCAACCAGCAATCCATCACCATTGAATACCGCTTCACGCAGTTCGTGCGGCAGCGTGCCCGGCAGTTTGTCCTGTTTGCCGGAGAGCCAGTACGTGTTATAGCTGCCGGAACGGAGTCCTCGCTTGAAGTCCGCTTCGTTCAAAACCACGGAATGCGGCACATCCAGTGCCGTCAGCAGGCGAGCGATTTCCTGGGCACGAGTGGTTTGGCATGCCGGATCATTGGCCGCTTCCGCGTCATCCTTGCAGGACACCAGTGCCAGCACATTGCTCCGCGCGCTAGCCTGAGTATTATATGAAAGCGTCAACACCGTAAGAGGCACCTGCGCAATCGCCAAGGACTTCCCGCCTACCTTTGCTGAGAGTACCGCCACCACACTGCCACCCTGCGTGCCAACCGCCTGCCAATCCGCCGATCCTTGGTAGGTGCCACCGATAGGAATGTCGGCGCTAAACGGATAACTTGCGATCACGCGTTCGGTTGCAGGTTCAACGATGCTCAATGTCAGCGGGAGCGCAGCAAACGCCGCGTTGCCGGCATTAGTCGCTGCGAACGACAGCTTGACATGCTGCCCATCATGCAGGCGGCTTGCGGCCGAAGCGAGCGAGGCGGTCAAACCGGCGCCTGTATCGGAGCTGGATGCAACCTTGAATTGTGTTTCCGATTGCGCGAGCAGCATGCCGTTCGCGCCATGAACCAGCAAGCGCGCCACATAAGTTCCCGGCGCCGCACCTGACAATTGCACCGTATAGGCCAGACTCTTGCTCCCGGACGGAAGCAGCTGCATAAGCGCCTCTACTTTCTCGAAACGCACTGTACCATCGGTGTTCAGTAACTGTGTAGTAACGCGTGCATTGTCCAGGCTGGCGTTGGTCAAGGCGTTTACTACGCGGTCGGAAACGCGCACTTGCTCGTACGGGCCGTACTCGCGTTTGTCCACATTGATCGAAGCCGTCGCCTGTGCTCCGGATGCGGTCACGATGCTGAACGAACTGTTGCCGCTAGCAGCAACCTTGCCGCTTGCATCCAGGACTTCCGCCAGCACACGATAGCTGCCCGCATACAGCGAGCCAGTGGACAGCACCAGGCCGCCAAATGGCAGATTGCCACCGGCAGCGATTTGCTGCACAGTGGCGGTGCCGACCACGTAAACAGGTACGCCGGCTGCATCAAGCAGCGTCACCCGCACCGAAGCATTGGCAGGGAAGGCGCTCAGGTTGCTCACCAGACTGCTCACCAGCACAGCTTCGTTGGCGCCGTAACTTGGCTTGTCGGTGCTGGCCACGACCCGATAGATGGAAGCCAGAACTGCAACAGCCTGCCCTCCCAATTCTGTGCGCACGTCGTTGCCATTTACGTCCTTGTACAGCAACTCCAGTTTGGCTACCACCGGTCGCCGTTCTCCGGGAACCGGATTCTTGAAGATGATATCGAAGCCAAGGTCTTTGGCAATATCGGCCGGGAACCGGTCGAAATTCCATTCCACATGGACCTCGCCGTTGGTCGTTTTGATACTAGCCGGTGCAGTCTGGAACGAAGCCTGGTCGATTTCAATATCCTTTGCGGGCAACGTGGCAAGCACGCGCACTCCTTGTAGCGTAGGCACCAGGCCCAGGCCAACGGGTTGTTGCGCCTTGTTTCCCGCCCCGTCTTCAACGATCACATTGCCGGTTCCAGGCCTGCTGGTATCGATCCGGGTGACGCTGAACTGCACGGCCTGTGCGCCCGGCACGAAGGGTACTGTTTCGAGACGCAGGTTGATCGAGTCTGGCGAGAGCAATACTTTGAATACACCGGTATCACGATCGAGCACGCCGTCGCCATTGACATCTTCTCCTGCGTCAAGCTTGCCGTTGCCATTCGCATCTTCGGACCGCCGGCCAACTTTTCCGTCGCCGTTCAAATCTTCGCCTACGTCGAGCAAACTGTTGGCATTTGCGTCCTCGCTATCCGAAGCGCTGCCTTGCAAGGTTTCGCCAAACGGCACCAGGCGCAGCGCTGGCGAAAACCTATCGCCAATAGGATTAATCGCCTGGAACGACAAACCGCCAGGGTAGCCATAGGACTCATGAAAAGCAGCGCCATAAACATAGACGCCAAACGGCACGCTACCGGTAGTTTCGAGGTTATGCGAACCTGCCGAAATTGACACCTGTCCGCCGCTGAATCCCGTATTGCCAATGACAGAAAAGCTGGAGGCATTGATTGGAACTCTATCCAATTGCAGGTTCGACACCTCCCCCGTCGGCACAACGACATTGATGTAGTGGCGATCAAAGCCTGTCTCCGGCGTACTAAAAGTATATCGGGTCAGGAACTGGGCAGTAGGCGTGACCAGAATCTGAACCGGGTCGGCATCGACCTGATCATAACTACTACCTGCCGCAAATTGCGCAACCAGTACTGGCTCAGTTGATTCAATCAGGGAGCGCGTGGTAATCACCCTTTCGTGGAATTCCCCCCGCTGCAACGTCGCCACCACGATACCGTTCACCTTGACCTGCGTGTTGTCGCGTGATGCAAGGATGCGGAAAAAGTCGCCGCGCAAGCGGGTTGCGAATGGCACCGTCAAGAATGACTTGCCCCAGGTGGACACAGGCGGCATCGTCGACGCAATGTGGTCCAGGTAGGCGGCGTAGACTGGAATCTGAGCGCCTGCAATGCCCGTCGAAACCGCCACCGGGGCCGATGCCGATATATGGGTGCCGGTGATCTCGCTCGTGGCCGACGCCATATAAGTCTGTCCTCGGTTGAGCGTTATCGTGAACGGCACTCCGGCCGCGTGACCAGTGATAGCGGTCTTGGGTGTGATGGTGACCTCGGTGTTGTCGAAGGCAGCTACGACCACCATTTGCGCTGCATAATGCCAACCTCTGTAGCTCAACGCGAAATATTCCAGGCCCAGCGCGTCAACCGGCAGGGCGAGGAAAGCGTCCGTCGTTCGCGGCAATTGGTTCAAGCCATAAACAGTGACATCGTCATCGGTGCGGACACGGATGCCCAGTTGCTGAATCTGGTTGATCGCCATCTTGGCGGCATTCGCTGGAATGACAACCGTCGTGACTTGATTCGGCTTAACTGCAAACGAGGCATGGAAATTCAGACCGGAAATATCAACGGTGCCTTGCGTTTCCTTCTGTCCAGTAATGAACAATGCAAGCCGGGGTGACACTTCCATGTTCGGCGTAAACGCCAAGTAAAACTCTTTACCTGCACTGCCGGTGCCAGCCCTAGCCGA
>CBFGQI010000065.1:0-27166 GCA_965650885.1 uncultured Oxalobacteraceae bacterium
CTTCGGTCTTGCCTTTCATGAAGGCCTCCGACTGCGCGAAACAGTTCGCCAGCAGGGCGTCGTGGTGGCCCGGCAGGTCATGCGTCGCGCGCAGGACGGCGATGAAATCGATCGGCGTCACGTCGGTGCCCTGGTGCAGCAGCTGGAAGTAGGCATGCTGCGCATTGGTGCCGCATTCACCCCACACCACCGGGCAGGTCGGGGTGTCGACCGGCTGGCCGGTCTTGGTCACGCGCTTGCCGTTGCTTTCCATGTCGAGCTGCTGCAGGTAGGCCGGGAAGCGGTTCAAGTCCTGGTGGTATGGTGCGATGGAGAGCGAGGAAGCGCCCAGGAACTGGCGGTTCCACAGCCCGATCAGGGCCAGCAGCACCGGCATATTGGCTTCCAGCGGCGCTTCGCGGAAGTGTTCGTCCATGGCATGGGCGCCTTCCAGGAAAGCCTGGAAATAGCCGAAGCCGATCGCCAGCGCCACCGACAGGCCGATCGCCGACCACACGGAATAGCGGCCGCCGACCCAATCCCAGAACGGGAACATGTTTTCGGGATCGATGCCGAAGGCGCGCACCGCGTCGGTATTGGTGGACACGGCGACAAAGTGGCGCGGCAGGTCGGCCTCGCGTGCGCGGCCCAGGAACCAGTTGCGCGCGGTCTGCGCATTCAGCATGGTTTCGGCCGTGGTGAAGGTCTTCGAGGCGACGATGAACAGGGTGGTCTCGGGATTGACCTGGGCCAGCGCCGCTTCCATGTCATGGCCGTCCACGTTGGAGACGAAGTGCATTTTCAGGCGCGGGTGGCAGAACGAGCGCAGGGCCAGCACCGCCATCTTCGGGCCGAGGTCGGAGCCGCCAATCCCGATGTTCACCACGTCGGTGATCGGCTTGCCGGTGTGGCCCAGCCAACCGCCATTGCGCACCTTGTCGGTGAACACCTTGATGCGGTCCAGCACAGCGTGCACGTCGGCGTTGACGTCCTGTCCGTCCACTTTCAGCTGCTTTCCTCGCGGCATACGCAGGGCGGTGTGCAGCACGCTGCGGCGTTCGGTAATATTGATTTTCTCGCCGGCGAACATGGCATCGCGTTGCTCGGCAACGCCGCGCGTGCGCGCCAGGTGCACCAGCAGGTTGATGGTCTCGTCGTTGGCGCGGTTCTTGGAATAGTCCAGGAACAGGCCGGCCGCATCGACCGTCATGCGCGGGAAGCGGCCAGGGTCTTTCTGGAACAGCTGGCGCATATGCCATTCGCGGGCGTCGTGGGCGTGGATTTCAAGCGCCTGGTAGGCGGCGGTGGAAGTCAGGGCGGGCAAGCGCATAATGTCCTGTTGCATATGGTTTTATGAATTGTGCTTAACTATACAGGAAAAAGAGGTAAATTCACTACAAATCTTTTGGCATATCGACGAACCCAGGGGCTTGCATGCGTAATTTGGCGCATTGGAAGCGCTCGCGGTTTGAAATTTTGTAGTAAAATTTCCTGAAATTCATTGAAAAGGAACGATCATGCCGTTGCATCCAGTCCTGGAAAAAGTCACCGCGCGCGTCTTGCAGCGCAGCCGCGTTTCGCGCGGCGCCTACCTGGCGCACCTCGAAGCGGCCCGCGTCAAAGGCCGCACCCAGCGTGGGACCCTGTCCTGCACCAACCTGGCGCACGGTTTTGCCGCCTTCCCCGCCAACGATAAGCTGATCCTGAAGGAAGTGAAGCAACCGTCGGTGGCCATCATCTCCGCCTACAACGACATGCTGTCGGCGCACCAGCCCTTCGAAACCTTCCCGGCCATCATCAAGGAAGCCGTGCGCAAGGTGGGCGCGGTGGCGCAGTTCGCGGGCGGCACGCCGGCCATGTGCGACGGCGTGACCCAGGGCCAGCCGGGCATGGAGCTGTCGCTGTTCTCGCGCGATGCGATCGCGATGTCGGCCGCCATCGGCCTGTCGCACAATATGTTCGATTCCGCGCTGTACCTGGGCGTGTGCGACAAGATCGTGCCGGGCCTGCTGATCGGCGCCCTGCATTTCGGCCACCTGCCGGCGGTGTTCGTGCCGGCCGGCCCGATGACCTCCGGCCTGTCGAACAAGGAAAAAGCGGCGATCCGCCAGCGCTATGCGCAAGGCAAGGCGACCCGCGAAGAATTGCTGGAAGGCGAGGCCCAGTCCTACCATGGCGCCGGCACCTGCACCTTCTACGGTACCGCTAACTCCAACCAGCTGCTGATGGAAATCATGGGCCTGCACCTGCCGGGCGCCGCCTTCGTCAATCCAGGCACGCCGCTGCGCGATGCACTGACCGCCGCCGCCGCCCAGCGCGCGGCGCAGATCACCGAAATGGGGGCCGAGTACCTGCCGGTCGGCCACATCGTCGACGAAAAATCGATCATCAACGCCGTGGTCGGCCTGCTGGCGACCGGCGGTTCGACCAACCACACCTTGCACCTGGTGGCGATCGCCAAGGCGGCCGGCGTGGTGATCGACTGGGACGATTTCAATGAACTGTCGGCCGTGGTGCCGCTGCTGTGCCGTATCTACCCGAACGGCGACGCCGACGTGAACCACTTCCACGCCGCCGGCGGCACCGGCTTCGTGATCCGCGAACTGCTCGACGCCGGCTTGCTGCACGACGACGTCAACACCATCCTGGGCAAGGGCTTGCGCAAGCATTGCGCCGAGCCCTTCCTGAACGAGGATGCGAGCGGCGTGATCTTCAAGGAGGCCCCGCTCAAGAGCGCCGACGAGAAAGTGCTGCGCGGCGCCGCCGAGCCGTTCTCGAAAGACGGCGGCATGGTGCTGGTGCAGGGCAACCTGGGCCGCGCCATCATGAAGGTATCGGCCGTCAAGGAAGAACACCGCAGCGTGGAAGCGCCCGCCCTGGTGTTCGACTCCCAGGAAGCCTTCATGGCAGCCTACAAGGCCGGCAAGCTCGATCGCGACTTCGTGGCGGTGATCCGCTTCCAGGGCCCGAAGGCCAACGGCATGCCCGAACTGCACGCCCTGACACCGGCGCTGGCCAACCTGCAGGATGCCGGCCGCAAGGTCGCCCTGGTGACCGATGGCCGCATGTCCGGCGCTTCGGGCAAGGTGCCGGCCGCGATCCACGTGTCGCCGGAGATCCTGGCCGGCGGCCCGCTGGGCCTGGTGCGCGACGGCGACATCATCCGCCTCGACGCCGCTACCGGCACGCTGGAAGCCCTGGTGTCGTCCGATGTCTGGCATGGCCGCTCCATGGCGCAGGCCGACCTGTCGCCGAACCAGATCGGCATGGGCCGCGAACTGTTCTCCATGTTCCGCAACACTGTGTGCGCGGCGGAGCAGGGCGCGACCAGCTTCCCGCTGCCATCCCCGATCCAGACCACCGTGCCGCTGCACGGCGAAGATAACGTGGGCAATACCGTGCCCGGTTCCGATGAAGATTTCCTTGCCAAGAAAGCCTGAGATATGACCCTGCTCGAGATTATGCGTACTTCGGCCGTGATTCCCGTGATCGCGATCGACGACCCCGACCACGCCGTGCCACTGGCCAAAGCCTTGGTGGCGGGCGGTATCCGCGTGCTGGAAGTGACCCTGCGCACCCAGCACGGCCTGGGCGCGATCCGCGCCATGAGCCAGGTGGAAGGCGCCATCGTCGGCGTCGGCACGCTGACCCAGCCTGAGGAATTCGCTGCCGCGCGCGATGCCGGCGCGGTGTTCGGCGTGTCGCCGGGCCTGACCGATGCGCTGATCGGCGCCGCCAAGTCCAGCGGCCTGCCGTTGCTGCCGGGCGTGATGACGCCATCGGAAGTGATGAAGGCGCGCGAGCAGGGCTTCAAGCAGCTCAAGCTGTTCCCGGCTGTCCCTGCCGGCGGCGTCGGCATGCTGAACGCGATTGCCGGCCCGCTGTCGGACGTGGTGTTCTGCCCGACCGGCGGCATTTCGCAGGATACCGCGCCAGCCTTCCTGTCGCTCAAGAACGTCGCCTGCGTGGGCGGTTCCTGGCTGACGCCGAAGGATGCCATGCAAGCCGGCGACTGGGACCGCATCACCGCCATCGCCAAGGCAGCCAGCGCGCTGCGGCACTGATGGAGCTCATCGCCCGGCCGCTGACGTCGGGCGAGACCGCGCTGGCCCGGCTGGTGTTCGGCAGCGCGATCGATTACAAGCGGGTGCGCGTCCACAACACCCGCTTCATCCCCTTCCTGCAGCGCAAAGACGTCTGCATCACGCCCAACGGCGAACTGTATTTCCACGTTTCCCGCTACCGCGACGATTTCTCGCTCGCCACCGAACGCGAACAGCACTGGTTCATGCACGAAATGGCGCATGTGTGGCAGCACCAGCTTGGCTATCCCGTGATCTGGCGCGGCGCCATCCGCCTCGGCTTGAGCTACGACTACGAAGTGTCGCCCGAGCTGCGCCTGTGCGACTTCAATATGGAGGCCCAGGCCGAAGTGCTGGCCGACTTCTTCGTCCTGGCCTACCTGCACAAGCTCGATATCGGCATCTACGCAGACATGTTGCGTGACTTCCTGCAAAGTCCGTCCTCGCCGAAAAACTTGCCGCGTAGGTTGTTCTTCTGATTGCTACAATGCTGGCTTTCCAAGCATTTATGTAAAGCCATGTCACTGCCCACCATATTGCTCGCGGCAACAGGATTTGTCGTAGAACCTATGCTGTTGCACCGCCCGGATTGGGAGGAGCATTACAGCACGCGGTCGATCTGGCGCAATGCGCGCAGCGGGGCTTGCAATACTGCGCTGGCGGAGCTTAATAAGCGTGCTCAAGCCGAGGATCCCAAGGTCCTGCTACTGGCTGGTGACTTGTCGGAAATGGGGCCGTGTATTGCTCGCGACTGGCAAAAAGCGGCTGTCTATTATGAGGTTGCGCTCGAGAAGAACGAGCATGCAGCGCTCCCGAGGCTGGTGCAAATCCATGCGCGTGATGGGCGTGATCCTGTTACCGCCATGCGTTGGGCACATCATAGGTTGGAAATGGTGCCGAAAGCTTGCCGGGCGCAGGCTGCCGCATCGCAGCCCCAGGCTTTTGCCGACGAAGTGCGTACATGGCCGCAACAGAGACTGTCCGCTTGTACGCAGCATGCCTATGTCACGTTCAATCTTTGGGATCGGCTTAGTTACATCAATGTAGGTGGGCTAGGTGAAATGGTCCCAGTTGAAGCAACGCTGAATCTCGCTGACAACATCATTCGCTGGAGCGACGTCGGCAAGGATAAGGTATTTGAAATACACCCGAATATGCAGAAACGGCCCGACGATGCATTACAGGAGTCGCTTTACTCCCTCGGATGGCTTGCCTTACAAAACTTCCGTACTTTGGGCTTGAACGGCGAGGATTGGACCGTGAAATTTACGATCCAAGCTTTGCGGCCGTTGCCCCGCGTGCCGCGTACTCTCTTTATTGACGTAGCCAATTGAGCCATAGTTGGTGCAGCGGCAATTCTCGGCGCCGCTACTTGTCGCGATGATCGCCGTCATGGCGAAGGGAGTCCAGATTGGCTGGGACCAGGCCGATGCCTTGGGCGGGCGTCGGCGCGACTGTCGGGGCTGTGGCGGGCATCCTTGGCAATAAGGATCAATAATTTGCTAATATGCAAACTTTGCAATTGGCGGAGCGGCAGCTATGGGACTCGAAGTGGAAGCGGCAGGCGACTTGGTGACGGCAAGCCTGGTGGCGAAGGAAGTGGAAGGCGATGCCGGCAAGGGCGAGGCCCATGCGCACAACGCCCCTTGCGCCAACTGCGGCACACCGGTCACGGCGAATTATTGCGGCAGTTGCGGCCAGAAGGGCCACTTGCACAAGTCGGTGCTGCACCTGGGCGAGGAGCTGATCCACGGCTTGCTGCACTTCGATACCAAAGGCTGGCGCACGATGCCGCTGCTGATCGCCCGTCCGGGCCAGCTGACGCGCCGCTATATCGACGGCCAGCGCACGCGTTTCGTGTCGCCGCTGGCGCTATTCCTGTTCATGATGTTCTTCATGTTCTTCGTCTTTTCGCTGACCATGGGTACCAGTGCCGGTCCGACGACGGTCAACGAAGGCAAGAATGGCAAGGCTGCCTTTGAAAAGAATATGAACGAGAAGATCGCTTCGCAGCGTGAGCATATCGCGGAACTTGAAGCGGAACTGAAAGCTGCCGACCCTGAGGAAGTGGAAAGCTACCAGCGCAGCCTGAAGAAAGCGCAGGACAAGCTCGACGGCCTGAATAGCGCCCTGGCCGCCGGGAAGATCGCGATGACGGGCACCACCAAGTTCACCGAATCCATCAAACCTGACAGCGCGAAGGAGCCGGCGAAGAGCGGGAAGAGCCCTGGTGTGCTGGAAGAAGTCCTGCGCGATGTGGAAGCCGAAATGACGCCGGACAAAGCCAAGGCGGGCGACAAGAGCGGCACCTATTCCGACATCGCCTGGATCAACAAAGGCATTGCCCACGCCGTCGAGAATCCGGAGCTGGCCAAGTACAAGCTGAAGAACGCCGCCTACAAGTATTCCTTCCTGCTGGTGCCGATCTCGATGCCTTTCCTGTGGCTGATGTTCTTCTGGCGCCGCGGCATTTCGATGTACGACCACGCCGTGTTCTCGCTGTACTCGCTGTCGTTCATGTCGCTGCTGTTCACGGCCGTGGCGACACTGGGCTACTTCGGCTTTGAGGGCTGGGCCGCCAGCCTGTTCGCCTTCGTGCCGCCGGTGCACATGTTCCTGCAACTGCGCGGCACTTATGCCTTGTCGCGCTTCGGCGCCCTGTGGCGCACCTGCGCGCTGCTGATCGTGACCTTCATCGTGCTGACGATGTACGCCCTGGTGGTGCTGGCGCTGTCGGCGACTTAATCCTTCAACAGGGCGGCGCCGGCACGGGCGATCTGGGCGTCTTGCGGCGCCTGGACGCCCGACACGCCGATGGCGCCGATCACTTTGCCGTCGGCCACCAGGCGCACGCCGCCTTCCAGCGGGAGCGAATCCGGCAGGCCCAGTACCACGGTATTGCCTTTTTCCAGGACATCCTGGTGGAACTTGGTGTCGCGCCGGTAGTTGGCCGCGTGGCGCGCCTTGCCTTGCGCCACTGCCACCGATGAATTGGCCGTATCGTCCATGCGGATGAAGTGCATCAGCTGGCCCGCCTCGTCCACCACCGCAATCGATACGTTCCAGTTGTTCCTGCGCGCCTCCGCCTCGGCTGCCGCGGCGACCTGCTTCGCCACGTTCAGGTTCAGTACCGCGCGCTGGGTGAGTTGGCCGTTCAGCGGGGCGGCGTGGCAAGCCAGGGGCAGGGCGGCTGCCAGGCAGAGCAGGGTGGTTCGCAGCATATGTGTCTCCAAGGTTAGAATGCTCGCAATTCTGTCACAGATTGCATATGAAAGTTAACATTCAACGCATCCGCGCCGGTGCGGCAGGCGCCGAAGCTGCGGGCTTCCTGCTGGCAGACCAGCAGGCGCTCATCCACGAACAGGGCTGGCTGACCATGCTCGCGCCGCGTGCCGCCGGCGGGGCGGAGTTGCCCCTGCCGCAAGTGGTGCGGCTGGAAGAAGCGATTGCGGAAGCCGATGGCAGCATGGGCTGGGTGGTGACCCTGTGCGCCGGCGCCGGCTGGTTTGCCGGCTTCCTGCCCCCCGCGACGGCAGCGGAGATCATCGGCACGCCCAAGGTATGCCTGGCGGGCAGCGGAGCGCCAACCGGCTTCGCCGACAAGGAGGGCGATGGCTACCGTATCACGGGCCGTTGGGACATTGCGAGCGGGGCGCCGATGGCGACGCATTTCACGCTCAATGCCATCTTGCGCGAAGACGGCGAGCCGCTGGCGGGAGCGGATGGTGCGCCGGCCATCCGCGCCTTCGTGGTGCCGGCGGCGCAAGTGGTGGTGGAGCCGACCTGGCGCACCTTCGGCATGCGCGGCACCGCCTCGCACAGCTACCGTATCGAAGGCGCCTGGGTGCCGGCCAGCCACGGCTTCGCCATCGACCCGCGCCATGCGACGGCGCCGGGGCCGTTATACCGCTTCCCCTTTATGCTGCTGGCCTGGGTCACGCTGGCGGGCAACCTGTCCGGCATGGCGCGCCACTTCCTGGCGCTGGCGCACGACATGGTGGCGGCGCGCCGCCAGCCGCCGTCCGATGCGCAGGATGCGCTGGCGCGGACGGGCATGGCGCTCGAAGGCGCGCGCGAGCGCATGTATGCGCTGCTCGAACAGGCATGGGCGCAAGTGGAGGCACAAGTTGAGGCGCAAGCCGATGCCGGTATGGACAGCGGGCTCGATGCCAGCTTGCGCGAGGCTTGCATAGCGCTGGTGGCGGCAGCGCGGCGCGCGGTGGGCGGCATCTACCCCTACTGCGGCCTGCGCGCGGCGCAGGAGGATTCAGACATCAACCGCGCCTGGCGCGATTTCCACACCGCCAGCCAGCATGCGCTGTTTGGCATGTCCGCCATATAAGGAGGGCAGTCCGATGGCCTGGCTCGTATTCAAGTACCTCGTCACCGCCGGCATCGTCGTGGCGGTGTCGGAATTCGCCAAGCGCAGCGACCGGCTTGGCGGCCTGGTCGCGGCGCTGCCGATGGTGACCGTGCTGGCCCTGATCTGGCTGCACGTGGAACGGCAGCCGCAGGACAAGATCGCCAACCACGCCTGGTACACCTTCTGGTATGTGGTGCCGACGCTGCCGATGTTCCTGGCGTTTCCCTGGCTGCTGCCGCGCCTGGGCTTCTGGCCGACACTTGGCGTGAGCGTGCTGCTGACGGTAGCCTGCTTCGCGCTGTTCGCAATCGCGGTGCGGCGCTTCGGCATCGAACTGTTTTAGCTTCAGAGCGACTCGACGCGGTTGCGGCCGCAAGCCTTGGCCTGGTACAGGGCACGGTCGGCGGCATTGATCAAGTCATACACTTCGCCGGGCAGGCCGCTGTCGGTGCTGGCGACGCCGATGCTGATGGTGACGATGCGTTCGTCCGCCTTGGTCGCCTGGTGCGGGATGCGCAAGTCGCGTACCTTGCGGCACATGGCATTGGCCATCATGACGGCGGCATCGCCCGGAGTATCGGGCAGGATCACGGCGAATTCCTCGCCGCCGTAACGGGCGAACAGGTCGGCCGGGCGCTGCTGCATGGTCGACAGGGCGGCAGCCACCGCCTCCAGGCAGGCATCGCCCTGCTGGTGGCCGTAATGGTCGTTGTACGCCTTGAAGTAATCGATATCGAGCATCATCAGCGACAAGGGGGAACCCATGCGGCGCGCCCGGCGTGCTTCGCGGTCGATCGCCATGTCGAAGTGGCGCCGGTTGGCGACGCCGGTCAGGTCGTCCAGCAGGGTTTGCGAACGCAGCGCTACGGCTTGCTCGCGCAGCAGGTTCTCGCGCTGCACGGCGGCCGTGACGTCGCTGACCTGGACCATGCAGTAGCGTTCATTACCGGGCAGGTTGAGCGGGGTGACCGTGATCTGTTGCTGCATCCGCTCGCCCTTTTCGGCGGCGCCCTTGTTGGCGTACAGCGGCAAGGGCCATCGGTTCAGCGTCTGCGACAACAGTGAGGGCAGGTTGTTGCGCAGCGCCTGGACGATGGCCGATTCGAGCCGCTTGTCGCGCTGTTCCGGGAACAGGTCGAAGAAGTTGCGCTCCAGCGTTTCGGCACTGAATACGCCCGAATGCTGGGACATCCAGCGGTTCCAGAGCACGATGCGCTGGTCCGCGTCGAGCACCAGCGTGCCGATGTCGATGGCATCGATCACGCCCTGCAACAACGGCATCGATTCGACCGAGCACTTCATGGGCGCTCTCCGCCCACCGAGCGCGCGAGGAAGGCCGTCACGTGCTGCTTCAAGTCCTGCAGCGCCGTCATGTCCATGATGAAGGCGACGTCGCCGGCGATCTGCTGGCGCTCGATGACGAATTCGATGTGCAGCATCAGCACGGCGGTTTCGTCGCTGCCGGCTTGCGCCAGCACTTCGTTGCTGTAGCCGACGTGATAGTGCGGCAGCGAGCCATGCAATTCGCTGCCCAGCAGGTTGGCCAGCGCGCCGATGCAGCTGTTCAGCAGGATATTGCCGATCTCGCTCATCGCTTCCTGCTCCATGGCGGACAGTTCGGCCAGCGGCATCGATTCGCCCACCATCAGGCGTACGATTTCCTGGCTTTTCTCTTCCGGGAACATCAGGATGGCTTCGGTTTCGAAGGCGCCGCTGTAATGCTGGCTGATGCCGCACAGGCGGCCATTGCCGGTGCTGCGGCTGGCCAACAGCTTGGCGGCCGCGGCCCGCGTCAGGAAGCTGATGGCCGGCACCGACATGGCCACCGTTTCATTGACGATCTCGCTCATGGCGGACGCGGCCTGGCCCACGCCGATATTGAACAGCTCGACGAGGGCGTCGTGCTCCAGATCGGTCAACCGGACCATGTCAGGCTTCCAGCGGCGCGATCAGTTGCGCGATGCGTTCGGCCGTGATCGGTTTCTCCATGAAGCCGACGCCGATTGCTTCGGCCCGCTGGCGCGTGGCGGCTTGCACATTGGCGGTCAGCAGGGAAATATGGGCGTTGGGGAGCATGGTGCGCAGCGCGGCAGCGGCGTCGACGCCGTTCATGCCCGGCATGTTGACGTCCAGCAGGACCAGGTCGGGCTGCAAACCTTCCGCCTTGGCCAGGGCTTCGTCGCCATTGGCGGCTTCCTCCACGATCCAGTCGGCATGGCGGACCTGGATGTGCTGGCGCGTCAGCATGCGCGATACGCGGCTGTCATCCACGATGAGTACGGTACTTGGCTTCATGGGTGTTTTTCCCGGGTGAGGGTGGCAGTTCGGATAAAATAGGCCACCTTTTCTATCCGCTTTATGGAATCCATTGTAACTATGACGCAAGACGAATTGAAACAAGCTGTTGCTATTTCCGCGATTGAATATGTGGTCGACGGTGAAATCATCGGCGTTGGTACCGGTTCCACCGCCAACTTCTTCATCGATGAACTGGCGAAGATCAAGCACCGCATCAAGGGTGCGGTTGCCTCGTCGGAAGCGACGGCTGCCCGCCTTGCCGGTCACGGCATTCCTGTCCATGATCTTAACGAGGTTTCGGAAATCGCGGTGTACATTGACGGCGCCGACGAGATCAACGCGGCCGGCCACATGATCAAGGGCGGCGGCGCGGCACTGACCCGCGAAAAGATCGTGGCGTCGGTATCGAAGCAATTCGTGTGCATCGCCGATGGTTCCAAATTGGTAGAGACCCTGGGCAAGTTCCCGCTGCCGGTCGAGGTGCTGCCGATGGCCCGCAATGCCGTGATGCGCCAACTGGCAGCCCTGGGCGGCCAGCCGAAGGTGCGCACCAAGGCCGGCTCGGACGACATCTTCGTGACCGACAATGGCGGCAACATCATCGACGTGGCCGGCTTGGCGATCACCGATCCGGTGGCGCTGGAAACGCGCATCAACCAGATCGTCGGCGTGGTGGCAGTTGGCCTGTTCGCTGCGCGCGGCGCCAATGTCTGCCTGCTGGGAACCCCCGACGGCGTCCGTACCGTCAAGTACTGATCTTCTCTCCTGAAAGAGCCCATGAAACGACTGTCCCTGCTGTTGCTTGCTGCTGGTTTGTTGAGTGCATGTTCTTATCTCCCGTTCACGAACAAAGAGCCCAACGTGGCGCAGGCGCCGCTCAAGCGCAAGGCGGCCCAGGCGGACCAGGCCAAGCGGGTGATGGTCGATGGGGTGGAAGTGCAGAAGGTGGAATTCCGACCCGGTATTTCATCGGCGACGGTGGAGCGGCTGGCCAATGCGGAACAGTGCCGCGGCGGGCAGGGGGCTGGGCTGGTGACGGCGCCGGGGCCGGTGGAGGTGTACCGGATGGCTTGCGATAATGGGAAAGTGTTCCTGGCGCGCTGCGAGCTGCGGCAGTGCAGGGCGATGCGGTCGGAGATGGCGAGCCGCTGACTTAGTAAGGATAAACCGGTAAGGCGGGGTCAGACCCTTGGGTCTGACCCCCGGTGTGCCGGTTCTAGCGGTTTTGCTTAAGCGCTAGGCGGCACATAACCAGCCGCCTGGTCCGCGCCTTCGCCGAAGAAATGCTTCTCCATCTGCGCCGCCAGGTACTTGCGCGCGCGCACATCCGCCAGGTTCAGGCGGTTTTCATTGACCAGCATGGTCTGGTGCTTGAGCCAGGCGGCCCAGGCTTCCTTGGATACGGATTCGTAAATACGCTTGCCCAGCTCGCCCGGGTAAGGCGGGAAGTCCAGGCCTTCGGCTTCCTTGTTCAGTTTGATGCAGTGGACGGTACGGGCCATCTTCGGTGCTCCTAAAAAAATCGATTATAAGGTCTTGATCAAGACTTGCGACTTGCGCTGCCAGTTGTAGAGGCGCTGGCGGTCTTTCGGCAGCGCGTCCACCGTGGCGGGGATGAAGCCGCGCTTGATGAACCAGTGCGCGGTGCGGGTGGTCAGCACGAACAGCTTGCTGATGCCCTGCGCCCGCGCGCGGTTTTCCATGTGCTTGAGGATACGCTCGCCGTCGCCTTGGGCTTGCACGTCGGGGTTGACGGTCAGGCATGCCATTTCGGCCATCTTTTCCTCGGGGAAGACGTACAGCGCCGCGCAGCCGAAGATCACGCCATCGTGCTCGATGACCGAGAACATTTCGATTTCGCGTTCGATCAGTTCGCGGCCGCGCTTGACCAGGGTGCCGTCGGCTTCCAGCGGCTCGATCAGCTTGATGATGCCGCCCACATCTTCGATGGTGGCCGGGCGCAGCGATTCCAGGTTCTCGTGCGAGATCATGGTGCCCACGCCATCGTGGGTGAACAGTTCCAGCAGGGCCGAGCCATCCATGGCGAAGGGCACGATATGCGAACGTTCGACGCCATTGTTGCAGGCCTTGACGCAATGCTTCAGGTAGTAGGCCGTGGCGTCGGGCAGGAAACCCGCCTGCAGCACGGCTTCCGCCTGGTGCGAAGACAGTTCGCGGATGTCGACGCCGGCGGCATCCTGCATCATCGCCGTTTCGGTGATGAACACCAGCTTGTCGGCGTGCAGGGCGATGGCGGCGGTGCAGGCCACGTCTTCCATGGTCAGGTTGAAGGTTTCGCCGGTCGGGGAGAAGCCCAGTGGCGACAGCAGCACCACGCCGTCCGAACCCATGATGGAGTGGATGGTTTCCGCGTCCACCTTGCGGGTCAGGCCGGTCAGTTCGAAATCGACGCCGTCGATCACGCCCAGCGGGCGGGCGGTGATGAAGTTGCCGGAAATGATACGGATCGCGGCATGCGACATCGGCGTATTCGGCAAGCCCTGGCTGAACGCCGCTTCGATATCGAGGCGCAGTTCGCCGGCGGCTTCCTTGGCGCATTCCATGGCGGCCGTGTCGGTGATGCGCACGCCGTTGTGGAAGCGGCCTTCCACGTTTCGCAGCGCGAGCTGCTCGGCGACCTGCGGCCGCGAGCCGTAGACCACGGTGACGTTGATATCCAGCGCATGCAGCAGCGACAAGTCGTGCGCCAGCACCGGCAGGGCGCCGGCGGCGACCAGTTCACCAGGGAAGGCGACCACGAAAGTCTTGCCGCGGAAGGCGTGGACGTAGGGCGCGACGGAGCGCAGCCAGGAGACGAATTGGATAGGGTTTTCCATTATCCGCGCATTATAATGCGCTGCGCGGTTTTCGCGCCCAAACTACGCAAAAAACGATGTCTGAAGCAAGCAAAAAGAATCCTTCGCAGCAACCTGGCGCCCAGCGCCCGCAAGGCGAGCAGCGCCGGCCGGCCGGCCAGCCGGGGCGGCAAGTGCAGCGCGCACCGTCGGCGCCGCAGGCCGGCCAGCCGCCGGGCGGTCAGCCGGGCCAGCGGCGCGGCGCCGACGCATACGTGCGTGGCAATGCCGCCGGCGCGGCCCGCCGCGAAAGCCGCCAGGAAAGAGTGCGTCCGCCGCAGGGCGCTGGTGCATCCGGCGCACGTGGCGACGGCGGCCGCGACGCGGTGGAGCGCGCACAGGCTGCCGCGCGCTCCGAGGCCGGCGAGGGCGCGCAAGCCGGCGCGCGCGGCGAAGGGAACCGGGGCGAGCGCCGCGGGCGCGAAACGCCGGAGCAGCGCGCCGAACGCGAGGCGGCGCAGGCATTCCGCAATCCGCTGCCGCCGATCAGCTTCCCTGAAGACTTGCCGGTTTCGGGCCGCCGCGCGGAAATCGCCGAGGCGCTGACGAAGCACCAGGTGGTGATCGTGTCCGGCGAAACTGGCTCCGGCAAGACCACCCAGCTGCCGAAAATCTGCCTGGAGCTGGGACGCGGCCAGAAAGGCTTGATCGGCCACACCCAGCCGCGCCGCATCGCCGCCTCGTCGACCGCCAAGCGCATCGCCGTCGAACTGGGCTCGCCGCTGGGCGAACATGTCGGCTTCAAGGTCCGCTTCAACGACACGCTGAGCAAAGGCGCTTCGGTCAAGCTGATGACCGACGGTATCCTGCTGGCCGAAACCCAGACCGACCCGCTGCTCAAGGCTTACGACACGATCATCATCGACGAAGCCCACGAGCGCAGCCTGAACATCGACTTCCTGCTTGGCTACCTGAAGCAGATCCTGCCGCGCCGCCCGGACCTGAAGGTGATCATCACGTCCGCGACCATCGACGCGGAACGCTTCGCCCGCCACTTCACGCAGGAGGGCAAGCCGCCGGTGCCGGTGATCGAAGTTTCCGGCCGCCTGTACGCGGTCGAAGTACGCTACCGTCCGGTGGAACGCGAACAGGTGGTGGTACCCGGCGCCCAGCAAGGCGGCGACGCCAAGGGAGCCCGTACTGCCGCCGCCCGCGAAAAACGCGACCTGATGGATGCCATCATCGACGGCGTCGACGAAGTCTGCCGCATCGGCAGCGGCGACGTGCTGGTCTTCCTGCCCGGCGAACGCGAAATCCGCGACGCCGCCGAAGCCTTGCGCAAGCACCATCCGCCGCACGTGGAAATCTTGCCGCTGTTCGCCCGCCTGTCGGTGGAAGAGCAGGACCGCGTGTTCCGCACCACCAACGCGCGCCGCATCGTGCTGGCCACCAACGTGGCGGAAACCTCGCTGACCGTACCCGGCATCCGCTACGTGGTCGATGCCGGCCTGGCGCGCGTCAAGCGCTACAGCTACCGCAACAAGGTCGAGCAGCTGCAGATCGAACCGGTGGCGCAATCGGCCGCCAACCAGCGCGCCGGCCGCTGCGGCCGTGTCGCCGATGGCGTCTGCATCCGCCTGTACGACGAACAGGATTTCTTGCAGCGTCCGAAGTTCACCGACCCGGAAATCCTGCGTTCCTCGCTCGCTTCGGTCATCCTGCGCATGAAGTCCCTCCACCTGACGGACGTGGAGAGCTTCCCCTTCATCGAGCCGCCGCTGGGCCGCGCGATCGCCGACGGCTACCAGTTGTTGCAGGAGCTGGGCGCGGTCGACGACGACAACCAACTGACGCCACTGGGCCGCAAGCTGGCCAAGCTGCCGCTCGACCCGCGCGTGGGCCGCATGATCCTGGCCGCGCAGGAATACCACTGCCTGACCGAAGTGCTGATCGTCGCCTCCGCGCTGTCGGTGCAGGACCCGCGCGACCGGCCGGTCGAACACCAGCAAGCCGCCGACGAGGCGCACAAGAAGTTCGCCGACGAGAAATCCGAGTTCCTCAGCTACCTGAAGATCTGGAAATGGTTCGAGAACGCCATCGAGCACAAGAAGTCCAACCGCCAGCTGATGGACACTTGCCGCGCCACCTTCCTGAACCAGCTGCGCCTGCGCGAATGGCGCGACGTGCACTCGCAGCTGCTCACCATCGTGAAAGAGCAGGGCTGGCGCACCAATGAGCTGCCGGCCACCTACGACCAGCTGCACATGGCGCTCTTGACCGGCCTGCTGGGTAATATCGGCTTCAAGGGCGAGGACGAACCGGGCGGCGCCTACCTGGGTGCGCGCGGCATCAAGTTCCACATCTGGCCCGGCTCGCACCTGTCGAAGAAACCCGGCAAGTGGATCGTTGCCGCCGAACTGGTGGAAACCACGCGCCTGTACGCGCGCTGCGTGGCCCGCATCGAGCCGGAGTGGATCGAAAAGATCGGCGGCCACCTGCTGAAGAAGTCCTGGGGCGAACCGCGCTGGGAAAAGCGTCCGGCCCAGGTCACGGCGTCCGAGCGCGCCACGCTGTACGGCATCGTGGTGTACAGCCAGCGTCGCATCAATTACGGCGCCAGGAACCCCGCCGAAGCGCGCGAAATCTTCATCCGCGACGCGCTGGTGGGCGGCGACTACGACACCCGCGCGCCATTCTTCGCCCACAACCACAAGCTGGTGCGCGAGATCGAGAACCTGGAGCACAAGTCGCGCCGCCAGGACGTGCTGGTGGACGACCAGTTGATCGAAGCTTTCTACGACAAGGAGATTCCGGCCGACGTGGTGAACGGCGCCGGTTTCGAAAAGTGGTACAAGGATGCCTCGCACGACAATCCCAAGCTGCTGTTCCTGAACCGCGACGACCTGATGCGGCATGAAGCGGCCGGCATCACGACCGACCTGTTCCCGAAGAAGATGATGGCGGCCGGCATGGAGATGCAGCTGTCCTATCACTTCGAGCCGGGCACCCCGCGCGACGGCGTCACCCTCACGGTGCCGTTGTACGCGCTGAACCAGCTCTCGCGCGAACGCTGCGAATGGCTGGTGCCGGGCATGCTGAAGGAAAAGGTGCACTTGCTGCTCAAGACCTTGCCGCAGAAGCAGCGCCGCCACATGGTGCCGCTGCCTGAGTATGCCGCCAGGTTCTGCGAGCGCACCGAGTTCGGGCGCGGCGACCTGATCGACGCCATCATTGCCGACATCCGCAAGCAGATCACCATCAGCGTGCTGAGCTCCGACTTCAAACCCGAACAGCTGCCCGCCCACCACTTCATGAATTTCAAGGTGGTCGACGAACATGGCCGCCAGCTCGACATGGGCCGCAACCTGGCCACGCTGCAGGCCGAATACGGCTTGCAGGCACGCCAGAGCTTCCAGCGCATGGCCGAAGGCGGCAACACGCCAGCCTCCGCCGCCCAGCTGGCGCAATTGGCCGGCGGCGTAGGCGGCGCAGCGACGGGCGCGGCCAAGCCGAAGCATGGCGGCATCGCAGCCGATGCTGCGCGCGGTGCGGCCGGCTCCGGTCGCGGCAGCGCAGCCGGCCCTGGCGCGGCCGTCGGCGCGGCGCGCGATGCAGCGGCTGGCGGCAGCGCGCCGCAACACACCAATATTACGAGCTGGACGTTTGGCGAGCTGCCGGAACTGCTGGAAATCACGCAAGGCAAGCTAAGCCTGATCGGCTTCCCCGCGCTGGTGGACAAAGGCACGCACTGCGACCTGGAAGTATTCGACGACCCGAACGTGGCGGCGCGCACCCACCGCATCGGCCTGCGCCGCCTGTTCATGCTGCAAATGCGCGACCAGATCAAGTTCGTGGAAAAGTCGATCCCCAACCTGCAGCAGATGGGCATGCAGTTCATGTCCATGGGCACGCAGGAAGAATTGCGCGACCAGATCATCGCCAAGGCCATCGACATCGCCTGCCTGCAGGACCCGCTGCCGGTGGACGAGGCGAGCTTCATCAAACGCAAGGATGAAGGCAAGTCCCGCATCGTGCTGCTGGTGAACGAGATCGCCCGCCTGGTCTCGCAAGTACTGACCGAATACCACGGCCTGCCCAAGCGCCTGCAAGGCATCAACCAGCAGGTCGCGCAGGATATGCAGCAACAGCTGCAAGGCCTGGTGCACAAGCGCTTCCTGATCGAGAACGAATTCTCGCAGCTGTCGCACTTCCCTCGTTACCTGAAGGCGATGAACGTGCGGCTGGAAAAGCTGCGCGCCGACCCCGCGCGCGACGCCAAGGCGATGTCGGAGTGGAGCCATGCCGCGGCGCCATACCAGCGCCTGATGCGAGACAAGTCGGCCGGCAAGAACACCGATCCGAAGCTGGTCGAATACCGCTGGATGCTGGAGGAATTGCGCGTGTCGCTGTTCGCCCAGGAACTGCGCACCCCGATGCCGGTGTCCGTCAAGCGCCTGACGAAGGTGTGGGAGTCGATGCAGCGCTGAAGCGGGCACGGTATTCGCCGGGGCTGGTGCCGAGGCGGCGCTGGAACACGCGGCGCAGGTTCTGCTCGCTGCCATGTCCGGTGGCCGCTGCAATCGTCTTGATTGGCTGCCGCGTGTCTTCCAGCGCACGGCGTGCCGCCTCCAGCCGCATACTTGCCACCATGGCAGCCGGGGTCGAACCCGTTTGCGCCACATAAGCGCGCGCGAAGGTGCGCGTACTCATGCGCGCCTGCTCCGCCAGGCGCTCCACGCACAAGTCAGAGTCCAGGTTGGCGGCCATCCAGGCATGCAGCTCTGCGAAGCGGCCGCCCTCGCGCGCTTGCGCCGCCAGCGGAGTGCTGAACTGCGATTGCCCGCCGGCGCGTTTCATGAATACCACCATCTGTCGTGCAGTTTCGATGGCGACGCGGTGGCCATAGTCTTCCTCGATCAGTGCCAGTGCCAGGTCGATGCCGGCGCTCACGCCGGCCGACGACCATAGTTGGCCATCGCGGATGTAGATCTTGTCTTCGTCGACGGTCAGTGCCGGATGCAGCTTGCGCAGCTTGGCGGCCCATTCCCAGTGCGTCGCCACGCGGCGGCCGTCCAGCAGGCCGGTGGCAGCCAGCATGAAGGCGCCGGTGCAGACCGAGGCCAGGCGCCGCACATGGGGCGCGCGCCGGCGTATCCAGTCCACCAGCGCCGCTGGGGCGTGGTAAGTGTCGCCCGCGCAGCCGCCGGGGACCAGCAAGGTGTCGATGGATGCACCGTCCAGTGCCGCAACAGCTGTGGTGGCGAAGGCGAGGCCCGAGCTGCTGGTGACCATGCCGCCTGCCGCGGAGGCCACCACGGTGTCATACAAGGGCAACCCGCCACCGGAATGGCGGCGGGCTGCGCTGGCGAAGGCTTGCAGCGGGCCGGTCAGGTCCAGCAAGTTCATGTCGTCGTAGGCAAGCAGGACGATGCGGCAAGGGCGTGGTGGCGGCATGCCGCCAGTTTACCTCAGCGGGTAGCCCGGGTACTCAAATTCCAGTGCAATGCGATGGGCAGTGCGGGCGCCGAATGCCTTGGCGATCCGCTCCAGCACCTGGTCGAGGGTACTGTCGAGAGCCGGCAGCATTGCCGCAGGCGCGTCGGCACTGCCAGCCACGCGGTCGGGCAGGATCTTCAAGCCGAAGCGGCTGGCCAGCGGGCCTTCGCCGGCAGCGACAGCGAGCACCCGGCTACGGTGGGTGCGCTGATAGGCATCACTGGTGTACGCCAGGGCGATTTCATCGAAACCTGCTGCCAGCGGCAACCCGACCGGCTGTACCGAGTGGAACCAGCGGTCCGTGTAATGCGTGAGCCAGACGTTCAGGTTGCGGCCGAATTCCGGCGCATAGCCGCTGCTGTCATGTTTGCTGCTCCAATCGTCCACGCCCAGCTCCGCGGCAACAGCGGCGGCCTTGCCGGGGCCGGCGATGGCTTCGACCAGCGCCAGGGACACCGGCATGGCTGCGCTGATGCCGGCGCTTGAAATGACCTTGCCGTCCACCACATAGCGCACATTGGACAGCCATTCGGTCTCCGGGTATTGGTCGACCCTGTATTGGTGGGTGGCCCAGTGCGCGGTGCCGCGCCGGCCTTTCAGCAAGCCGCTGTTGGCCAGGACCAGTGCGCCATCGCAGATACTGACGATGGTGGCGCCCTTGGCCGCCTGTGCCTGCAGCCAGGCCAGCATAGGCGGGTGGGCGTGGCGCTGCATGGCCGGCACGATCACATAGTGTGCGCCCGTGGGATAGCGCTGGTCGAAGGCTGCGGCATCCAGGTCCGGCTGCACGCGCAGGCCGGTGTTCATGGTGATGGTGCTGCCTGGTTCGATGGCGACGGCCAGCACCTGTGCGGCATCGGTACGCTGTAGCACGCCGTAAGGCAACAGGAAGTCGGTGATTTCGGTTGAAACGCTGTCGCCGAGGATGGCGATGACAGGGCGTTCGCCGGCGCAAGCCGCGCTTGCGATGAGGCAGAAAAATAAGGCAAGTAATTTACGCATGGCAGTTCGGCTGGTTAATACACCAGCCGATTATCTGCCCTGTGCTACTGCGGTAACTGACACAAAACCGTCAATTCCTGCCAATCAGTAATTGCCTTTGCTGCCGCTCTCGCTGCCGGTCGAGCCGCCACTGTAACTGCTGCCGGTGGTCGAGCCGCTTTGCATGGTGCTGGTGCCGGAACCCATCACGCTGCCGGTCGAGGTACGCATGCCGGTGGCGGTGGTGCCGTAGAAATTATGGATCTGCGTGCCGAATTCGGGGCTTGCCATGTCGGGCCAGCGGTCCTTGTCGAAGCCCGGCGCATTCTCCAGTTTTTCCTTGGTGCAGTCCAGTATGAAACGTTTGTTCACCGTGTCGAGCTGCAATGCCTGCCATGGCACGGCAAACAGCTTGTCGCCCATGCCCAGCACGCCGCCGAAGGACAGCACAGCATAGGCAATCTGGCCGGTCTGCATGTCGAGCATGATTTCCTTGATGTCGCCGAGATCCTCTTCCTGGCGGTTATAGACGTCTTCGCCCATCAGCGTATCGGCGCCCATCAGGCGCGGACCTGGCCCATCGTTATCGTCGCGGTCGCGATAGATGCCGAATTTGTCGCGGTCTAGATAGCTCATTCTGGTCTCCTCATTGGTGTGAACGGGATGTGAACCAGAATAGCGTAAGCCGCGTGCGCAAGGCGCGCGCTACGCTAGCGCGGCCTTGTCCTACAAGAAGAATGCGAGGGCTGCAACAGCAGTCGGCGCCAGGGCGCCCGCCAGCAAGCCGAGGGCGCCGATTGATTCGTCGCGGAATCCTTTTCGCAGCAGCGCGACACCGGCAGGATTCGGTGCGTTGGCGATCACCGTCAGGCCGCCGCCGGCCACGGCGCCTGCCACCAGCATGTATTGCGCTTGCGGCGTGATGCCGTCGATCAGCGAGCCGAGATAGGTGAGGGCGGCGTTGTCGGTGATGGCAGTCAAGCCCATGGCGCCGAAGAACAGGGCCACCGGCTGCAGGCTTTCGACAATCGGTTGCAGCCACCATTGCTGCATGCTGCCCAGTACGACCAGGCCTGCCAGGAAGAAACCGACCAGCAAGGCTTCCTTCAAGATCAGCGGCGACTGGTGCTGCGGATAGGCGCTGGTGAAGCCAAGGAAAAACAGGAGCAGGCCGAGGAACAGCACGGGATGGTGTGCCAGCACCACCACGGCAGCCAGGAATGCCAGGTGGATGATGCTGGTCCACAGCGGCGCTGGTGCGCGTGCCGTCAGCGCAGGCGAGCCGTCGCTGGAGCGGTTGCGCAGGTGCCCGCGCAGCAGCCAGGTGATGGCCGTCGCGTTGACGATTACCGCCAGCGTGGCTTTCCAGCCGAAGTGGGCAGCCATGAAGGCGCTGTCCCACTGCCAGGTCGCCGCCACCATCAACACCGGAGGCGCGGCGTAGGCAGTCAGCGTTCCGCCAATCGACACGTTGACGAACAGCACGCCGAGCGCGCCGTACTTCTGCCACTCGGGCACGCCGTCGCGGAAGATTTGCGGCGCCAGCATCAGCGCGGCCAGTGTCATCGCCGCCGGTTCGGTGATCAGCGAGCCGGCCAGCGGCACCAGCGCAAGCCCCATCCACGCTTGCAGCAAGGGGCGGCCGCGCGCCAGCGTGTCGACCAGGCGCTGCACGAAGTCCAGCACCGGCCGCGATGCCGCCACCACCATCACCACAAAGACGAACAGCGGCTCGGTGTACTGCTGCGTTTCCGCATAAGCGATCGCGTTCTGCGGCCCCGCCACGACGGCCATCACCACCAGCAGCACCATGGCCCAGAAACCGAACACCACTTCCACTTTGCCCAGCAAATGCAGCAAGCCGCGATGGCGCGGGACCTTATGCGCCAAGCGCTCGAACGCTTTCGCGCTGAAGGTGTGCAGTAAAGCGAGGGCAAACAGGACGGCGCCGATCAGTTGCATGGCTCTGGGAAGTTAAGTTGGCAATATTGCCGATTCTACCAGCGGGGCGATGACGCAGATATTTCTTGCGCAAACCGATAGCGGCATCCCGCACGCGCCATTAGGCTGAGCTAATGGCCGATCACTACGACTCCCCTTGGAAGTGGGCGCTCAAGCGCAATCTGGCAGATTTCTGCGCCTTCTTCTTTCCGCAGTGTTGGGAAATGATCGATTGGCGCCGCCCGCCACGCTTGTGCGACAAGGAGATCAACGAGGGTAGCCGAAGAAGCGGTCCACATACCTTAATTGCCGACTTGCTTATTTGCGTTTTTCTGCTCGATGGCCGAGAAATCTTGCTGCATATTGAAGTGCAAGCGCAACACGACCCCAAATTGGCGGAGCGCATTTTTGATTACAACTACAGCCTGTACAAAGCCTATCGGCTGCCGGTTGCAAGCTTGGTGGTTCTGGCTGATGCGGGCAAGCGTTGGCGTCAGGACGCATTCCATATCAGCGTGCTCGGTACCGAAATGGGTATTAAGTTTGCCGTGGCGAATATCAAAGCGTATGCGGAACTGGTTGAGGAACTTCTGCTTGAACGCAATATCTTTGAATGGGTGACGGCTGCGCATCTGCTGGCGCAAGAAACGCGTGGCAAGCCGGAAGCGCGCTATGCCGCGCTATGGCGCCTGACCAGGCTTTTGTACGAACGGGGATGGGGTAAGCGGCGTATTATTGATTTGTTTCTGGTCGTCCGCTGGCTGTTGGCCTTACCGGCCGAATTGGAATTCCGGTTGTGGCGGAATATCAAACGGCTTGAAAGGAGGCGCAAGATGGAATGGCTCAGTCCATATGATCAATTGTTGATTGAAAAAGGGGAGAAGCGAGGTGAGAAGCGAGGGGAGAAGCGTGGCATCAAGCTTGGTCTCGCTCAAGGTCGGCAAGAAGGGGCGGCGGAAGTGCTTGAGCGCCAGCTTGGTCACCGCTTTGGTGCATTGTCACCGGCGGTGAGGAAGCGCCTTGCCAAAGCCAGTCCAGAGCAGCTTGCCCGGTGGGGTGAAGCGGTGTTGGAAGCCCAAACGCTGAAACAGGTTTTCTCCGCGCGCCCATAGGATTATACTGTACGCATATACAGTATTTTCCGCAAATGGCGCTCCTCGACCCACAACCCCTGCACCCGGCCCTCTGGCTGGCCTCCCAACTCAGCAAGGGAGCCACGTCCTGTGTGGATACCGGTATTCCAGTGTTCTCCCACCAATTGCCGGGAGGGGGCTGGCCTGTGGGTGTCCTGACGGAATTGCTCTTGCCGCAAGCCGGCATTGGTGAATTGCGATTATTGCAACCATCGCTGGCCAGCCAAAAGCGTCCAGTTGCGCTGGTGCAACCACCGTACACCCCGCAAACCCTGGCGCTGGATTTGCCGCCACAGCAACTGCTGTGGATCCGCAACACCGGTAAAACCGCCGACAGCTTGTGGGCGGCCGAGCAAGTCCTGCGCAGCGGCAGTTGCGGCGCGCTGCTGCTGTGGCAACAGCATATCCGGACCGAATCGCTGCGCCGCCTGCACCTGGCGGCCCAGTGCGGCGAAACGCTGTTCTTCCTGCTGCGGCCCCTTGCCGCCGCCCAGGATGCCTCGCCCGCGCCGCTGCGGCTGGCGCTGCGCCCGGCGCCCGGCGGCATCAATATCGAATTCGTCAAACGGCGCGGACCGCAGCGCGACACGCCGCTGTTCCTTCCATTAACCCCAACCTTGCTGCAACGCCATGCGTCTGTGGATCGGCCTATACCTGCCCCGGCTACCGCTCGAAGTATTCTGCCCGCCCTGGTCGGATGACCTGTGCACCGTGGTGCTGGAACAGGAAGGCGTGCTGGCGGTGTCGTACCGCGCCCATCTGCTGGGCGTGCGTCCCGGCATGCGCCGCAGCGGCGCCCTGATGCTGGCCCCGGAAGCCCAGATGCACGAGCGCGCCCCGCCATTGGAACAGGAAGCCCTGCACGCGGTCGCCATGGCCATGCTGCAGTACACGCCCCAGGTGGCCGAAGGCGAGGGGGCCACCTTGCTGCTGGACGTGGGCGCCAGTTTGCGCCTGTTCGGCGGCATCCGCCGCCTGTGCCGCCTGGTGCGGCATAGCCTGCACCAGCTCGGTTTCAGCGGCGTGCTGGGCGTGGCGCCCACGGCGCGCGGCGCCTGGCTGCTGGCGCGCGCGGGCGGCGGCCGTACCCTCAAGCTGGACCGCCTGCTGCGCCGCCTGCAGCGCTTGCCGGTCGGCTTGCTGCCGCCTCTGCAGCGCCACCTGCGCTGGCTGGACGGGATCGGCTGCCTCACTATCGGCGACTTGGTGCGCCTGCCGCGTCCCGGCTTGCAGCGCCGCTGCGGCAGTGAAGTGCTGGACATGCTCGATGCCGCGCAAGGCCTGGCGCCCGAAATGCACGTCTGGCTGGAAGCGCCGCCCAGCTTCCAGGCCAAACTGGAACTGTTCGGCCGCATCGACAACACGGATCTGCTGCTGGCGGGCGCCTGCCGGTTGCTGCAGCAGCTGACCGGCTGGCTGTGCGCCCACCAGTTCGCCGTGTCGCGCCTGCGCCTGCTGCTGGAGCATGAGCGCGGCCGTGCGGCTTGCCCGCCCACGCCGGTGGACGTGACGCTGGCCGAGCCCACCTGGCGCGATGAGCACATCGTGCGCCTGCTCAAGGAACGGTTGGCCAAGGTGGAATTGCCGGCGCCGGCCATCGGCCTGGTGCTGGAAGCGGCCGAGGTGGCGCCGATGGCGCCGCTCAGCGATTCGCTGTTCCCCGAACCGGGCGGCAGCCCGCAAGACCGCCAGCGCTTGTTCGAAGTGCTGGTGGCCCGGCTCGGGGCGGACAATGTGCTGCAACCCTATCCGAAAGCCGACTACCGCCCCGAAGTGGCCAACCGCTGGGTGCCGCTGCACGAGAAAGTGCGTCCGGCCGACGTGGCGGCCCAATTGCCGCCGCGTGCCTTGCCGCGCCCGGCCTTCCTGCTGCCCAAGCCGATCCAGCTGCTGATGCGCGACCACCGTCCCTTCTATTGCTCGCCCTTGCGCATGGTCTCGACGGCCGAGCGCATCGAAGCGGGCTGGTGGAGCGAGACGCAAGCGCGCGACTACTTCATTGCCGAGGGTGAAGACCATGCCTACTACTGGGTATTCCGCGAACGCACGCCCGGCAGCGACGAAACGCGCTGGTACCTGCACGGCCTGTTTGCTTAATATCATTTTGATAGCTAGTTCACAAATAAAACAAATTTGATCCAGAGCATGTTTTGGATGCGCGCAAGGCCACTACAATCGGCCGATGTCTACCCTACCTTCCTTCCCCAACGCCGGCCAGCGCGCAAGGCTCGCGGAATCCGTGCTGGACAACCTCAAGGAGGTCGTGTTCCAGACGGATGCCGCGGGGTGCTGGACTTTCCTCAATCCAGCCTGGCAAGAGTTGACCGGCCATGCCGTGCAGGACAGCCTGGGCAAGCCCTTCCTCAAATACCTGTGGCCGGAAGACCGCAAGCTGAACCAGCAGCGTTTCATGCCGCTGATCAGGCGTGAAACCGAGTATTGCCGTCACGAAATCCGTTACCTCCACCGCGACCAGAGCTTCCGCTGGGTCGAAGTGTTCGCCCGGCTGACGCTGGGGGCGGACAGCGCCGTGATCGGCATTTCGGGCACCTTGAGCGACGTCACCGAACGCAAGCGCAACGAAGAAAAACTGCGTTTCGCCGCCAGCGTTTTCCTGCACGCCGGGGAAGGCATCATGATCACGGCCGCCGACGCCACCATCATCGACGTCAACGGCGCCTTTGAAAAAATCACCGGCTACACGCGCGCCGAAGCTTGCGGCCGCAACCCCGCCATGCTGAGCTCCGGCCGGCAAAGCGCGGAGTTTTATGATGGCATGTGGGAACGCCTGCACAATGACAACTTCTGGCAGGGCGAGGTGTGGAACCGGCGCAAATCGGGCGAACTGTATGTCGAGCGCCTGACCATTACCGGCATCCGCAATGCGCGCGGCAAGGCGCTCAACTATGTCGGCATCTTCTCCGATATCACCAAGCAAACCTTGCAGGCGCAGCATCTCGACCGTATCGCGCACTACGACCCGCTGACCGGCTTGCCGAACCGGCGCCTGCTGGCCGACCGCCTGCAGCAAGCCATGGCGCAGGCACGGCGCCGCGGCAGCCGGCTGGTGGTGGCCTACCTGGACCTGGACGGATTCAAGGCGGTCAACGATGAACTGGGCCATGAGTATGGCGACCAATTGCTGGTGGCGCTGAGCGAACGCATGACGCATGCCACGCGCGAGTGCGATACCGTATGCCGCCTGGGCGGCGACGAATTCGTGGTGGTGCTCGATGGCCTGCAGGATGCCGCCGACTTCATGCCGATGGTGGCGCGCCTGCTGGAAGCGGTCGCGACGCCCGTCGAGGTCGGGCGCCGGGTGCTGAAAGTCACCGGCAGCGTCGGCGTTGCCGTGTATCCGCAATCGGTGGAAATCGATGCCGACCAGCTGATGCGCCAGGCCGACCAGGCCATGTACCGCGCCAAAACACTGGGCAAAAACCGCTACGCGCTGTTTGGCGAAGACGTGCCGCCGATCGGGCTCGAGGCGAACGGGCCTCGTGCCGCCATTGCCGGCGCCATTGCCAGAGGTGAATTCGAGCTGCACTACCAGCCCATCGTCCACCTGCAGACGGGCGAACTGAATTCGGTGGAAGCATTGATCCGCTGGCAGCACCCGGAACGCGGCCTGCTGCCACCTGCAGACTTCCTGCCGCTGGTCGAGGGGCACCCGATCGCCGCTTCGTTGGACAACTGGGTGCTGGACGAAGCGTTGCGCCAGCACCAGGCATGGCTGGCGCAGGGCCTGGATGTTGCGATCAGCGTCAACATGAGCAGCCCGAAGCTGCAGGAGCGCGATTTCGTCGAGCGCCTGCGCGCCAAACTGCAAGCCAACCCGCGCGTGGCGGCCGGCCGGATCAAGCTGGAAGTGCTGGAAACCAGCGCGCTGGACGATATCGGCCACGTCTCCCACACCATTGCGGAATGCGCAGCGCTTGGGGTGCCGTTTGCGCTGGACGACTTCGGCACCGGCTATTCTTCCTTGCTCTACCTCAAGCAATTGCCGGCCAAGCGCATCAAGATTGACCAGAGCTTTGTGCGCGACATGCTGGTCGATTCGGACGACCTGGCCATCCTGGAGGGGGTGCTCGGCATGGC
>CBFGQI010000066.1:0-26196 GCA_965650885.1 uncultured Oxalobacteraceae bacterium
CGATCGCCTTCGTGTCCGGCCTGACCGGCCAGTTCTACCGCCAGTTCGCGCTGACCATCGCCATTTCGACCGTCATCTCGGCCTTCTGCTCGCTGACCCTGGCCCCGGCCCTGTCGGCAACGCTGCTGCGCCCGCACGACGCGCCGAAAGATGCGCTGACCCGCATCATGGACAAGCTGTTCGGCCGCTTCTTCCACTGGTTTAACAACTTCTTCAACCGCGCTTCGCACAGCTATGAAACCGGCGTGCAGGGCGTGCTGAAGCGCAAGAGCGCATCGGTCGCGGTGTACCTGGTGCTGGCGGTTGCCGCAGGCATCATGTTCAAGGTGGTGCCGAACGGCTTCGTGCCGGCCCAGGACAAGCAGTACCTGGTGGGCTTCGCCCAGCTGCCTGATGCCGCGTCGCTGGAACGCACCGAGCAGGTGATCCGCAAGATGTCCGACATCGCCAAGGAAATCCCTGGCGTGGAAGCATCGGTGGCGTTCCCGGGCCTGTCGATCAACGGCTTCACCAACGCGCCGAACGCCGGTATCGTGTTCACCACGCTGAAGCCATTCCACGAGCGTACCGACCCATCCCAGTCGGGTGAGGCGATCGCCGCGGAGATCAACAAGCGCATGGGCGCCGTACAGGACGCCTTCGTGATGGTGTTCCCGCCGCCGCCAGTCAACGGCCTGGGCACCACCGGCGGCTTCAAGATGATGATCGAGGACCGCAACAACGCCGGCTACGACGAACTGTACAAGGCCGTGCAGGCGATCCAGATGAAGGCATGGCAGGACAAGCGCCTGGCCGGTGTGTTCTCCAGCTTCCAGATCAATGTGCCGCAGCTGTTCGCGGACGTGGACCGCGCCAAGGCCAAGCAGCTGGGCGTGCCGCTGCAGACCATCTACCAGACCTTGCAGATCAACCTCGGTTCGCTGTACGTGAACGACTTCAACCAGTTCGGCCGCACCTACCAGGTGCGCGTGCAGGCTGACGCCCCGTTCCGTTCCCAGGCCGAGCAGATCGCCCAGCTGAAAGTGCGCAACAACAAGGGCGAAATGATCCCGCTGTCGTCGCTGATGCGCGTCAAGGACAGCTATGGCCCGGACCGCGTGGAGCGCTACAACGCTTACGTATCGGCCGAGATCAACGGTGCCCCGGCGCCCGGCTTCTCGTCCGGCCAGGCCCAGGCCGCGCTGGAAGCGATCGTCAAGGAAAACCTGCCGAAGGGCATGGGCTACGAATGGACCGAGCTGACCTACCAGGAAATCCTGGCCGGTAACACCATGATCTACGTGTTCCCGCTGTGCGTGCTGCTGGTATTCCTGGTGCTGGCCGCCCAATACGAATCGTGGACCCTGCCGATGGCCGTGATCCTGATCGTGCCGATGTCGATCCTGTGCGCCCTGATCGGCGTCAAGCTGACCGGCGGCGACAACAATGTGTTCACGCAGATCGCGCTCTTTGTGCTGGTCGGCCTGGCGTCGAAGAACGCGATCCTGATCGTGGAGTTTGCGCGCGAGCTGGAGGACCACGGCCGCACCATCCTGCAGGCCGCCCTGGAAGCTTGCCGCCTGCGTTTGCGCCCGATCCTGATGACGTCGATCGCCTTCATCATGGGCGTGGTACCACTGGTGTTCTCGGTTGGCGCAGGTTCCGAGATGCGTCATGCGATGGGCGTGGCGGTGTTCGCCGGCATGCTGGGCGTGACCTTCTTCGGCCTGTTCCTGACGCCGGTGTTCTACGTCCTGCTGCGCACCCTGGCCAAGCGCCTTGAGAAGAAATCCCCGGCAGCCGAGGCTGCCCCGCAACTGGAAGGGACCCACTGATGAAACAAATGATTGCAAAGGGCGTAGCACCCCTGCTGGCAGCGCTGCTGCTGACCGCGTGCGCCGCGCCTGAATTCAAGCAGCCGCAAGTCGACACCCCGACCGCCTTCAAGGAGTCGCAAGTGGTGACGGCCTCCGACGGCACGCGCTGGAAGCAAGCCCAGAACGCCGAGCGCCAGCCGCGCGGCGAATGGTGGCTGGCCTTCAACGATCCGGCCCTCAATGAGCTGATCGCCGAAGCCACCCGCAACAACGCCAACCTGGCCGTGGCGGCCGCCCGCGTCAAGCAGGCGCGCGCCATCGCCGGCATCGCCGAAGCGGACCGCATCCCGCAGATCGGCGTCGGTGTCGGCGCCCAGCGCTCCCGCGCCTCGGCGCTGTCGCTGGGGGTGCCGTCCAGTACCGACATTGCGCCGCAGACCACCTACAACGCCAGCCTGACGGCCAGCTATGAAGTGGACCTGTTCGGCCGCGTATCGAGCAATGTGGCCGCGGCCCGTGGCGACGCCGCGCAGGTGGAAGCGAATTACCGCTCCGTCCTGCTGTCGCTGCAAGCCGACGTGGCACAGACCTATTTCCGCCTGCGCGCCACGGACGCCGAATTGGCGACTGTGGAGCAGACGGTCCGTTTGCGCGAAGAGAGTGTGAAGGTCAACCAGCGCCGCTTCGACCTGGGCGACATCGGTGAATTCGACCTCTCGCGCGCCAAGACCGAACTGTCGACCACCCGCGCCGAAGCGATCGGCCTGCAGCGCCGCCGCGCGACGACCGAGCACGCGCTGGCCGTCCTGCTGGGCAAGCCGGCCGCCGCCTACACGGCCGGCAACAGCCCGCTGCTCGATTCGGCGCTGCTGCCGGCGATCCCCGCCGGCCTGCCGTCGTCGCTGCTGGAACGCCGCCCGGACATCGCCGCCGCGCAGAAAGCGATGGAAGCGTCCAATGCCCGCATCGGCGTGGCCCGCGCGGCCATGTTCCCGGCGCTGGACATCACCGCCAATGGCGGCGGCGCATCCGGCCACTTCAGCGACGTGTTCAAGTGGAGCAGCCGCTCCTGGGTGCTGGGCGCCTTGCTGTCGATGCCCCTGATCGACGGCGGCCGCAATAGCGCCAACGTGACCCGCAGCGAAGCCGCGCTGGAAGAATCGGTGGCCGGCTACCGCCAGACCGTGCTGAGCGCCTTTGCCGAGGTGGAAGACAACCTCGCCGGCCTGCGCATCCTGGGTGGCCAGACTGCCCAGATCGACGACGCGCTGGTGTCGGCGCGCCGCTCGGCCGACCTGGCGCAAAAACTGTATGACGCCGGCCGCTCCAGCTACCTGGACTTGCTGGATGCGCAGCGCAACCTGGCCGCCGTGGAGCGCAATGCCGTGCAACTGCGTGGCGACCGCGCCGTGACCACGGTCGCGTTGATCCGTTCCCTGGGCGGCGACTGGAACTAATCCCAACCGATCAGCCCTTGACGGCGTACCGCACTAGCGGACGCCGTCTTTTTTCGCTATGATTGCGACAAATGTCACAAGAAGGCTAAAATGGTCACAAGCAGTCTGTTGAGTAGCATCCAGGGCATCCGCCACGGTTTCGGTACGGCCCAGGCGCTGGTGCCGCCGGCCCTGGTGCCCATGTGGGACTTGCGCCCGCACAAGCGCCAGGTGCACGGCACGCGCGTCGCCGCTGTTGAAGTGCCGCATCACCCGATAGGCGACGCGGACGGCTTCCACACCGCAGTGCCCGGCCTGCCGGTCAGCATCATCACCGCCGATTGCGTGCCGCTCCTGCTGGCGCGCCGCGACGGTTCGCAGGTTGCCGCCGTGCACGCCGGCTGGCGCGGCCTCTACGACGGCATCATCCCCGCCGCCCTGGCCGCAATCGGGCGCAGTGGTGCTCCGCTCGTGGCCGCGGTGGGGCCGACCATCTGCGCGGCTTGCTATGAAGTAAGCGAACAGCTGGCGGAGGATTTCGCCCAGCGCTTCGCCGCGATGCCGCGCGATGTGCTGTTACCGTCGCATCGCCATCTCGACCTGCGCGCCATTGCAGAACACCAGTTGCGCGCGGCCGGCATTGAAGAAGCCGAACATGTCGGCGGATGCACCTGCTGCGCACGCGATGCCGGCGGCCAACCCATTTATCGCAGTTACCGGCGTGGCGACCGTGGTTCGCAAATGCACTCCGGCCTGTACATCACCCCCAAAGGAGACCAATGAAAGTCCTCGCATCCCTCATCCTCGCCGCATTCGCGACTGCCGCCGCCGCGCAAGACCGTGACTGGAGCGCGCCGCAGCAGCCGTTCACGATGTACGGCAACACCCATTACGTGGGCACCGCCGGCATCAGCGCCATCCTGGTGACGTCGCCGCAAGGCCACATCCTGCTCGACGGCACGACCGCCAAGGGGGCCGATGTGGTAGCTGCCAACATCAAGACCTTGGGCTTCAAGCTGAAGGACGTGAAATACATCCTGAGCTCGCATTCGCATGAAGACCATGCCGGCGGCATCTCCGCCTTGCAAAAGCTGACCGGCGCCACCGTCCTGGCCGGCGGCGGCAATGTCGAAGCGATGCGCACCGGCATATCGCCCAGGATCGATCCGCAGTTCGGCAGCCTGTCGAACTTCCCCGGATCGGCCAAGGTGCAAGCGGTGACGGACGGTGAAGTGGTCAAACTTGGTCCATTGGCGATCCGGGCTTACAGCACGCCCGGCCATACCGCTGGCGGCACGAGCTGGGGCTGGCAATCGTGCGAGGCGGGCGCTTGCAAAAATGTGGTGTTTGTCGACAGCCTGACCGCCGTGTCGGCTGACAGCTACCGCTTTACCGACCATCCGGAAGTGGTGGCGCAATTGCGCCGCAGCATCGATACCGTCGAGGACTTGGCCTGCGACCTGGCAATCGCCGCGCATCCGGAAGTGAATGACCTTTGGGGACGCCAGCAGCGCGCGGCAAAAGAGGGGAGCGCCGCCTACATCGACAGCAACGGCTGCCGGACGATCGCCGCCGCCGGCCGTAAACGGCTGGAAACCCGCCTGGCCAGCGAACAGCGCTAAGCCAAGCTGAAATTCGGTGTCAGGTCTGACAATCGGACACCGAACGAGCACTTTTGATTTTTCTCAAGACGTTTTCTTTTCAGTTGCGAATGCGTGGACAGCGCGGCTTACAGTTTTCACGGAGACTCTGGCATAGAGCGCAATCTCGGGCATCGAGTAGCCAAGAGACAGGTAGGCCTGAGCCATGGCTTCTTTGGGATCTCGAAACTGGGCAAAGTACGCTTGCAAGGGACGTGCAAGTGCCCGCCGCTGAACGCGCTTGATTTCCAGTGCGTTCCCGACGGGCTCGATTCCAATGAGTGTGGACCGAAAAGCGTCGTCACCCAACACCAGCTGATTACGTACGGTGGCCAATGGACTGCCGCCGCCAATGCCAGCATGGACGAAGTCCGCATAAGCCTGTCGTGCGCACAACTGGTCACTGCCGAAGTTGCAGAGGATCGTATCGAAGCACAGCCAGGGTGGTGAGTCAACGATCCCCAGCTTCGCGCGATAGCTGCTCCAAAGCCAGTCGATCGGCCGGGCCACCATTCGCGCGCGGACGGGATTCAGCTCGATGTACCGCGAGAGTTCGGTGAGATAAAGATCGCTCTGGCAAAGAATGGCTTTGTAGCGCCCTTGGAACAGGTGGCCAACGTGACTGTGCGTGCGATTGAAGTAGCGTGCGTAGTTTCCGTTGAGATGGCGCATGCCGCGGCCGAGCTGTCCGTCAATCGTCTCAAGCAGGATGTGGTAGTGGTTGCTCATCAGGCAGTATGCCCGGACCACGAAGTTAAAGCGCTCGCAGGTTTCGCCGAGAAGCGAAAGCCAAGTCATACGGTCGCTGTCGGACCGAAAAATATTGTCGCGCCGGTCACCGCGAGCCGTCACGTGGTAGAGCGAGTTCTCGAGCTCGATTCGAAGTGGTCTGTTCATTAGGCGAACATACTCGCCGGCTCGACGACAGTCCTTGCGATAAAGCAGGGGTTATTCTAGATGTCGAAATTTGCGCGAGAAGTTTGACGATTCTCAATGGAGCCGCGCGGGTGTCCAGAAGACAGACCTGACACCGAATTTTGACACCGCATTTTGCAGCGCGCCGCCACCGTTTTGGAGGCGGCTGGACGGCGACGCGCTGGCGGCAGGGGAGCGGCGGGAACGCAGCTTACTTGGCCTTGGCGGCATCCTTGGTCGATGCTTCCTTAGCCGGGGCCACTTCCTTTGCTGCGGCCTTCTTGGTTTGCTTGGCCTTCTTTTCATCCTTCATGGCCGCGTGATCGTGCGGCATTGCCGGCGTCGCGGCTACAGCGGGCGTAGCAGGGGTTGCCGGAGTGGCCTTGCTGTCCTTGTCCGCCGGGGTGGCAGGCGTTGCCGGAACGGCCGGCGTGGCGGGCGTTGCCGGGGTCGCAGCGGGGGCAGCCGGCTTGGCAGCGTTATCGGCGGCAGGGGCCGGGGCTTGTGCGAAGGCAGCGGTTGCGAACAGGCCGGCGATCAGGGTGGCGATGGTCTTCTTCATGGTCAAGCTCCTCGGTGAAAATGGTATAAATCGTTTCAGTTGTCGTGCACTATTGTCGTGTCACTGAGCTGAAAACGAAGCCGCCGCCGCGCCAGTTGACGGCTTTTACAACCCGTTACATCTGCCAAAGCTGCTTACAAGGTGCGCTGCCGAACGGTCGCCGCCGCACTGCGGCGCTTACAGTGGCGCCATGAAGGATGCACTCAAGGTTTATAAGGCGAAGCGGGATTTCAGCATTACGCCGGAACCCGCCCGAGGAGGCCAGCCGGGACGGGGGCGGCTGGCCTTCGTGATCCAGAAGCACTGGGCGCGACGGCTGCATTACGACTTTCGCCTGGAACTCGACGGTACCATGAAGAGCTGGGCCGTGCCGAAAGGGCCGAGCTACGACACGCACGACAAGCGCATGGCGGTGCACGTCGAAGACCATCCGATTTCCTATAACGAATTCGAAGGCACCATCCCAGAAAAGCAGTACGGCGCGGGCAAGGTGATCATCTGGGACCGCGGCACCTGGGAGCCGGTGGACGACCCGCGCAAAGGGTACCGGGCCGGCAAGCTGGTGTTCCAGCTGCACGGCCACAAGATGCATGGGCGCTGGGCGCTGGTCCGCATGCGCGGCAAGGGGGAGGACAAGGAACCCTGGCTGCTGATCAAGGAGAAGGATGAATACGTCCGTCCCGCCGCCGAGTTCAGTGTGGTGGACGAAATGCCGGACAGCGTCAAGGCGCTCGGCGCGCCGGCCGATGGCGATGGCACGGTGGCGGTCCCTGCGGCCAACGGCGGGGCGCGCAGCCGCGCCGCGCCGGGCACGCGCAGCAAACCGGCGCCACCGCGCGTCAAGCAGCTTCCCGCCGAGCTGGAACCCGAGCTGGCCACGCTGGTCGACGCGGTGCCGGCGACGCCGGAAGACTGGTTGTTCGAAGTCAAATACGACGGCTACCGCCTGCTGGCGCGCGTGGAAGGCAAATCCATCAAGCTGCATACACGCAACCGCAATGACTGGACGCACAAGCTGGAGCCGCTGCGTGCCGCGCTGGCCGAGGCGAAGTTGCCCGACGGCTGGTATGACGGCGAAATCGTGGTCCACAACGAACAGGGCCGGCCCGACTTCGGGCTGCTGCAGCAGGCATTTGATGGCAAGCGCACGCGCAATATCGTGTACTTCCTGTTCGACGCACCTTACCTCGATGGCGAAGATTTGCGCGGGCTGCCGCTGGCGGAGCGCCGCGCCAGGCTGGAAGCCGCGCTGGCGGGGGCTGAAACCGATACCTTGCGATTGAGCGCGGTATTGGATGCGCCACCGGAGGAAGTGCTGGCGGCGGCCTGCAAGATGGGGCTGGAAGGCGTGATCGGCAAGCGGCGCGATTCGGCTTACACCGGGCGCCGCTCGCGCGACTGGGTCAAGCTTAAATGCGCGCAGCGCCAGGAATTCGTCATCGGCGGCTACACCGACCCGCAAGGCAGCCGCACCGGTATCGGCTCGCTGCTGCTGGGCGTCTACGGCAAGGATGGCGCGCTGCATTATGCCGGCAACGTCGGCACTGGTTTCAACGACAAGACCTTGCGCGAACTTGCGGATAAACTGAAGCGCCTGAAGTCCGACGAGAGTCCTTTCGCCGCCAGCAAGCCGGTCGCCCGCAAGGCCCACTGGGTCAAGCCGCAACTGGTGGCGGAGGTCAGTTACGGCGAATGGACGCGCGGCGGGTCGGTGCGCCATGCCGTGTTCCAGGGCTTGCGCAAGGATAAGCAAGCCGGCGAGATCCACCGCGAAGAGCCGGTCCATGTGGAGGAAACCGTGCAAAGCAAACTGCCCGCCTCACTCAAGGTGACCAATCCCGACCGCTTGGTCGATGCGGCCAGTGGGGTGAAGAAGATCGACCTGGTCCGCTACTACGCGCTGGTCGCGGAGTTGATGCTCGAGCATACGCGCGGCCGCCCGGTGGCATTGCTGCGGGCGCCGGACGGGGTCGGCTCGGAGCTCTTCTTCCAGAAGCATGCCGATGTCAGCAAATTGCGCGGCCTGAAGGAATTCCCGCGCGAGCTGGACCCGGACCATCCGCCCATGCTGGAGGTGGGCACTACGCAAGCCTTGCTCTCCGCCGCCCAGTTCAATGTGATCGAATTCCACACCCAGAACGCGTTCGGGCGCACCTATGAAAAGCCGAACCGCATCCTCTTCGACCTCGACCCCGGCTCCGGTGTCGATTGGGCGCAGATGCAGGAAGCGGCCCAACTGGTGCATGCCTTCCTGGATGAATTGGGCTTGCCTTGCTTCCTCAAGACCAGCGGGGGCAAGGGTTTGCACGTCGTGGTGCCCATCAAACCGTACTACGACTGGGACACCGTGAAGGCGTTCAGCAAGCAGGTGGTGGAGCATATGGCGGCCACGCTGCCCGATCGTTTTGCGTTCAAGAGCGGTCCGCGCAACCGCGTCGGCAAGATCTTCATCGACTATTTGCGCAATGGGCGCGGCGCCACCACCATCGCGGCCTGGTCGGCGCGTGCCAGGCCGGGCTTGGGCATCTCGGTGCCGGTCGGCTGGGAGGAGTTGGCCGGCTTGCGCGGTGGCGACCATTGGACGGTCGCCAGCGCCCATACGCGGCTGGATGTGGGCAATGCGCCGTGGGCGGATTATGCGAAGGCCGCCGTGGGGCTGGCACCGGCATTGAAGGCGATTGGCAGGGTAGGGTAGTGGCGCCAGCGGGTGCGCCGGCAGTGGCTCGGTGTCGGCGGGCCGGCCGGGCGGTGCGCGCGGCGCTATCGCGCCGGTAGCCGTGGCCGCAGCGCGCCAATCGCTAGGCGGCTTTGCGCCGCGTTGCGGCCGTCTTGGCGCTGGACTTGCCTGCACTGGTCCCGCTGCTGCGTTTGGCCGCGGCCGGTTTGGCGGCGCTCTTGGCGGCGGTGCGCGCGCTGGTACTGCGCGTCGTGCTGGCCCCGGCGCCCGTGCTGCGGCGGGCGCGTGGTGCGCGTGGCGCGGCTTCCTCGTCCTCCTCTTCCGGTTCCTCGGCCGGCGCAGCGGCGCCGCGGCCCTTCGAGCCGAGGCTTTGCTTGAGCAGCGCCACCAGGTCGACCACATTGCTGGCTTTGGGCACCGGCGCTTCGCCGGAAGGCGCGGTGATGGTATGGGTTTGCCCCGCCTGCACCTTTTTCTCCACCAGCTTGAGCACATCCTCGCGGTAGGTGTCGTGGTATTCCTTGGGCTTCCACGTCTCGCTCATGTCTTCCACCAGCGACAAGGCCATCTTCAGCTCCTTGTCGGTGATGCCCGCGTCGCCCGGCAGCTTGAGGTCTTCCGGGCTGCGGATTTCAGTCGCATAGCGCAAGGTGTTCATGAGGATCCCGTCGCCCACCGCGACCAGGGCGCACAGGTGCTGGCGTGTGCGGATCACCACCGTGGCGATGGCAATCCTGCCCGCCTTGCGCAGCGTTTCGCGCAAAAGCGCATAGACCTTGTCGCCGCCGCGGCCGGGTGACAGGTAATAGGGTGTTTCATAAAACGTCAGCGGCACCGAGTCGGCGTCGACGAAGGCCATGATGTCGATGGTCTGGGTCGCCTTGGGATTGGCGAGCCGTAAGTCCTCGTCGCTCAGCACCACGTACTCGCCATCGCTGTACTCGTAGCCCTTGACGATGTTGTCCCAGGTGACTTCCTTGCCCGTCGCCTTGTTGTAGCGCTTGAAGCCGATCGGCGAAAAGTCGCGCTTATCGAGCATGGTCAAGTCCAGGTCATGCGATTCGACCGCCTTGTGCAATTCCACCGGAATATGCACCAGGCCAAAGCTGATCGCGCCTTTCCACAGTGCCCGTGCCATTACTGTCCTCCTACGCTGCCGGTGATCGGCAGCACGATGCCGGTGATATAGCTGGCGCATGAGGGCGCCGCCAGGAATACGAAGGCCGGCGAAATTTCCTCCGGCTGCGCCGGGCGGTGCATATCGGTCTGGGCACCGAATTGCTCGACCTTGTCCGGCGTCTGGTCGGCCGGGTTGAGCGGTGTCCAGACCGGGCCTGGCGCTACCGCGTTGACCCGGATGCCTTTGTCCAGCAAGCTCGACGCCAGCGACATGGTGAAGGCGTGGATCGCGCCCTTGGTGGTCGAGTAATCGAGCAATTGTTTCGAGCCGCGCAAGCCGACCACCGAACCGGTGTTGAGGATCGAGCTGCCGCGTTTCATGTGCGGCAACGCGGCTTTGGCCATGTGGAAATAGCCATAGATATTGGTTTTCATGGTCAAGTCGAAGCGCTCTTCGGACAGTTCTTCCAGCGACCCGGCGTGTTCCTGGAAGGCGGCATTGTTGACCAGGATGTCGATGCGGCCGAAAGCGCGCAGCATTTCATCGATCGCCTGGCGGCAGAAGGCCGGGTCGCGCACGTCGCCGGGGAGCAGGATGCAGCGCTGGCCTTCGGCCTCCACATGCTGTTTGGTTTCCTCGGCATCCTTCTGCTCTTCCGGCAGATAAACCAGGGCAACGTCGGCCCCTTCGCGTGCATACAGCACCGCGACGGCGCGGCCGATGCCGGAATCGCCGCCGGTCACCAGTGCCGCCATGCCGGCCAGTTTGCCGCTGCCGCAATAGTCGGGTGCCATGAATTGGGGTTTCAACTGCATCTGGTGCTCCAGGCCGGGCTTTTCGAGGTGCTTTTCGGACAACGGTGGCGCCGGGTAATCGCGCATGCCGGCCTGCACCGGCTCTTGCTTGTCCTCCGTTTTCGGTCGGGCCGCGTCACGCTGGTCCTGTTCCTGCTGGACGGTGCGCTGTTCGCTGCCCGCGCCCGTCTTTTGCTGCGAATTGGCCATGACTTCCTCCTGTGCTCGGAAGTCCAGTATTTGCTGTGGCAACGTTGCTAACCGTGCGCTCCCACACATAAAAGGGATGTTGTCTGGAATGAACTTGTGGCACACTAGGCTCCATGCCGAATGCTGCGGGCCGCCGTTCCCGGACTGGCCTTTTCCTCTATCCCGATGCCGCGCGGCGCCAGGAATTCATGGCTGTTTGTGCGGAGTCGTTCGACCGTTTGCTGACTGCGGACAGCATTGCCAGCGCGCGCCATGCGCTGGCGCACAACAGGATTTCCCTGCTGGTCATCGATCTGGATGGCCCGGCCATGGCCAGCGGCCATGAGCTGGCCGCCCTGGTGCGCAGCCGGGCGGGCGCGCCGGTGCTGGTGCTGTGCCCCTTTACCCGTTCCGCCACCATGGCTGAGCTGATGGCCCAGGGGCCGCTGGCTTACCGCATCACGCCGGTCGCGCCGCAAGCCTTGCGCGACGCGGTGACGGCCTTGCTGGCACCGGCCGCCAATACCAAGGCATCGGCCCATCAGCATTTGCTCGACCTGGAAGCGGATTTGAACGATTTGCTGTCGATCCAGCGCAGCTTGCAGCGCGCGCTCTACGGCTCGGAAGAAATCGAACGCATGGGCACCCGCATTTGCAATGCCCTGTGCAGTTATCCCGGCATCTGCCATGCCGCCTTGCTGCAAGCCGTCGACGATGGCGCACTACGGCTGGTGGCGCAGGACGGGCGCATCGACCTCGACATGAAGGAAGTGCTGGGCGGCCGTGCCGAGCTGGTCGAGGCGCCGGTGCGGCGCGGCGAATTGGTGCTGCTCGACGCTCCCGCCAAGGCCGGCGATGCGGAGCTGGCCGCCTTGCTCGATGAACAGGGAGTGCATATGCTGCTGGCCTTCCCGCTGCGGGGCGAACCGGGCGGGCCTTTGCTCGGTGCCGTGTGCATGCTGTTCGACCGCCCGCTGACCATGAGCCGCGAACATTTCAGCTGCTTTGGCTCTGCTGCCCAACTGATCAGCTTCGGCATGGTGATGAGCGAGCTGCGCCAGCAAAACAATGCGCTGGGCCTGGAAATCACCCAGATCACGCCGTTTGACGGCTTGACCGGCGTGGCGAACCGGCGCCAGGGCGAGCAAGTCCTCGATGGCGAAATCCGGCGGGCCCGCCGCTATGGCTTGCCCTTGGCGCTGATTGCTTTTGACATTGATAGCTTCCGCACCATCAATGAGCTGTATGGCTACACCACCGGCGACCGTGCCCTGGCCATGTTGGCCAGCCTGGTCCAGTCCCGGCTGCGCAACTCGGACACGATGGCGCGTATCCGCGGCGAACAATTCCTGGTCATCGCCACGCACACCGTCGCGATCGATGCGTACAAGCTGGCCGAAGAATTGCGCCAAACCATCGCCGGTGCCGAACTGCCGGGCGCCGATGCGGTGACGGCCAGCTTCAGCGTGGCCCAGCTGGCGCCCGATGAGGGCGCGACCGAACTGGTGACGCGGCTGGAGGCCGCCCTGCACCGCGCCAAGCGGGCAGGGCGCAATTGCGTCGAACTGGCGATGGCGCGCTGAAGCCCGGCTTGCTTCGCCGGGGTAAATGGACTAAGCTAGACTAAGTCGATCCAGGCGAGTCCTATGCAAACTGTCAATATTCACGAAGCAAAGACCCAATTCTCGAAACTGATCGAGGCCGTAGGGCAGGGCGAGGTGGTGATGATCGCCAAGGCGGGCAAGCCGGCGGCCATGCTGGTGCCAGTGACGGAGGCGGCCCGCAAGCCAGGCGCAATGAAGGGCAAAATCCGGATTGCCGCCGATTTCGACGCTCCGCTGCCGGGGGATGATCAAGTGGCGTTCGAAGGCCAGTGATGCGTATCCTGCTGGACACGCATGTCTACCTTTGGTGGTTGCAGGATCACCCGGATCTGCCGCAAACGGTACGCGACAGTATCGTCGCGGCATCGGCGGTGTTTGTCAGCAGCGCATCGATATGGGAAGCGTCGCTCAAGGTGCGCCTCGGCAAGCTGGAGGCCGACGTCGGCCAACTGGTGGCGGAAATTGCCAACAGCGGCTTCCGCGAGCTGCCAATTTCGGCAAGCCATGCCGCCATGGTGGCCCAATTGCCGGACATCCATCGCGACCCGTTCGACCGCATGCTGGTGGCGCAAGCCATCTGCGAGCCGCTGCGGCTGCTGACCGCGGACGCCATCCTGTGCCAATATTCGGAATTGGTTGAAACTATTTAGATTTGGGAAGCAAGGACGATCATGCGTGTGAGCAGGGAGCAGTCGGCGCAGAACCGCGAACGCATCGTTGAGACGGCATCGCGGCTGTTCCGGGAAAAGGGCTATGACGGCATTGGCGTGGCCGACCTGATGAAATGCGCCGGCCTGACGCATGGCGGCTTTTATGGCCACTTCGCCTCCAAGGAAGACTTGCTGGCCGAAGCGTTCGGCAAGGCGATGGAGCATTCGGCCCAGCGCTGGCGCGAACTGCTGGAGCCGGCCCCCGCCAAGCCGCGCAGCGCACTGGCGCATATGTACCTGACTGCCAAGCATCGCGACAATCCGGGCAAGGGTTGCGCCCTGGCGTCGCTCGGGCCGGACGTGTCGCGTGTCGGCCCCGAAGTGCGGCATGCGATGGATGCCAGCTTCAATGCGCAACTGGAGGCGCTGGCGCGGGTGCTGCCCGGCGACCCGGCGCAGCGGCGGCGCGATGCGATTGCCACCTATGCCGCCATGGTGGGCGGCCTGGTCCTGTCACGTTCGGTCGGCAACAAGGCCTTGTCCGACGAAATCCTGGCTGCCGTGCTGTCCGCGCTGGAGCAGGACCGTTGATGCTGGCCTGGCTGCGGCAATACCGGCGCACAGCGCTGCCGGGCGATATCAGCGCGGGCATCGTGGTGGCGATGATGATGATCCCGCAAGGCATGGCGTATGCGCTGGTGGCCGGCTTGCCGCCGGTGACCGGCATTTACGCCAGCATCCTGCCGCCCATCGTTTACGCCCTGTTTGGCACCAGCATGACGCAATCGGTGGGACCGATGGCGATCGTGTCGCTAATGACGGCCGCCATTGTCGGCCAGATGGCAGCGCCCGGGTCCGGCCTGTACAGCGTGCTGGCGGCGCAACTGGCCCTGGTGTCGGGGGCCGCGCTGCTGCTGTGCGGCGTGCTGCGGCTGGGCTTTCTCGCCAATTTCTTTTCGCGTCCGGTGATGAGCGGCTTCACGGTCGGCTCGGCGCTGCTGATCGCCTGGGGCCAGCTCAAGCCTTTGCTGGGCGCCGACCCGCTGCACTGGCATGGCCCGAGCGCCGCCCTGGGGCTCGGCGCGGTGCTGCTGCTGGTGCTGTCGCGCAGCCACCTGGCGCCCCTGCTGCGCACCCTGGGCCTGCGGCCGGCCGCGGCGGACATGGCGACGCGCCTGGCACCGATGCTGGTGGTGCTGCTTGGGCTCTTGCTGGTGCAGCTGCTTGGGCTGGAGGCGATGGGCGTGCGCACCACGGGTGAGGTGCCGACGGGCTTGCCGCAACTGAACCTGGCGCTGTCGCCCGTGCACTGGCAGCCCTTGCTGCAACCGGGCTTGCTGGTCGGCTTCGTGGTCTTCCTGATCAGCATGTCGGCGGCGCAGTCGCTGGCCCTGAAACGCAATGAAAAACTGGTCAGCAACCGCGAACTGGTGGGGTTAGGCGCGGCCAATGTGGCGAGCATGCTGGCCGGGGCATTCCCGGTCACGGGCAGCATGTCGCGCTCGGCCGTCAACTTCGCCGCCGGTGCCCAGACGCCGCTGGCCAGCATCATCACGGCGGCCCTGTTGGCACTGGCCCTGGTGGCGCCGACCGGTTGGCTGGCGCTGTTGCCGATGCCGGTGCTGGCTGCCACCATCATCGTCGCCGTGCTCGGCATGCTGGAACTCGACACGCTGCGCACCGCATGGCGCTACGACCGCGGCGACGCGCTGGCCTGGTTCGCGTCCGGCGCCGGTGTCGTACTGCTGGGGGTGGAGGCGGGCGTGCTGGTGGGGGTGGCATTGTCGATGGGCACCCTGATCTGGCGCGCCAGCCGCCCCCATATCGCGGTGCTGGGGCGCATCGCCGGCAGTGAGCATTTCCGCAATATCGAGCGCTACCCGGCGCAGACCCGGCCCGAAGTATTGGTGTTGCGCATCGATGCCAACCTGTTCTTCGGCAATGTGGAAGCGGTGCAGCAGCGCATCGAGGATGAATTGCGCAGCCATCCGGCGGCGCGCAACCTGGTGCTGGCGATGACGGCGGTCAGTTCGATCGATACCAGCGCGCTGTTCGCGCTGTCCGAGCTGAATGTGAACCTGGCGCGGCGCGGCATCGGCCTGCACTTGGCCGAAGTGAAGGGGCCGGTGATGGACCGCTTGCGCCAGTCCGACCTGTTGCAAACCTTGAATGGCGAAGTCTTCCTCAGCATCGACATCGCCGACAAGAAGCTGCGCTAACCCGATTCTGCCGATTCCATGCGTGGCACGCGCGGTTTCCGCATAGCGCCGGCATTGACGCCGCCGGCGCTTTCGCCGTAATGTACCCTCCCGTAACCTTACCAACCCAAGCTCCGGGAGCATCATGAAACAGTTAGTCGCAGCACTCGTCATCGCAGCAGCCTTCAGTTCCCCATCTTATGCAGCCGCCAAGCCCGGTAGCGCGGATGCCCGCTTCACCGCCATCCACCAGGCCGAGTGGAAATGGCGCCAGCAGCAGCGCCTGGAAGACGACGAAGACGATGTGCGCGGTATTGACCGACAGTTACCGCGCGTGGACGCGGCCACCCAGATGGAGCGCCGGAAGCGTTGGGAAAGTACGATGCGCCAACTCGAAAGCATCAAGCCCGAACAGCTTTCGGCCAAGGAGCGCATCAACTACCTGGTGTACCGCGCGCAGGTCGCGGCGCTGCTGGATAACCAGCGCTTCCGCGAATACGAAAAACCGCTGAACGCCGACTCGTCGTTCTGGTCCAATATGGCCGGCGAAGCGCGCAAGACCTTCCGCACGGCGGACGATTACCGCAACTACGTGGCGCAGCTGAACGATGTGCCGCGCTATTTCGGCGAGGAGATTGCCAATATGCGCGCCGGCCTCGCGCGCGGCTTCACACCGCCCAAGGTGACGCTGGAAGGCCGCGACAAGTCGATTACCGCCGTCACCGAAGCCAAGCCGGAAGACGTGGTGTTCTTCAAGCCGTTCAAGCAGATGCCGGCCGCGATCCCGGCGGCCGAACAGGAAACGCTGCGCACCGAAGCGCTGAAGGCGATCCGCGACAAGGTGATCCCGGCGCACGCCGAACTGCTGAAATTCATGCGCGAGGAATACATCCCCAAGGCCAAGGTCTCGCTGGCGGCGGAGAACCTGCCGGACGGTAAAGCCTACTACCAGTCGAAGATCGTCGAATTCACCACCACCAACCTGAGCGCGGACCAGATCCACCAGATCGGCCTGGACGAGATGGCCAAGATCCGCACGGAAATGCATGCGGTGATGAAGCAGGTCGGCTTCCAGGGCGACTTGCCGGCCTTCCTGCAATTCCTGCGCACCGATCCGCAGTTCTATGCCAAGACGCCGGAAGAATTGCTGATGCGCGCGGCCTGGATCGCCAAGAAATTCGACGGCAAGGTGGCCGAGTATTTCGGCCGCCTGCCGCGCAGCCGCTTCGCCATCATCCCGGTGGCGCCGGAAATCGCACCGTTCTATACGTCCGGCCGTGGCGGCCCTGGCGGGTACTGGGTCAACACCTATAACCTGCCGGCGCGCCCGCTGTACTCTTTGCCCGCGCTGACCTTGCATGAATCGGCGCCCGGCCATGCCTTCCAGATGCCGCTGGCGCTGGAACAGAAGGGCCGTCCGCCGTTCCGCAATGCATATATTTCCGCTTACGGCGAAGGCTGGGCGCTGTATTCGGAGCGCCTGGGCACCGAGATGGGCATCTACGAAACGCCGTACGAAATCTTCGGCATGCTGAGCTACCAGGCTTGGCGCGCGTCGCGCCTGGTGGTCGACACCGGGGTGCACGCCAAGGGCTGGACCCGCGAACAGGCGCAGCAGTACCTGATGGAGAACACGGCCTTGTCCGCCCACGAAGTGATGACGGAAGTGGACCGCTATATTTCCTGGCCGGGCCAGGCGCTGTCGTACTACCTGGGCGAGATGGCGATCTTCGAGGCGCGCAGGAAAGCGGAGGGGGCGCTGGGCAGCAAGTTCGACATCCGCGCCTTCCATGACACCATCCTGGAACTGGGCTCGGTGCCGCTGCCGGTGATGCACGCGCGCATCGATGAATTCATCGCCAGCGGCGGCAAGAGTCCATATCCGAAAGAATGATGCACTTACGTGGTGCAATGCATTATGCTGGTGCACAAAGGATGAGAGAATGCCTTGAAATTTCTGGCATAAGTCTTGCAGATATAGTCGACATGACTGATCGCACCACGCTTACCGTAACCAACCAGGGGAACCGGCCTATCCAGGTCGGCTCCCATTTCCACTTTTTCGAAGTCGATTCGGCGCTGCAGTTCGAGCGCTGGAAGGCTTATGGCATGCGGCTCGACATTGCGCCGGGGACGGCGCTGCGCTTCGAGCCGGGCAAGGCGCACACGGTCACGCTGGTGCGCTTGGAAGGGGATGCGGAAGTGGCCGGCTTCAGCGCTGGCGCAACACGATAGGCGCCATCAATTCGGGGTGCTTGCCGAGGTGGCCGGCGAAGCCGGTGCGGATCGCCGCCATGTCCTGCTCCTCGTCGCCCGTCAGCCACACATGCTCGGTCAAGCCGAGGGTCTTGTTCGGATAATCGATATACACCAGTACCAGCGGTACCTTGGCGGCCATCGCCAACTGGTAGAAACCGCTTTTCCAATACGGTTTGTAACCGCGGGTGCCTTCCGGCGTGATGCCGACCCAATACCAGTCTTCCTGCAGCATGGCGTCGGCCTGGGCCTGGATCAAGCCTTGCGGTGCGCTGCGGTCGACCGGAGCGCCGCCCAGGTAGGTGAACCAGCGGCCCAGCAGCGGGATCTTGAACAGGGTGTGCTTGGCCAGCCAGCGGAAGGGCAGGTTGAGTGCCCATTTGCCCAGCACGCCGATCACGAAGTCCCAGTTCGAGGTGTGCGGATATACCACGGCAATCCCGCGCGGACCCGGCAGCGGCTTGAACTTCATCTGCCAGCCGAAGGCGTGCAAGGCGCGCAAAGCAAGGCGCTGCTTTAGTGTTGGCAGATTGTTCGCCTCTAGCCTATATTGATCCATGCCTCCCCCCATTGTCTTATTAGCACCGTTAAAAATTCATTACTTCTGGTGCCGAAAAATTGTGCGGCGGTATTCTATCCCGCCAGTGATCGGGGCAGCAAGGTGAAAATATGTCAAGACAAGTCTTGTGCATTGCCGCCTCGACGGCGGCAGTGCCGGCGGATTTGCTTGCGGCCGTCCAAGCGTTCGATGTCTGCCTCGTGGCTGGTCTGGCCGAGGCAAAGGCGGCCTTGCGCGAGCAGCATTTCCCGGTGGCCCTGCTGGTGCTGGTGGGCTGGGCCGTGCCGCTCGACGAGCTGGACCAGTTCCTGCGCCGCCACAGCGGGCCGCGCTGGGTGGCGCTGTTCCACCTGGAGGATCTGGAAGACGCGCCTTTCCGCCGCCTGGTGCACGACCATTGCGTGGACTTCCATACCTGGCCGCTGGATGCCGCGCGCCTCAGCCATACGATTGGCCATGCGCTGGGTTTGGCGGCACTGGCCGGGCGCGAACATGCTGCGGAGGGCTGCCAATCGATGCGCCTGACCGGACGCAGCGCGGCCATCACGCTGTTGCGCCAGCAGATACTGAAAGTCGCCAACGCCGATGCGCCCGTGCTGATCTGGGGTGAAAGCGGCACCGGCAAGGAACTGGTGGCGCGCGCGATCCATGAGCATTCGGGCCGCAGTGGCGGTCCTTTCGTGCCCATCAACTGCGCAGCCATACCGGCGTCGCTGGTGCAATCGGAATTGTTTGGCTACGAGAAGGGCGCCTTTACCGGCGCCGGCGCCGGCAAGACGGGGCTGGTGGAGTCGGCCGCCGGCGGATCCATCTTCCTCGACGAGATCGGCGACTTGCCGCTGGAATTGCAAGCCACCTTGCTGCGCTTCCTGCAAGAGAAAACCATTTACCGCGTCGGCGGCACGCGCAGCGTGCCGGTCGATACGCGCGTGATCGCCGCCTCGCACGTCAGGCTGGCGGACGCGGTGGAGCGCGGCCATTTCCGGGAAGACTTGTTTTATCGGCTCAATGTCCTGACGCTGCAAGTGCCGGCCTTGCGCGAGCGGCGCGACGACGTGGTGCCGCTGGCCGAAGAAGTCTTCCACAGCTATGCCACCGAGCGCGCGCGCCGCGTGCGCGGCTTCAGCAGCAGCGCGCTGCGCGCCTTGCGCGCCCACCATTGGCCGGGCAATGTACGCGAATTGCTGAACCGCGTGCGGCGGGCCGCGGTGATGGCCGATGGCGCACTGATCCAGCCACATGATCTGGAACTGGACAGCGCCGATGGGGCCTTCGATGCCGAAGATCTTGACAGTGCGCGGGCCAGTGCCGAGCGCATGGCCTTGCTCAGCAGGATCGAGGCCGGCCACAGCATTACCGCAGTAGCGCGCGACTTGCGCATTTCACGCATGACCTTGTACCGCCTGATGGCCAAGCATGGCATTCAGCGCCGGACGCGCCGCAGCTGAGCCGGCCAATGGCCGCGTCACAAGGCTGTGACAATCCAACACCCTGCCATTTCCCAGTGCCGCTCGCGCACCGCGCTATTGCCGCGTCACATGGACGTGACACCCGGCTTGGCCTGGCAGCGGGGGCTTGCTGCGCCGCCGCATCAAAGTCGAGTAATTTCAACGGCTTAGCCGATGTGGCATCAAGTTTGCGATAGCTGTTCTGGCCCCCGCAGTGCGGGCACCATTTTTTTTGAAGAACACGACATCAGCGAGGATGAGATGAAGAAGACTTTGCTTGCAGCAGCCATCGCATTGGCGATGGGCAGTGCGTTTGCCCAAGAGACCCCGCCGGTTCCGAACGTGACCCAGACCGGACCGGGCGCGCAGGCCAATGGCGCCTCGACGGCCACCGAAGATAACAGCCAGGCCAACAACAATAACAACAGCAGCGGCGACGCCGCCGCGGCGGCCGTGGGCGCCGCGGCCGCCAACAATGGCGGCACCGCGACATCATCGATGACCAATGCGTTCAACACGTCCACCGCCACCGCCACCAGCGCCCTGACCGGCACGGTCAGCAACAATGCCATCAACAATATCGGCAATGTGGCAAGCAATGGCGGCAATGCCAACGGCGGCGCGGGGGCGGCCGGCACGGCGGGCGGTGCGGTGGGCGGCAATGCCAGCAGCACGGGCGGCGCCGGCGGTGCCGCCACCGGTGGCGCGGGAGCGGCAGGCGCCATGGGCGGTGTGGCGGTCAATGGCAGCGCCACGGGGGGTGACGGCGTAGGCGGTGGCGGCGCCGGCGGCGCGGCAGCCGGCGGTGCCGGCACGGGCGGTGCCAGCGGCGCGGGCGGCCTGGCGGCCGGCGCCACCACGGGCCGCGGCGGCGATGGTGCGCGCGGCGGTGAAGGCGGTGCCGGCGGTGCCGGCGGCGCAGCGACCGGCGGTGCCGGCGGGGCAGGTGGAGCAGGTGGCGCAGCAGCGGGCGGTGCCGGCGGCCTGGTCGGCACGGCAGGCAGTGGCGCCGGCGGCGCCTCGGGCGCGGCAACCGGTGCCCGGGGCGGTGACGGCGGCGCGACCGGTGCGGCGACCGGCGGCGGCGGCGGCGCCGGCGGTGCCGGCGGCATTACCGGTGCGGCCAGCGGCGGTGCCGGTGGTGCGGGCGGGGCCGGTGGCGCGGCCGGCATGGGCGGCCTGGGCGGCGCCCATGGCAATGTCGCCACGGGCGCATCGACCGCTTCGCAAACCTCGGCCGGCGGTGGGGCCGCCAGCGGCGCGGCCGGCTCGGCCAACACGGCCACCAACGGCATGGGCGGCACTGAACCGATGACCACGCCAGGCATGGGCGACCAGAACAGCACAGCCGCCACCGGGGCGGCGACCGGCGGCAATTCCGGCGACGGCACCAACAGCTCGGCGTCCGGCGCCGGTACGGGCGGCACGGCAGGTGCGGGCGGTGCGGGCGGCGGCGGCGGTGCCGGCGCGTCGGGCGGCAATGGCGCCATGGCTTCCAATACCGCAGGTGACGGTGCGGCAGGCGGCGCCGGCGCGGCGGCCAGCAATACCGCAGGCAACGGCGCAGCGGGCGGCAGCAATGCGTCGGGTGCCGGCGGCGGTAGCGGCACCGTGGCGGCCACCGGCGGCGCCGGCGGTGCCGGCACTGGCGGCGCAGGCGCCGGCGGTGCGGCCGGCGGCAACGGCACCAGCACAGGCGGCGCGGGGGCTGCGGGCGGCAACGGCGGCAGCGGCGCTGCCAGCGGCATGGCCAACAACACCGCCGGCGCAAGCGGTGCGGGCGGTGCCGGGTCCGGCGGCGCTGCCACGGGCGGCGACGGCAATGGCGCGGCCGGCAGCGGTGGCGCGGCGACCAATGGCAATGCCATGGCAGGTGACGGCGGTGCCGGTGGCGCCGGCGGCGGCGGCAATACCGGCGGCGCGGGCGGCGATGGCGGCACCAATACCGCCGGCACGGCGACCGGTGGCGCCGGCACCGGCGGTACGGGCGGCGCGGGCGGCACCAACAACGTCAGCGCAGGCACCTTCGACATGTCGAACACCATGAGCAACGTCGGCCAGTCGGCGGCAGGCATCATGGTGATCAGCCAGAACAACGGCATGTCGTCGCTGGTGCAGCAAAGCGTGAACGTGCAAGCCAACCTGGCGGTGGGCGCCCGTTAACGCGCGCGGCATCATGCGAAGCTTAGGCAGGCCAGTGCAAGTCCTGGCCCTGTGCGGCGCGCTGGTGCCGGGCCTTGCGGCAGCGTCCCCCTGGGTGGGTGCGTTGCCGCTCGGTCCGCTGTCCGCGGCAGCCGACACGGCCATGCCGGCGGGCCCGCCACCGCCGGTGGCGCCGTCCGTGGCTGCGCCGGCCGTATCCGATGGCGCCGCTGCGGCGCAGGACGAGCGGCTGGAGCAGCTGCGCGGCGGCAGCGAGACGCCGTGGAGCGAGATGAAGCTGGCCGGCACCGTCGCCAACAATAGCGCGGTGAATGTGGTCAGCGGCGCCAATACCGTGACCGATGGGGCGTTTGCCAATGCGTCGGGGTTGCCGATGGTGATCCAGAATTCCGGCGCCAACGTATTGATCCAGAATGCCACCATCATCAATGTGCAAATCAAATGAAAGCCATACTCAGCGTTCTGGCATTGCTGCCGGCCTTTGCCGGGCAGGCCGCCGACTTCACAGCCGGCGGCGCCAGTTTTGTCGTGCCGGTGACGAGCCTGAAGGAAGCGCGCTTTCGCAGCACGGTGCGCCAGCAATACGATTTCAGTTGCGGCTCGGCCGCGCTGGCGACCCTGCTGAGCCATCATTACGATTTTCCCGTCACGGAGCAGGACATCTTCCGTGACATGTTCGCACGCGGCGACCAGCCGCGCATCCGCCGCGAAGGGTTTTCGCTGCTGGACATGAAACGCTACCTGGCCGCACGCGGCTTCACGGCGGACGGCTTCGAGCAGCCGCTGGACAGGCTGGCGCAGGCCGGGCTGCCGGCGATCGTGCTGGTGGCCGAGAACGGTTACCGCCATTTCGTCGTGATCAAAGGGATGCAGGGCCAGCGTGTGCTGCTGGGCGACCCTGCGGGTGGCACGCGCGCCTTGTCGCGCCCGGCTTTCGAAGCGATCTGGCAAAACCGCCTGTTGTTCGTGGTCCATAGCCGGCCCGGCAAGCCGCGCTTCAATGAAACGGCGGATTGGCGCGTGGCGCCGCAAGCCATGCTGGCCGAGGGCATCGTGCGCGACAGCTTGCGCGATGTGACGCTGCCCAAGCTTGGCAGCAGCGACTTTTGAGGGAGGGAAGCATGAAACTGGGAATGGGCGGGCTGTTGCTGGTGCTGGCCACGCCGGCGATGGCCCAGGGGCCGCCGCCAGGCTGGACGCCGGCGCCCGAGGCGCAATTGGAGCAGGCGCGCGGCGGTTTCGAGAGCGGCAACGGCTTGCTGGTGGCGCTTGGCGTGGAGCGCCTGGTCGAAGTGAATGGCGTGATAGTAGCCCGTAACCGGGTCGAACTGGCCGATATGGCGCGGCTGGCGGGAGCGCCGGAAGCGCAAGCTGCGCTGGCGCCGCTTCTGGTGCAAAATAGCGCGAACGGTCAGCTGATCCGCAGCCTGACCACCATCGACCTCACGGTCAATGCGCTGTCCACGCTGAAAAGTCTTAACCTGGAAGGCAATCTGCGCCAGGCGCTGTCGAATGTCATTGTGCCCCGCTGAACCCCCAACCAGGGAGGAACGATGAAGCGAACCATGTGCGCCGGCGCAGCCGGGATCCTGCTCCTGGCCGGTGAGCCGGCCGTGGCCCAGCAGCCGCCTGAGCGCAGCAATGCGCAACTGGCGGCTGAATTGGCCGAATTGAAGAAGACCTTGGCCGAGCAGCGTGCGTTGCTGGAGGAATTGCGGCGGCAGGTGGCGGAGGAGCGATTGGCTGCGGCGCGCGGCACCGGGCCGGCAGCGGCAGCTGCATCCGTTGGCAGCGCCGGGGCCGGCGCCACGCTGCCTGGCGCAGCGGCTGGCCCGATGGCAGCCGCTGCGGGCGGCGGGCAGAGCCAGCCGCAACCGCCAGCACCTGCACCGGCGCCGGGACCGGCACCCGCCAAGCCGGCACCCGCGCCGTCGCCCGCCGGCCAGCCGCAGCCCGCGCTGACGGTCGGGCAGGCACCCAAGCGCGACAGCAAGCCGCCCGAAGTCGCGCCAATCTTCGAAAGCCCCGGCGTGTTGACGGCGCGCGGCAAGTTCGTGCTGGAACCGTCCTTCCAGTTCGGCTACTCTTCGAGCAACCGCGTAGCCCTGGTCGGCTACACCATCATTCCCGCCTTGCTGGTGGGCTTGATCGACGTGCGCGAAGTCAAGCGCAATACCAGCACCGCCACGCTGAGCGGCCGCTATGGCTTGAGCAACCGTACCGAACTGGAGCTGCGGATCCCCTATATTTACCGCTCCGATTCCACGGTGAGCCGCGAGATATTTTCCGGTTCCGCAGTGGAGAGAGTATTCGATGTGAGCGGCCGCGCAGTGGGCGACGTCGAATTGTCGGTGCGCCATCAGCTCAATGACGGCGGCGCCGACAAGCCCTACTATGTCGCCGGCCTGCGCCTGAAGACCCGCACCGGGCGCGATCCGTTTGAAGTGGTCACCGATTGCGTGCGCCGCTGCGTCGGCGAGAACGCCAGCGGCACCGGCTTGCCGCTGGACCTGCCGACCGGCTCGGGCTTCCATGCCTTGCAGCCCAGCCTGACCTGGCTCTATCCGGCCGACCCCGCCGTGCTGTTTGGCAGTGTCAGCTACCTGCACAACTTCCAGCGCAAGAACCTGAGCCGGCGCGTGCTCGATGGCGAATGGGAACCGCTCGGCACCATCAAGCCGGGCGCCGTGATTGGCTTTAACTTCGGCGTCGGGCTGGCCCTGAACGAAAAGGCCTCGATCAGCTTCGGTTACGACCACAGCTCGATTGCGCGCACGCGGCAGAATGGCGTGCCATCCCCAGGCTCGGTGCGCACCCAGCTTGGCACTTTGCTGGTGGGGTTTTCCTACCGTCTGAATCCTAAGCGGACGGTCAATGTCTCGGTGGGCGCCGGCCTGACCCGCGATACGCCGGATGTCTCCCTGTTGCTGCGTGTACCGACGAGCATGTAGTTGCCGTATACGCTAAGCTAGCGTTTTGGCAACTAACAAGAGAGAGATCCATGATCCTGAAAAAACTCGCCTTTCCATTGACCATGGCCGCCCTGGCCGGCGCCGTCCACGCAGCCGCCCCGATGGCCAAGACCCAGGCGCCAGGCTTTTACCGCATGGCGCTGGGCGACTTCGAAGTGACCGTGCTGAGCGATGGCACGGTGGATTTGCCGATGGATAAACTGCTGCACCAGAAGTCCGAGAAGACGGCCAAGGCCCTGGATCACAACTTCCTGAAAAGTCCTGTCGAGACTTCGGTCAATGCATTCCTGGTCAATACCGGCAGCAAGCTGGTGCTGATCGATACCGGTGCCGGCGGCCTGTTCGGCCCGACCCTGGGCAAGATCGTCACCAGTTTGAAAGCGGCGGGCTACCAGCCGGAGCAAGTCGACGAGATCTACATCACCCACCTGCATGGCGACCACGTCGGCGGCCTGGGCGCGCTGGACAAGCCGGCTTTCCCCAACGCCGTGGTGCGCATGGATAAGCGCGATGCGGACTTCTTCCTGAGCAAAGTGAACCTGGAGAAGGCGGATGCCCAGTCCAAGGGCAATTTCCAGGGACCGATCAATGCGGTGTCGGCGTATGCCAGTGCCGGCAAGCTGCTGCCGTTCGACGGGAATACGGAACTGGTGTCAGGCGTGCGTTCGACCACCAGCTATGGCCATACGCCGGGCCATACCACGTATGTGGTGGAGAGCAAGGGGCAGAAGCTGGTGCTGATCGGGGACTTGATGCATAACGCGGCGGTGCAATTCCCCGATCCGAGCGTGACGATCCAGTTCGACAGCGATTCGAAAGCGGCCATGGCGCAGCGCAAGGCGGCGTTCGCGGAAGCGGCCAAGCAGGGGTACTGGATGGGGGCGGCGCATCTGCCGTTCCCGGGGGTAGGGCATTTGCGGGCGGAAGGGAAGGGATACAAGTTCTTCCCCGTGAATTACACTGTGCCGCGCTAAAGCCCTGCTGGTGTCAGACCCTTCGGGTCTGACACCGGTTTACCGGTTCTAGCCCAGTGCCGGATAATCGATGTAGCCTTCGGCGGACGACGCATAGAACAAGTCCGGCCGTTGCGGATTCAAAGCAGCCCCAATCTGCAGCCTGCGCGGCAGATCCGGATTCGCAATGAAATCCTTGCCCCAGGCAATCGCATCGGCCCGGCCTTCCGCCAGCGCCGCCTGCGCGCCAGCCAGGTCGAACTT
>CBFGQI010000067.1:0-25856 GCA_965650885.1 uncultured Oxalobacteraceae bacterium
GCGTAGCCGCCCAGTACGCCCTCCACCGCGCCCTGCCACTTCGGATCGGTCACTTCGACGATATCGGACAGCATGGCGTGCGGGATGCCCGCATCGTTCAGGGCGCGGCGCATGGCGCGCACATTGTCCGGCTCCGGCATGGCGGTCTTGCCCGACAGCGCATTGATGGTGGCCTTGTCCTGCGCGATGCGGTTCGACACGGCGTCGCGCTGCGAACGCAGTTTCAGCAGCTCGGCTTCCTTGGCTTCCAGCTGGGCGGCGGCATCGGCCACGTCGGCGCCCGATTCGGCGGCCAGTTTTTGCAGGCGGGACTTCTGCTCCGCCAGCGATTCGAGCGGTTTCAGCTTGCTGTTGATCAGGTTCAGGCGCGACGTCAGCGCGGTCTGTTCCTGTTCCAGCAGGGTTTCCTGCTGCTGCGCATCCTGCAGGGCCTTGGCCTGTTTCGCCACCTCGTTACGCTTGTCGGCCAGCAGCTGGTCGGCCTGCGCCAGCGGCTTGCGCGCTTCGCGCAGCTGCCTGCTGATATTGGCGGCCTTCTCGCGCGCCTCGTGGTATTCCAGCGAGGGCAGCACTTCCTCCTGCAGGTTGCGGCGTTCCTTGTGCAGGGTTTCCCATTGATGGTAGTTGGCCACGCGCAGGCGCAAGCCTTCCAGGTTGGTCCTGGAACCTTCCAGTTCCGCTTCGAAGCGCTTCAGTTCCTCTTCGGTGTCGCGCTGGTGGCGTTTCGCCTCGTCGTAAGCGTCCAGCACCTCCTTGTCGCCGAACACCTGGAACACCAGGTCCAGCAACTGGCGCGGCGCATATTCGCACAGCTTGTCGGTTTCGCCCTGCTCCAGCGCCAGCACTTTCGCCATGGCCGGCGACAGGCCGGCGTTGGCCAGGCGCTTGCGGTAATTCTCGACGCCGAGCCAGTCGTTGGCTTCGGTGACTTCCTCGATGTCCACGTTACCGGGGCGCATCAGGTACTGGCGCTTCCAGTCGCCGCCGTTTTTCTGGATCTGGCAGAACAGGGTCACTTCGTCTTCGGCGAAGAAACCGCTGCTGCGGAACGGACGGTTGGACAGCTGCTTGCCCTGCGGCTTGTTGTCCACCACGGCGCGCAGCCAGGCGGTCTGCTGGCCGCTGTGGCGGGCGTAATGTTTGTAGGTGCGGCCCATCGAGCAATCGAGGCCGAACAGCGTGCGCAGCGCATCGAGCAAGGTGGTCTTGCCGGAGCCGTTCTGGCCCGCGATGGTGATGATCTTCGCATCCAGCGGAATGTTCTTGATGCGCTGCCAATAGTCCCAGTGGACCAGCTCTAGGGATTTGATATGGAACATCGATTATTCTTCCGTTGGGGTTTCTTCAGCGGCGGCCGGCTGCCCGGGCGCAGGCTCCGGCTCCGGGTCGTTGGCGGCGGCCAGCACTTCGCGCGGGATGTGCACGATCTGCGCCGGGGCGCGCTTGAACACGTCGGCCAGGGCGCCATTGATGATGCGCTCTTTCAGCAGGTCGGTATCCATCAGCAGGTCCAGCAGCGGGCCTTCGACGATGATGTCGCCGCGGCGCTCGATGAAACCGAGCTTGCCCAGGATGCCGAGGTTCATGTCCATGCGCGTTTTCTTGCCCAGCTTGTCGCCGAAATCGGCCAGCAGCGCCTTGTACGGGATGCCGATGGAAGTGTCTTCCGCGCGCGGCACCGGCTTTTCGGTGCCGAACATATCGTTCTGGTCGTCGTCGGCGTGCTGGTGGGTTTCCTGGCGCTCGCGCTTGGGCAGGATGATCAGCGCCCACAGCACCACCAGCAAGGCCACGCCGTCGCGCGCCAGGCCGAAGTTATTGTTTTGCCACACGTCGCGCGCACCGAACACCTTCGGCTCGATATTGCGCTGCAGGGCCAGGGTCACGTGGTCGGCATAGACGTTATCGAGCAGCTTCATGCCGCAGGCGGTCAGGCGCGCATCGACTTCGGCGCGGAACTGTTCGTCCGACAGCGCGCGCTTGACCATCTTGTCATCGCGGCGCAGGGTCTGGTGCGCCATCAGGCGCGCGATCAGGATTTGGGAATCGTCACTCATCGGACTTGCTGCTTTCTTTGTCTAATTCCAGGGTAAGCGCGGCCAGGGAAATGGCGGCGATCTCGAGGTCGGGCAGCTGCACCATTTCATCCTTCGGCGCAAAGCGCACCGGCAGGCGTGCCAGGTCGGCGGTCGCGCCCTGCATCGACGCTTCGGCCTCATCGCCCAGCAGCGGCAGCATGGAGGCGCGGTAGGACGCCACCGCGAACGATGCCGGCAGCAGCGCTTCGTGGGCATGGATTTCGCGCGGCGACTCCTCGGCCACCGAGGGGAAGTTGTTCAACTGGGCGAAGTCCGACAGGCGGGCCAGCCAGTCATCCAGCTCCCTCTGCATGGCGGGGCTGTCGTTGATCGTGGTCGGCGCATCCTGGCCGGCCGGCAGGCCATTCAGCCCATGATTATTGGCACGTTCGGTCATCAATTCTGTTTCGGCGACGTCGATCATCTCGGCAGGCGTGATGAACAGCGGCTTCACCGGTTGGTCGATCGCATCTTCCGCCAGCGACGACAGGTCCTCGTGGGCCAGCAGCCAGCGTTTGATATCGGTGGTGGAAAGGCCGGACTGGCCCAGGTGCACGCGCTGGCGCTCGATCTGGTTCAGCGCGCGCGAGAACATGCCCTGCATGTTCAGCAACTGCGACTGGGCGCGGCCGATCGCTTGCGCCGCGCGGTGGGTGGCGCTGTCCGCGTTTTCGTCGGAGGTGATGGCGCGCAGGATTTCGGAGCCCTTCTCGACCCAGTCGCAAGCCTGGTGCCACTTGGCCTGCGATTCGCGCAGGCGGAATTCGGAACCGGAAGCGATGGCATCGCGGAATTCCTCGGTCAGGTCGACCAGGCGGCCCAGCAAGTGCTGCAGCTGCTCGGTAGTGATGCCGCCCACCGCTTGCGCCCCGGCCACCTGGGACAGCAGGAAGCCCATTTCGGCATCGTCATCCTCGGGGGCGGTCAGGGCCAGCAAGCCATCGATGGCCGACAGCACGTTGCGCGCCATGGGCGTGACGCGGTAGACCGCCTGCTGCGCATCCCAGGCCAGCAAGCCGTTGCTGCGCAGGCGGTTCAAGACGGTTTCCAGGCTTTCCGGCAGCAGGTAAGCCAGGCGCGTGTTGATGTCGGCGCGCGAGAAGGCCGACACCGTTGTGTCATTGGCAAGCTCGCGCAAGACGAGCAGGCGCACCAGCACCCCCTCGAAGCCGCCGTGGAACAGGGCCGTAAACACTTGCAGCAGCGGCTGGGCGCGCTTCAGGTGATAGACCTGCTCGATCTCGTCGGCGGAGATATGGGGCTGGAAGTGGGCCTGCAGGGCATCCTGCTGCTCTTGCTCAGTCGGATTGGTGTCGGCGCTAAAGGCCGCACTTGCCATCAAGTCAATCATTACACTCCATCAACGTGCCAATGGGCAAAAATGTCCACTCTGGGGTCAGGAACGGAGGTGGACATTCCTGACAGAATGTCCACCTTCGTTCCTGACCCCGGGGGGGACAAAATTTGCCGGGGCGCCAGTATAACAGGCCGGGTGTGGCTATTTTCGGTTGACTTTTTCCAGGACTTGCTCGAAGGAATCACCGTTGTCTTCCTTGAACAGGATGCGGGCGGGGTACCAGCCGAGGCCGGGGGCCAGCCAGACGTCGACTTGCTGGTCGTGGCCGGCCAGGGGCTGGCGGCGGAAATGCAGCACTTTCAGCTCGCCGAGGGCGGCGCTGTCCAGGGTTTCGCTGCCGACCACGCGGAAGGTCCAGACGTCGGCATCGCGGCGGCCGGCGACAAAGAAGCGCCATTCGCTGCCGGCGGTGAATTGGTCCGGGGCGGCGCGCGCCAGGGCGGCCAACTGCCAGGTCACGCTGCTGCGGTCTTGTTCGCCGCCGCGGATGGCGTAACTCACCTTGCCGTCCTCGAACTGGATGCGGCGTGCATTGCGGTCGAAGCGGGTGGTGGTGGGATCCTTGCGGATGCGTTTTTCATAATACGTGGCGGGCGCCAGGCCGTAGTCGTCCAGCGCGCCTTCGCTGCGGTGCTCGAGCACTTTGCCAAACAGGCCGGCGCGCGCTTCGGTCAGCAGCGAGTACTTGCCGTCGCCGTGGCGCCAGCTGATGGTGCCGGTACCCATCAAGGGCAGGCCGTGGTTGCTGCCCCTGACCGAATAGGACAGCTCGGCCGGCGGCGGCAGGCTGGTGGCGCGCTTGGCGACCGGATATGCGGCCGGTGCGGCGGCGGCCGGGGCGGCGGCCAGGGCGAACGCAATAGTCATCAGGGTGCTGCGCATGGTTGCTTCCTTACTTGGTGATGCGGGTGACGGTCTGGGTCGTGATCGCGCCGCTGGCTTCCGTGTTCCGGATCTGCACCGGATACCAGTCGAGGCTGGGCGCCAGCCAAATGTCCAGCCGTGCGTTGTAGCTGCCGGGCCGCGGCGGGCGCACCAGGTGCCAGGTGAGCAGCCTGCCCATCCGGGTATCCAGTTCTTCTTCGCCGACCAGTTGGAAGCGGTAGACCTGCGCCTTGCGGTCTTCGCCGACCAGGATGTCGATGTCCCGTCCCAGCTGGTTGACGTCGGCGCGGCCGATGCCTGCCAGCTGGAACAGCACCGACACCCGGTCCTGGGCGCCCGGCTGCAGCGGCACCACCTGGTCGGTGGCGGAAAAGGTGATCTTCTGCTCCTGCTGGTTGAAATGGGTGGCGGTGGCAGACCGGCTGCGCAGCTTTTGCGTGAACGTGGCGGGCGCAATGCCGGCCGCGTCGACCGTGCCTTCGCTGCCGACTTCCATCAGGTTGATACGTGCAATCAGCAGGCTGATGCCCACTTCCTGCGTGGCCTTGTAGCGGACGCCGTCCTGTTGCCAGGCGATGCTGGCCGAGCCGCTCCAGTTGGTGCCGTCGGCATCCTTGCGCGCCACATCCAGTTCAAACCTGGCCGATGGCGGCAAGTCAACCTTCCAGCGCGCGCTCTCCTCCTGCGCTGGCGGCGCCGGCTGCGCGGATTCTACGTCGGCTGCCGCCGGCGCAGCGCCCGATTGGCCGTCCGTTGCGGCGGCGGCTTGGCCTGGCTCCGGTGACACGTGCGTTTCAGCGGTGGCCGGCGGTACGGGCGCCTCGGCCGCGGCCGCGCCGGCGGCAGCCGCCGGTAACGCCTCCGCAACCGGCGGCGCCGGTGTGCGCTTGCGTGGCCGCGGCCTGGGCTGGGGCGGCGGCGGCTCCGGCGGGCCGGCTTCCTGGGCCGGGGCTGGCGGCGGTGGCGCCGGCCGCAAGGCCACGCTGATGACGTCGGGTTCCCGCGCGCGCCGGCTGTCGGCGCCGCCGAGGCGGCCGCTGACCCAGTTGATCGATACCACATGCAGCGCCACGGTGGCGGCGCAAACTGCCAAGATGCGGCGGGGGTGGCGGAGAGGGGTAACGATCGTCATGGCCGCTAGTGTAACGTGCGTGCCCGCCATTCCGCTGACAGCGGGCGCAGTGGCATAATCTGCTGGAAATTTTGACAAGGAGTCCCGATGTCCCTTTTGCGCCAGCGCGGCCTGGCCGATTCCGGCAAGGTCGGCATGGTCGAACTGTTCTTCGACCTCGTGTTCGTTTTTGCCGTGACCCAGTTGTCGCACACGCTGCTGAAGAAGCTCGATGCGCAAGGCGCACTGCAGGTCGGCCTGCTGTTCCTGGCCACGTGGTGGGTGTGGATCTATACCGTGTGGGCGACCAACTGGTTCGATCCGGAGAAGAAGGCGGTGCGCGCCGCGCTGTTCGCCCTGCTGGTGGCCGGCTTGCTGATGTCGGTCTCGATCCCGCGCGCGTTCGCGGACCTGGGCTGGCTGTTCGGCGCTTCCATCCTGTTGCAGCAGGCGGGGCGCACACTGGCCATGCTGGCCGCCAGCCGTGGCGACGATGCGGCGCTGCACCGCAATTTCCTGCGCATCGCGCTCTGGCTCACGGCAAGCGGCGCACTGTGGGTGGCGGGCGGCCTGGCGGCACCGGAATCGCGCGTGGTCTGGTGGCTGGCCGCACTGGCCGTGGACCTGGCCGCGCCGATGCTGTTCTACCGCGTGCCGGGCCTGGGCCGCTCCACCCTGGCCGACTGGAACGTGGACGGCAGCCATATGGCCGAACGCTGCGCCCTGTTCATCATCATCGCGCTGGGCGAGTCGCTGCTGGTGACTGGCGCCACCTTTGCGGAACTGGACTTCGATGCGGCCACCGTGACCGCCTTCCTGCTGGCCGTGCTGGGCGCCATCCTGATGTGGTGGCTGTACTTCGACCATGGCCTGGAGCAGGGCCACCATCGCATCGTCCACTCGCAGACGCCGGGCCGCCACGCCCGCAACAATTACACGTACCTGCACATCCCGATCGTGGCCGGCATCATCGTCGGCGCGGTGGGCGACGAGCTGGTGCTGAGCCATCCCCACCACGGCAGCGCGGCGGCGATGGCGGCCATCGTCGGCGGTCCGCTGCTGTTCCTGTGCGGCACGGCGCTGTTCAAATGGCTGGCGCAGTCGCGCCCGCTGCCACCGCTGTCGCACCTGCTGGGCATCGCCGCCCTGCTGCTCGTGGGCGCGCTGGCCTTGCCGCTGCACCTGTCGCCGCTGCTGGCAGCCGGCGCCACCGTCGTGGTCCTGCTATGCGTTGCCGTGTGGGAGAGCTGTGTGCTACGCTAAACAACCTACCCTCGGAGACCCGATATGACCAATCCACAAATGCCCCACATCCCCGGCGCTGCAGTGATGACGGATACGCTGGACTTCGTCAAATCCCTGTGGGGAAGCATGGGTGTGCCGGGCATCAGTATTCCCGGCATCGCGGCACCGACCTTGTCGATGGATGACCTGGACAAGAAGATCAGCGAATTGAAGGCCGTCGAATCCTGGCTCAACCTGAACGCCACGATGCTGCGTTCGAGCATCCAGGCGTTGGAAGTGCAGCGCGGCACCATCGCGGCGCTCAAGTCGATGGGCCAATCGCTGGCAGCCGCCGTGCAGCAGCCGCACAGCGATCCGTTCGCCAGGCCGGCCGCGAAGCCGGCGCCGACCCCCGCGCCGGAAGCGGCGAAGCCGGCGGAGAAGCCGGCCGACAAGTCCGATGCCGGCAACGGCAAGCCCGCGCCGGACAGCGCCAGCGCCGCCGCCAACCAGATGGCCAACCCGGCCGCCTGGTGGAACCTGCTGCAGGAACAGTTCGCGCAAGCAGTCAACACGGCAATGGCCACCGAGCCGGTGGCCAAGCCGGCGGCGAAGGATGGCGCGGCGCAGGACGCGGCCACGCCTGCAGGCAAACCCGCAGCACGCAAGCCCGCCGCCAAGCGCGCCCCGAAGGCGCCGCCGAAGCCTTAATTCAGCTTCTGGATCCGGATGGCCTCGATCAGGCCATCCTCCTGGCGCTGCACCTTCACGATATTGATCAAGCCCTCGTCTTCCAGGGCCTTGGCCGCATCGTGCGCGGCCTGGAAGGATTCGATGGTGTCGCCTTTGGCGCTGACCGGCCGAATCCAGGCAGCGGCGCCCACCTTCATCTTGTTGTAGACCTCTTTGGCGATATCGCGCATGGATCACTCCTCGTCGTGGTCGTCTTTCATGGCGGCCGTCAGTTCGGCTTCGATTTGCTCCGCCGTCATCCGGCCGGGTATCAACTTCTGCAACTGCTCGATCAGCTGGGCAAAGCGCTGCTGGCCCGGGGCGATGCGGTCGACATGCATCAGCACGTCGTTCGCTTCCGACATCAAGGCTTCGTCATAGCCCCTGGCCTGCAGGTGGGAGATCAGGATTTGCGCCGAATTGAACAGGATGCGCATATTGTCGGGCAGGCTGCGGCGCGCTTCGCGCATCCATGCCACCGCCTCGTCGAGCTTGTTGGTCTTCCATAGCAGCACGCCTTTGTTCATCATTTCCGACGCTTCCTTGCGCGCCGTGTTGATCAGGGCGGCGCCCTCCTCGCCCATGCGCGCCTTGTCGAAGATGGCTTGCACCTCGTCGTGGATGACGGTGTTGTCGTCATTGTTGCGCACCACATAGCACAGCAGCTCCACCGGCGCCTCCTTGACGCCGACGGCGAACAGCAAGGTCGCCATCTCCAGGCAGGTTGCGGTATCGGGGCGCTCGCTGTCTTCCTTCAGCATGGCTTCCAGCTCGTCGCCGGACTTGCGCGCGCGGCGGTAATCGCCGCTCTCGTGGTACACCAGTCCTTCGGTGATCTTGGCGCGCAGCCCGACCATCTCGCCCGAGAAGTCGCGCTGGGCGGCGGCCAGCAGCTGCAAGGCTTCCTTGGCATCGTTCTTCTGCCCCAGCACGCGCGCCAGGCCGAAGTAGGCGTCGACGGTCTTCATGATCGAATATTCGCCCACCTGCAGGCATTTGCGGAACGCTTTCTCGGCCAGCGCGATATTGCCAAGCTTGAGCGCCGTCACGCCCAGCGCGCGCTGGCGCGGCACCGAATTGGGCGAGAGTTTGGCGGCCCGCTCCAGCACGTCGCAGGATTCCTCGACGCGGCCCATGTTCTGCAGCGACCTGGCCAGCTGGTCGTAGGCATCCAGGTAGAAGCGGTTTTCCGCGATCACGCCCTGGAACATCTGGCGCGCCGCCTCGTTGTCGCCGTTGGCCATGCGGATCTTGCCGACGCCGGTGCGCGCCCAGTTGTAGTCGCGTTCCTGCAGCACCTTCTCGTAGACGAGGCGCGCCTGTTCCGGCTCGCCCGCCTTCAGCAGCAGGCTGGCGCGCATGCGCTGCAGGTCGGTCGCGTGCAGCTTGTTGTGGGCGGCCGCCGCTTCGCACAGCTTGGCGGCGCGCAGGTAGTCCTTTTCCAGGTAGGCCTGGTCGATCGGCTGGAAGATCTGCTTTTTCTGCCAGGCGCGGTTCAGGCGCGTCAGCAGCACGCCTTCGGTGATCGGTTTGATGATGTAGGCGTCGGGCTGGTGCTCGGCGGCGCCCATCACGGCTTCCACGCTTTTTTCCGCCGACACCATCAGCCAGACGCAGCTTGGCATCAGCAAGCCGCGGATGCGGGCTTCCTCCAGCACGTGCTGGCCGCTCTTGCCTTCGCCGAGGTTGAAGTCGCACAGGATCACGTCGTATTGCAGGCGCGCCAGCATGCCGATCGCTTCGCCGCCGCCGGATGCCTGGTCGATGTGGCGGGCGCCCAGGCTGCGCAAGGCTTCGCGCAGCAGCTGGCGCACGCCGACGAAATCGTCCACCACGAGGTAGCGCTTGTCGGCCCAGTTGACGCCAGGCGCCTTCTCAGGCGCGGCGGCGACCGGAGTGGCGATGGCGGGCCCGTTCATGGCAGGCGCAGGATGAAGCAGCCGCCACCCAGCGTGCCGCCGTTTTCCAGCGCGATGCTGCCCTGGCGCTGGCGATGTTTGTGCGACTTGGCCACCTCGCTGGCGAAGTAGAGGCCAAGGCCGCTGCTGTTGGTCAGGAAGTTGATGCCCTGCCCGACCAGTTGGCCCGCCTGCAGCATTGCAGGGGGAAAGCCGACGCCATTGTCTTCCACCCGCACTTCCATATAGCCATCCTGTTCGCGGACGGTGATGGCGATGCGGTCCCGCGTGTAGCGCACGGCGTTGTTGATGGCGTGCGCCAGCAAGCCAAGCACCAGGTCTTCATCGAAGGTCCAGATCAGGTCCGGCGGATATCCGGTGTCGAGGCGGATGCCTTTCGACTGCAGCAGCACGCGCTGCTGGGAGGCCAGCTGGTCCACCAGTTCGCTGACTTGCACCGGGGCCGGATCGAAGGGGTAGGCGGGGCGCCCCACTTCCTTGTAGAGCGCAAGCAGCTGAATCAGGTGGTCGTTCAGGCGCTTGGTCTGGTACAGCATGTGCGCCATCTGCGGATAGGCCGGATTGTCTTGCGCGGAATCCCCTGCCTGCACAAGCAGGTGCTCCAGCGTACCGGTCAGCACGCTGATGGAATTCTTCATGTCGTGCACCGTGGAGGCTAGGAACATGAACAGCTCTGGCGAGCCGGCGCGGTCTTCCATGGATTCTCCAGCTATGGGATAGGAGGCCATTATAGCTTGCGGCGCTGTTTGAGCAGGAAGCGCCCCGGGTCCAGTGCGGCGGCCAGTGTTGCTTCAATGGGAAGCGGTTCGTCTTCCAGTTGACAGGCCAGGATTTCCGCCGCCAGGGGCGCCCAGATCAGGCCCCGGCTGGCGTAGCCGAGCAGGGTGTACAGGCCCGGATGGCGCGCCAGGTCGCGCAGCCGCTCGGTACGGCCGGTGCTGCCGGCGTCGGGCAGTGCGCCGACCAGGGGCAGGCGGTCGGGTGCCATGGTGCGGAAGCCTACCCGGCCTTGCAGCGGGGCGCCCTCGCCTGCCGGCTGGCCGAGGATCTCGGCGGCACGCTGCAGGTTTTCGTCCTGGCTGGATTGCCACAACTGGCGGTCGCCGGATGGGTCGTAGGTGGCGCCGACGCTGATCACGCCGTCCACCGGCGGCGTCATATAGGCTTCGCGGCACACCACCAGCGGCAGGCTGGGGAAGCTGCCTTGCCGCAGGTGGGTGACCTGGCCGCGCATGGCGTACAGCGGCAGCCCGCGTGCCTGTTCCAGTGCGGTGGCGCCGGCGCCATTGGCGATGATGACGGTCGGGGCGCTGGCGAGCAGGCGGCCGTCGGCGGCCAGCACCCGCCATTCTTCCTGGCCCGCGCCGCCGGCCTGGTGGTCGCGCTCGATGCGCAACGCTTCGGCGTGGAAAACGCGGTGCAAGCGCTCGCCGCAGGCGTCCAGCATGGCGCGGCAGACGCTGGCCGGCGTGGCCCAGCCGCCTTGCGGGAAGTGCCAGGCGCCGTACGGCGTCGGCGTGCCGAGCATCGCGCCGGCCTGCTGCGCGTCGAGCCAGCGCACGTACTGCCCGGGATAGTGCCAGGTGTCGACGACTTCCTTCTGCAGCAAGGCATGGCCGGCATCGCGCGCCAGCTGCAGCACGCCGCAGCGGTCGCCGCGGATCACGCCCGCGCGCGCGCCGGCGGCGGCGGGGCCTGCGCCGCTGGTGGTGCCGCCTGCTTCAGGGCCCGGTGCATGCGGATCCAGCCCGCCGAGCTGCGCCCATGTGCGCTGGGCATACAGGTAAGCTGCACGCGTCAGGCGCGTCGGGATATTGTCGTCCTTCGACAGCAGCGGCATGAAGATGCCGGCCCGGTTGCCGGATGCTTCCTGTGCGGGGCTGTCGTGGCGCTCGACCAGCGTTACTTGCCAGCCGCGCGCCGCGAGCCGCTCGCAGGCGGCGCTGCCCGCCACCCCCGCACCGATCACGATGGCGCGCCGCTGCGGCGTGGCGGCGCGCGGCGGCTGCGGCTTGCGGCTGGTGTAGTGGGCAAGCTGCCACTCGCCTTCCGTGGCGGTGACGCTGAAGCCGGCGGCACGGAGCTTGCGCAACGCCTGTTCGCCGGGCCGGCGGATGCGCAGCCTGGCGGCCGGCGCCGCCAGCCGTTGCAATGCGCGCATGTCCTCGAGCGGTTCGGCCACGATGAATTCATCGACACGGGCGACGATCTCGGGCAGCCAGCCGGCGGCCGGCCCGACCAGCAAGTCGAGCGTCAGCCCTTGCTGTGCGGCGTGCAGGCGGTGCAGGCCGGGGACGTCCACCGGCCATTGCACGGCCAGGCCGGGGGCGGCGGCGCCCAGCGCCGCCAGCGCGGCCACGTCAGGGACGTGCGGCACGATGGCCAGGTAATGCAAGTGCGCGCCTGGGGCGGCACGGCGGCGTGCGAGGGTGGCGAGCAATTGCGCGCCGCCGCCGAACGCCGTATCGAGCACGACGTGGCGGGATTCAGCCACCGTGCTGGCACTCCCGGTGGCGGAAGCAGGCGAGGTCGTGGTCGTTCACCATGCCGATCCCCTGCATGTACGCGTACACGATGGTCGATCCGACAAACTTGAAGCCGCGTTTGGCCAGGTCCTTGGAAATGCGGTCCGACAGTTCGGTGCGCGCGGGCCGGTCGCCCTGCGCCACGATGCGGTTGACGATGGGCTTGCCGCCCACATAGCCCCACAGCAGCGACGACAAACTGCCGCCCTCCTCCAGCAAGCGCAGGTAGGCGCGCGCATTGGTGATGGCGGCATTGACCTTGAGCCAGTTGCGCACGATGCCGGGATCGGCCAGCAACTGCGCGACTTTGGCCTCGTCATAGGCCGCGATCTTGCGCGCATCCCAGGCGTCGAAGGCCGCGCGGTAATTGTCGCGCTTATTGAGGATGGTCTCCCAGCTCAGGCCCGCCTGCGCGCCTTCCAGGTTCAGCATTTCGAACAGCCGCAGCTCGTCGCGGCAAGGCACGCCCCACTCCTGGTCGTGGTAGGCGAGATAGCGTGGATTGTTTGGATTGGCCCAGGAACAGCGATGTATGCTCATGAAGCGATTATAGTCTGCTGCCCCACGCTGGTCACGATGCGCGCCTCGCCGCGCGCCACGCATTCGTCCAGCTGGTGCAGCAGGCGCGGGAACAATTGCTCCGCTTGCGCCGCCGCCGTCGCGTACACGGCGGCCCAGGCATCGCGCCCGGAACGCTTGGCCAGGTACAGGCCGAGGTCCGCCAGTTCCACCACTTGCGACCACGACATCAGGCGCGGCTGCGACGGCAGGAAGGGGAAGCAGGCAAAGCCGATCGAACAGCTGCGCGCCAGCTGGGTGCCGTCCTGCAGCGTGAAGCTGCGCGCCGACACCGCCTGGCGGATGCGCTCGGCCACCGCATGCGCTTCGTCGCGCTCGGTGGCGCGCGCCAGCACCAGGAACTCCTCACCGCCCCAGCGCACCAGGTAGTCCGACTCGCGGAACACTTCGCGCAAGCGGTCCTTCATCTGCACCAGCACGGCATCGCCCGCGGCATGGCCGTGCCGGTCGTTGACGTCCTTGAAATGATCCAGGTCCACCATATAGAACACCAGGTCGCGGCCGGCCGCCGCAGGGCCGCCGGCAGCCAGGCCGTCGTAGGCGCGCAGGCTGAGCGCCACGTCCGACTCCACGTGCTGCAGGAAGAAGCGGCGGTTGCGCAAGCCGGTCAACTGGTCGGTCAGGCTGACGTCCTCCAGCGCCTTGTAGGCGCGTTCCAGCTCGAGGTTCTTTTCCAGCAGCTGCGCCTGCGCCGCGGCATTGTCCAGGGCAATGGCGCCATAGGCGCACAGGCTGCGGAAGATCAGCCGTTCGCGTTCGCCATAGGCGCGCGGCAGCATCGACTGCACCGTCATGACGCCCAGCACGCGATCGCCGATGGTCAGCGGGACGAACAACAGTGTCAGCGTCGGCAAGGTGCCCGGGATCAGGTTCGGCGTGTCCGACTTGTCTTCGATCTCGATCAGGATTTCGCTGCGCTCGCGCACGCAGCGCGCAGTATTGAAGTCCGGGTCCGACAATGCAATCCTGGTCGGCGGCAGCGGCAAGCCCATTTCCACGCCAAACGCGCATTGCAGGTGTTGGCCGTCCGGGGCCAGCAGGAATACCGCGAAATGGGTCGAATCGAGCAAGCCATGCACGTGCCGGTCCAGCGCGCGGAACACCGCCGACGCGTCCAGCTGCGCCGTGATTTCCTGGCCGATGGCGGACAGATGGCTCAGCGTGGCGCTGGTCTGGGCCAGCACTTCCGCGCGCTCGGCTTGGGCGGCCGCCAGTTGCCGATGGTGCTCGCCTTCGGTCAGCGCCCTTTCGGTCTGGTACTGCACCTGCATCGCAATGGCGCGGTTGGTCGCTTCCTGGCTATGGGTGCGGTCGCGCGCCGCATTGGCCTGCACCGAGTATTCGTAGGCGCGCGCGAAATCGCCTACCGCCGCATATTCGCGCGCCACCGCATCGAGCAATTCGCCGGGCACGATATACCCTTCGATGGTGGCCGCGACCGCCAGCGCTTCGCGCAGGTACTGCAGCACCGACAGCGCGTTGCCGGCATGGAGTTTTGCCAGCACGCGCAAGGCCGCCACCTCGGCGAAGGAGTCATTCAGCTCGCGCGCCAGCGACAGTGCGGACAAGGCGGCCGCCTGCGCTTCCGGCATCCGTTCCAGTCCGGCCAGCGCCTGCGCCTGGCCGCGCCGCGCACTGCTCTGGAAGTCGTTCTGCGCCAGCGCATGGGCGCGCCGTGCCAGTTCGCGGAAACTGGCCAGCGCCGCCTCGCAATCGCCAAGGTCGAGCGCCAGGTCGCCCTGGTATTCGAGCGCCATGGCGAAGGCGCGCGAACCGGACAAAGGCGCCAGCATGTGCAGCGCCTCGCGCAGCAAGCCCTTGGCTGCCTGGCGCTGCCCAAGCTGGCGCAGGGTTTCCGCGGCTTGCATCTGGGCCAGGCCGACGCACAGCGGCCAGCCGGTCGGCCGCGCCAGCTCCAGGCCGCGCTGCATCCAGTCCAGCGCCGCCTCGTGGGCATTCAGGCGGGTCAAGGCGTTGCCGATATTGGTCGCCAGGGTGATGGCGCGCCGCAGCTGGCCGGACTGGCGCGCCGCCTCGAAGGCCTGCATCAAGTGGCCGATGGCGCGCCCGAATTCCGCAGACTGGAAGGCGGTGGTACCGCGGTAATCGGCGATCCACCCCGCCACCACAGGGTGCCGCCCCGCCGGCTCGGGCGCAAAGCGCTTGCTCCAGCGCTGGCTGGCCGCCGCCGCATTGCGGAACACGCTGAACAGTGCCGCCAGGCTTTCGTAAACGTCGATGCGCATGGTATCGTCCGCGGCGCGCGCATCGGCGGTCGCCAGTGCCAGCTCGTTGTCGCAACCGGCCGAATCGCCGCGGTCGACGGCGATCCAGGCCAGCAGGCTATGGGTATCGGCCGCGCCCAGGCGGTCGTGTTGGCGGGCGAATTCCAGCATGGCCCGTTCGGCCATGGCAGCGGCGGCATCGAGCTCGCCGGCGAGCCAGCGCGCTTCGGCGTGCACCAACTCCCAGCGCGCCGCCAGCAGGCGCCGCTGCGCCGGTGGCAGCAGGATGGCCAGCGGCGCGGCTTCGGCGATCAGTGCCGCCGCCCGCGCCGGATCGCGCTGGCGCAAGTGCCAGGCCAGCCGGGACAACAGTTGCGGGCGCTGCTCCCCCTCCGTCAAGGGATATTCCGCTTCCCACCGGGCCAGCTCTTCATCGAGCGCGAACAATTCCACTACTTAAAATCCTTGAAATAGGTATTGCAGTACGGAATCATACTGCACGACCGGACTTTTTGCAGTTCAAGTAGTGAAAGAGTCGCTCCGCTTCAGCGGCGGTCCGGTTTGCCGCTGCCCGTCGTGCCCTGCGTGCCGCTGCTCCCCATGGTGCTGCCGCCCTTGATGGCGGCATTCAGTTGCTCGGCATTGGTCAAATGCTGGTGGATGGTGGGCTGCAGACGCGTGACCAGCGCTTTCACCTCGCTGTCCTGTGCCGAGGTTTCGCCCTTGGACACCAGCTGCTGCGCTTCGCGGTGCGACTTGACCCCGGCTTGCTCCATATAGCTGCGGTCAAATTTGTCGCCGGACAGTTTTTCCAGCTTGGCGGCCATGGCCTTATGCTTGGCATCGAGCTCGGTGGGCAAGTTCAGGCTGCGGGTGGCGGCAACCTTGCGTACCTCCTCCAGGCCCTTGGTATGGTCGTCCACCATTTGCTGGGCGAAGCTCTTGACCCGGTCGCTCTGGGACTTTTGCAGCGCCAGTTTGGCGGTTTCGATCTCGGCCATATTGGCCATGGCGAGGTCGGTCAGCAGCTTCTGGTCCGACTTGACCAAGCCTTCCGCCCAGGCACTGCCGGTGCCGAGCAGGGCGGAAAGGACGGCTACACGCATGAAATTGTTCATTACAGCCTCCGTTGAAGAATTCGATCAGCAAAAATATTCTAGGCAGGATGGAATAAGCCGACCACACGCTACGTATACGCAATACTTCCCACCTGAAAAGGAGAATTCCACATGAAATCCCTCGCCCTGACCCTGGCCGCACTGGCCAGCAGCGCCGCCATGGCCGCCGAACCTTTGATGAAGCGCGATGGCGCCTACGTCGATGCCGCCGGCATGACGGTGTACACCTTCGACAAAGACGTGGCCGGCAGCGGCAAGAGCGCCTGCGTCGACGCATGCCTGAAGAACTGGCCGGCCGTGCCGGCTGCCGGCGAAGTCGCCGCCCCGTGGTCGGCCATCACGCGCGACGACGGCAGCAAGCAGCTGGCCTACAAGGGCAAGCCGCTCTACCTGTTCGCCGGCGACAAGAAGGCCGGCGACCGCAATGGCGACAAGGTCAAGGATATCTGGCACATCGTCAAGGATTGAGCGCGTGGCGCAAGTGCAGGAAGGACTCGATGCGCGACTGCTGGCCTGCCTGCCGCGCCTGCGCCGCTATGCGCGCGCGCTGACCGGCGACAGCGCCAGCGCGGACGACCTGGTGCAGGACACCGTGGAACGCGGCTGGTCGCGTATCGGCCAGTGGCGGCCCGATGGCGATTTGCGCGCCTGGCTGTTCGGCATCATGCACAACCTGCACATCGACCAGTTGCGCCGCCTGCCGCCGCCGGCCGAGGCGCTGGACGATGGCGAGCTGGCTGCCGCGCCGGCGCCGGCCGCCCTCGACCTGGGCGACCTGGAGCGCGCCTTGCAGCAATTGCCCCCAGCCCAGCGCGAAGTGCTGTTGCTGGTGGCGCTGGAAGACATGCGCTACGAGGACGTGGCGGCCACGCTCGACATCCCGCTGGGCACGGTGATGTCGCGCCTGAGCCGCGCCCGCGAGAACCTGCGGCGGCTGATGGCGGGCCAGCCGCCGGGCGCCAAACTGAAAGTCGTGAAATGAACGAAGCCGAATTGCAAGCCTGGGTCGATGGCCGCCTGCCGCCGGAACGGCAGGCGGAGGTCGAGCGCTACCTCGCCGGGCATCCCGCAGAGGCCGCACGGCTGCAAGCCTACCGCGAGCAGAATGCTGCGCTGCACATCCTGTTCGATGATGTACTGGCCGCCGCCGTCCCCGAGGCGTTACAGCGCCGCCCCGCCGCCGCCGCGTCCGGGCCCGTTGAGGGCCGCGGCGGCGACACGGCGGCGGGGTGGCGCATCCCGCCCTGGCGCCGTATGGCCGCCATGCTGGCCGTGGCGGCCGGCGCCGGCCTGGCCGGTGGCACGGCCGGCTGGACGCTGCGCGGCGCCGGCACCGATGCCGCAGGCGGGCTGGCGGCCGGCGGCCCGGCGCCCTTGGCGGCCCTGCCGCGCCAGGCCGCCCTGGCCCACGCCGTCTACACGCCGGAAGTCAAACACCCGGTCGAAGTGGGCGCCGACCAGCAACAGCACCTGGTGGCCTGGCTGTCGAAACGGCTGGGCAAACAGCTGCGCCCGCCGCAATTGGGGCGGCAGGGATATGAGCTGGTGGGTGGACGCCTGTTGCCGGGCGACAGCGGCCCGGTCGCGCAATTCATGTACAGCGACGCCAGCGGCCAGCGCTTGACGCTGTACGTCAGTTCAGGCCAGCACGGCAAGCGCGATACCGGTTTCCGCTTCGCGCAGGAAGGCAATGTGGCGGTGTTTTACTGGATCGACGGCAGCTTCGGCTATGCGCTGTCGGCTGCCGCCGGCAAGGGCGAGCTGGCGCAGATCGCCAATGCGGTCTACGAACAGCTGCAACCCTGATTTCAGCTGTGCATGCGGCGGCTGGCCTCGGTGATGCGGTTGCGCATCACTTCCGGCGCTGCCGGGCCGGGCGCGAACATATAGTCCTCATCGTTGATGGCCAGGCCGCTGTTGGCATCGACCAGCACCTGGTCGGCCGGCTTGCCGGTCTCGCGGCTCACCACCAGCAAGCTGGCGCCTTCCGGCGACAGGTGCTCGTTGCCCCAGGCGATGAAGGCCAGCAGCACCGGCTTGAAGTCGCGGCCCGCCTTGGTCAGGATGTACTCGTAGCGCGGCGGACGGGTGCTGTACTGGCGGCGCTCCATCAGGCCGCCTTCCACCAGACCGGCCAGGCGGCGGGTCAGCATGTTCGGCGCGATCTTCAGGCTCTTCTCGAATTCGTCGAAGCGGGTCAGGCCATAGAACGCATCACGCAGAATCAGGATGCTCCACCACTCGCCTACCTTGCCCAGGCTACGCGCGATCGGGCAGGGCATTTGGCCAAAGTCGGTATGTTTCATGTTGCCTCCTAGTCAGTTGGTCTGGATTAACCAGTTGAATGCTTCAGGCTCAATTGAACCTCGAAAACACCCCGAAAAGACTCACCAAAAATCACTCTTGCAAGCGACGTGGCTATCTTCTTTCCATTCTGTGTTGCGGCGACGCACCATACTTTTGCCGGAAGCGACCACACCTTTGCCAGATGTGAATTGCGCAACTTTTTTTGAAACGTGGGCATAATACGCAACACACCCCACCCTCAGTAGCCATGTACCTGACCAGCGACGCCCAAGTGCGCAATATCCTCATCGTGGACGATTCCGCGTTCGAGCAACGCATGCTTGTGGATCTTTTAAGCGAAATGCCCTACCGCGTGGCGGTGGCCTTCAATGGCGAACAGGGTTACCAGCTGGCCCTGTCCGGCCGGCCCGACCTGATCCTGCTGGACGTGCGGATGCCGAATATGGATGGGTATACCTGCTGCCGCCTGCTGAAAGCCAACCCGGCCACACGCGACATCCCCATCATCTTCCTGAGCGGCACCGAAGCGGTGGAGGACCGCATCATGGGCTTGCAGATCGGCGGCGTGGATTTCGTCAGCAAACCATTCACCCCCGGCGAACTGGCGGCGCGCATCCACGTGCACCTGAACCTGATGAAACGGCCGCCGCAGGCAGCGGCGGAAGCCGAGCCCATCGATACCGACTCGGTGATCGTGAATGCCGCCAAGCGCCTGATCTACGACAACCTGGCCGCCCTGCCCGGTCTGGCGGAAATCGCCGCCAGCGTCGGCACTTACCGCGAAAAGCTCAACCAGCTGTTCCGCACCCATACCGGCATGACGGTGTTTGCCTACATCCGCGAAGCGCGCATCCAGCGCGGCATGCACCTGCTGCGCGATACCGACATGGAAGTGCAGGATATCGCGCTGCTGCTGGGCTTTGCCAATGCCGGCAATTTCGCCACCGCCTTCCGCGAGCGCACCGGCACCACGCCCAGCAGCTACCGCGCCGCGATCCTCAAAACCTGCGATTGACAGCGCCCCCGGGCGCGTCCCCGCCCTTCGGCCGCACCGATGTAGACATCACTGTCTACAAAATGCCACAGGCAGCACCATGAAGTATACATCTCTGTCTAGACAGGCTATTCTAGCCAAAATGTTACAAGGAAATAAACATGGCTACCATTCCGAAACCCACTCCGGCCGAGCTGGAATTGCTGCAAGCGATCTGGCCGCTGGGCTCCGCTACCGCCAAGCAAGTGCATGAAGCGATGCTGGCGGCGAAGCCCGACCTGGCGTACGGCGCGGTCCTGCGCCTGATGCAGATCATGCACGGCAAGGGCTTGCTGATCCGCGACGAGAGCCAGCGCTCGCACGTCTACGCCCCGGCCGTGGCGCGCGAAGCCATGCAGGGCAACATGCTGCAGGACCTGTTGCAGCGCGCTTTCGCCGGTTCCGCCAAGGCCCTGGTGCTGGCCGCCCTGCGCAGCGGCATCTCGAAAAAAGAGCGCGCCGAAATCGAGGAATTGCTGAAGCAGGAGGACAAACCGCATGAATAACATCATCCATGCCGCCGGCTGGGCCCTGATCCACTTCCTCTGGCAAGGCGCGCTGCTCGGCGCTTCCGCCGCCGCCCTGCTCTGGCTGATGCGCGGCGCCCGTCCCGGCACCCGCTACGCCGTAGCCTGCAGTGCCATGCTGGTTTGCCTGCTGTGGCCGGCCTACGAATTTGCCGGCGCCCTGTTGTCTTCGCCCCGCTCCCTGCAAGCGGTGGCACTGGCTGCCGGCGACGGCAGGTTCGCGCACCGCGAGCTGCTGAGCGGCATCGACTCGCGCCTGCCGTGGCTGGTCGGCGCATGGCTGGCCTGCGTCGGCGCGCTGGCACTGCGCAGCGCCTTCGGTCTGGCCTGGATCGCCCGCGCCCGGCGTAACGGCGGCCGCCACGCGCATTGGCAGCAACGCCTGTCGCAGCTTGCCACGCGGCTCGGCATCCGCCGCGAAGTGAGCCTGCGCATCGTGGAAACCCTGGCCAGCCCGATCACGGCAGGCTGGTGGCGCCCGGTGGTGCTGATGCCGGCAGCGCTGGTGGCGCGCATGCCGCCCGAACTGCTGGAGGCCCTGCTGGCGCACGAACTGGCCCACGTGCGCCGCCACGATTTCCTGGTCAACCTGTTGCAGAACCTGGCCGAAATCCTGCTGTTCTACCATCCGGCCGTATGGTGGCTGTCGCGCCGCATCGGCCAGGAGCGCGAGCTGGTGGCCGACAGCATCGCCGCCGAACTGACCGGAGCGCCGCGCAACCTCGCGCTGGCCTTGTCGGAACTGGAGAAGATGCAATTCTCCGCGCAGCGCCTGGCGCTGGCCGCGGACGGCGGCGACTTGACGCAGCGCATCCGCCAACTGGTACGCCCGCAACAGGAGCGCGGCAACTGGAAAGCGGCGCTGGCCGCGCTTGGCCTTGCGGCAGCCTACCTGACCGGTTGCGCCAATGCACCTGCCGATTCCGACCTGCCTGCGGTGCGCACTCCGGCCATCGTCGATTTCCGTTCCTGTGCCAAGCCAGAGTGGCCGAAAGCGGATTTGCGGGCTGAGCACACGGGCACCGTTACGCTGAAATTCCACATCAGTGAAAGTGGCCAGGTGCTCGACTCCGCGGTCCTCACCTCCAGTGGCTACCCCGGGCTGGACCAGGCGGCGCGCATCGGCATCGAAAAATGCAGTTTCAAACCAGCGACTCAGCGCGGCAAACCAATCGCGACCTGGCAAAAAATGCAGTACGTGTGGCTCCTGAAATAAGAAAGTAGTGCATGAAGCTAAATACGACCATTGCGGCACTGGTATTGCTCGCCGCCTCGGCCACCTGCGGCGCGCAAGCCTCCGCTTCCGGCATGCCGGCCCATCCTTTCGTCAGCACCAGCGGCAAGGCGCAACTGTGGATGCGGCCCGATATCGGCGAAGTCAAATTCGAGGCTGGCACGCAGCACGCCAGCGCGGAAACCGCCGCCACGCAGTTGCAGGAGCTGAGCGCCGGCGTGATGCAGCTGCTCGCCGAACACGGCGTGCAGGAAGCGGACATCCAGGCGTATGAACTCGAAAAGAAGACCGTCCCGGTCAGCGGCCAGCAGGAACCGGCTTACACCATGGGCCGCCTGTTTACCGTCCGGCTGCGCGACCTGGCGCAGTGGCCGGCCATGATCGAAAAACTGGCGGCGATGGACCACATCACCGGCATCAGCTCCACCTTCGACCGCACCGATGGCGACGACATCAACAGGCAGCTCATGACCGCAGCCGCCGACGACGCGCGCAGCAAGGGCGCGGCGCTGGCGAAAGCCTTCGGCCGCAAGCTCGGGCCGGTGGTGGCCATCGCCCGCGGGCCGCTGGACAAGGTCGGTGCCCCCTTCATCGAGCAGCAGCCCGGCCGCGAGCCGCGCGGTACGGCGCCGCAAACCGGCAAGTACACGGTGCCCGATTCGATCCCTTATTCACAGACCGTGAATGCCATCTTCGCCCTGAAGTAATCCGCAAACCATGAAAATTCGAATGATCGCCTGCGCGGCGATGGCCTTCGCTCGCGCCTACGCCCAGGACGCGCCGCCCGTCGTGCAAGTCAAAGCGAGCGCCGACATCCAGCGCGAGCACGATACGGCTTCGCGCACCATCGTCACGCGCGAAGAAATCCTCAAGTTCGGCGACGCCAACGCGCTCGACGTGCTCAGGCGCTTGCCCGGTATTTCCGTCGGCGATGGCGCCCCGCGCATGCGCGGGCTTGGCGCCGGCTACACGCAGATCCTCATCAACGGTGACCGGCCACCGCCCGGGTTTTCACTGGAAAACCTGGCGCCCGACATGATCGAGAAGATCGAAGTGATCCGCTCCGCCACGGCTGAATACAGCACACGTGCCGTGGCGGGCACGATCAATATCGTGTTGCGCAAGTCGGCCAGCAAGCGGTCGCGCGAGTGGCGCGCCTCGGCCACCCTGCCCGCGCACCTGCCGGCGCGCGCTGCCAGCCTTGGCCTGGCGGACAAGGATGAGGCGATGGGCTATACCTTCAATGCCAGCGTCGTCCAAGGGAACAATCACAGCCCCGAATACACCAGCGCTTTGGAGACCGCCCCTGACGGCACCATCATCAGCCGCCGCGAAGAAGTCGACCACAGCCGCAACCGCTTCATGGTCTTCAATGCGAACGTCCGCCTGAACCGGACCCTGTCGCCAGGCGAAACCCTGGGCTGGCAGACTTTCGTCAGCGTGGTGCGCTTCCACGCCGACCGTTCCCGCGACGTGCACCTGACCGGTGGCACTGTGCTGCGCTTCGCGCACGCAGGCTATTGGCGCAAGGATGAAGCCGACAGCTTGCGCTCGGAAGCCAACTGGTCGCGCAAGTGGGGCGACGGCGGCCGCATCGAGTCGACCCTCAGCATCAGCGGCGACGACGCCCAGCGCGACCGCCTTTCCAATTACGACAAGCAGCCCGGCCTACGCTCCCTGGACCGCCGCTACGACGTCGACGCCGACAGCCGGCGCGGCGGCTGGACCGGCAAGCTGACGCTGCCGCCCGCACGCGGCCACGCGTTCAGCCTTGGTTGGGATGTGTCCAGCAGCCGGCAACGCGAGCGGGAATTTCAGGATGAGACGGCAGCGGCGGCCACCATTGCCGCCATCGATTTCGACCGCCTGTCGCAGGCACGGCTGCGCAATATGGCGGCGTACGTACAGGATGAATGGGAAGCCGGCCATGGCTGGTCGCTGTATGCCGGCCTGCGGCGCGAAACCAGCGCGACGCGCAGCGGCGGTTCCGACGTCGCCGCGGTGACCACCCGCGCCGGCGTGACCAGCCCCATCCTGCAGGCGCTCTGGAAGCTGCCCGGCGGACAGCGCCGCCAACTGCGCCTTGCCCTGGCCCGCACTTACAAAGCGCCTGCCACAAACCAGCTGATGCCGCGCCGTTTCCTCAGCCTCGTCAACACGGAATTCGTTCCCGACATGAGCGGAAACCCGCAACTCCGGCCCGAGCTGGCGCGGGGGATCGACGTCGCGTTCGAAGCGTACGGCAACGATGGCGCGCTGCTTTCGCTGGCAGCCGGGACGCGCCGCATCAACGATGTGATCTTCAGCACCGTCACGCAGCAGGGCGGGCGCTGGGTTTCGTCGCCAGCCAATTTTGGGCGGGCGCGCACCCACAGCCTTGAATTGGAATGGAAGGGCCCCATAGCGGCGACGCCGCTGCGTTTTTCGCTCAGCGCCGGGCGCCATTGGTCGCACGTGGATGCCGTGCCCGGCCCCGACAATCGCTTGGCGCGGCAACCCCGCTGGACCGCGAATGCCGGCGGCGAATACCGTTCCGGCCCGTGGCATGCCGGCGCCAGCCTGGCATACACTGCCAGCGGCTGGGCCCGGGTCTCGCAGTGGGAATCCGCCTACAACAGCGTGCAGCGCAACCTGGAAGCCTACGCCAGCTTGCGCACTGCGGCCTCCAGCCAATGGCGCATCAGCGGCGGCAGCCTGCTGCGCCAGCCGTCGCTGTCCAGGAGCGTGTTTGCCGATGCCGGCGGCCGCAGGGAGAGCGCTGAGACGATCGGCAAGCCGGCCTGGATACGCGCCGGCTACGAGCGGCAATTCTAGACGCCCGCCGCGCGCTGGCGGCGCCAGTGGCGCCACGCGATCACGGCGTTGACAAGGTAGCCCACGTACAGCGCGGCCGTCAGGTACAGGCCGCGGCTGGCATACAGCGGCACCGAAATGCCGTTCACCAGCAGCCACACCGGCCAGTTCTCGATGCGGCGCCCCATCAGCAGGATTTGCGCGATGACCGAGAACATCAGCACCGCCGAATCCACGAACGGCGCAAAAGCATCGGTGTAATGCTTCAGCATCAGCCCGTACGCCGCCGCCGCCGCGGCGCCGGCCAGCACCATCTTCAGCAAGGTGGCCGGCCGCGTGGTGCGGATGTGCAGCGCGTGGCCGTGCTCGCCGCGCAGCCACTGGCGCCAGCCGATAATGCAGGTCACGATGAAAAACAACTGCAGCGCCACGTCGGCATACAGCTGGGTGTTGTAGAACAGCACCGCAAACAGCGAGCAGCCGACGATGCCGAGCCACCAGGAATGGATATTGTTGCGCCCAGCGAGGATGATGGAGACGGCCATCACCGCATTGGCGGCGATTTCGAGCATGCTACTCTGCATGGGTTCCCAGTACGATCAACAGTCCGCGCATATCTTCGCCGCTTTCCTGGCGCAGCGCAGCTGGGGTGATTTCATGGATGACGAAGCCGTGGCTGCGCGCCAGCCCTTCGATGCAGGCGCGGGAATGCGCATAGCGGCCGGAGGCGCGCAGCACAAAGGGCTCCAGGCCATCGTGCTGCTCCACCGAGAAGGCAAAGCGGCCGCCGCCGCGCAGCGCCAGCCGCGCCACGGCAAACACCGGCTTCAGGTCGCCCACGTAGACGAACACGTCGGCCGCGACGATCGCATCGGTGCTGGACGGACGCACGCGCAGGTAGCGCACCATGTCGCCGCAATACAGGCCGTCGTACAAGCCGGTATCGCGCGCGCGCTCCAGCATGTGCGGCGACAGGTCGATGCCTTCCAGCAGGCAGGCCAGTGGCCGCAGCAATGGCCCGCACAAGCCGGTGCCGCAGCCCGCGTCGAGCACATCGAGCTCGCCCACCGGCAAATGGCGGCGCAGCGCTTCCACCAGGAGGGTCGGCGTGCGGTAACGCAGCACGTCGACCAGGTGGCGGTCGAAATCGCCGGCATACTGGTCGAACAGCGCCTTCACGTAGCCGGCCGGCGAAGCGCCTGGCGCCTGCCCGGCCCCCATGATGGCCAGCATATAGCCGACCGTATCGGCATCGGCACCAAAGTCCAGCGCCGCCTGGTAGGCCGCCACCGCCGCCTCCCGGCGGCCCAGGGCGCGCAGCGTGTTGGCCACGCCCAACTGCGCGCGCGCATAACGCGGCCGCACGGTGAGCGCATCGCGGAAGCTTGCCAGCGCTTCTTCATGGTCCTGTGCGCGCAGCAGCAAGGCGCCGCGCGCGCACCAGGCTTCCGCATACTCGGGCTGCAGTTGCAGCGCGCGCTCGAAACCTTCCAGCGCATCGGCCGGTCTGCCCAGTGCCAGCAAGGACACGGCGGCGCCGTGCAGCGCTTCCGGATAGTCGCGCCGCGCCATCAAGGCTGCGCCGAAACTGTCCAGCGCTGCGTCGTGGCGCGCGGTCGATTGCAGCGCCAGCGCGCGGTTGCACAGGGCTTCCGCGTAATCGGGGCTGAGGCGCAGCGCCGCATCATAGCTTTCCAACGCGCGCTCGATCTGGCCCAGGTGGCGCAGCGCATTGCCCCGGTTGCTGAGCGCCACGGCGTAGTCGGGCTGCAGCGCCAGGGCGCGCTCGAAACTGGCCAGTGCCTCGTCGTGGCGGCCCAGGTCTTGCAGCGCGACGCCGCGGTTGCAGTGCGCGATCGCGCGGCTGCCATCAATCGCCAGGGCGCCGTCGATCATGGCCAGCGCCCGTTCAGGCTCGCCCTGCTGCCGGGCCAGCACCCCGCTCAGGTGCAGGGCATCGAAGTTCAGGGGCGCGGCGCGCAGCACCTCATCGTAAATGGCTTGTGCGCGGCCCAGTTCGCCCTGCTGGTGCAAGACGACCGCCTGTTGCAGCAGTGCATGGTTTTCATTTATCAATTTTGCTCCGAGAAACCCCGTTCTTCGGGCGGGGAGTGAAAGGAGCCGACAGCGCAGCTGTTCCCCTTGAGATTAATAAAATACTGTATAAACTTACAGTATGATTATCGTCTACCGTTACCGTGTGAAGTCG
>CBFGQI010000068.1:0-25690 GCA_965650885.1 uncultured Oxalobacteraceae bacterium
CCGCGACCCCCGGCGTGACAGGCCGGTATTCTAACCAACTGAACTACCGCTCCAGCATTCACAACACAGGTACTACAACGTTTAAGTGGTGGGCGTTGAGAGGGTCGAACTCCCGACCTAATCCTTGTAAGGGATCCGCTCTACCAACTGAGCTAAACGCCCGCTTAAACTGCCCGGTAAGCATCACTGCTTACCGAAGGCCATTATTGTACAGCATCTTTCAGCGCTTTACCAGCCTTAAATTTAGGAACTTTGGCTGCGTCGATCTTGATCTCTTCTTTCGTGCGCGGGTTGCGGCCGGTACGGGCTGCGCGCTCGCTTACGGTGAAGGTGCCAAAGCCGACCAGGGTGACGCTGTCGTTCTTGGCCAGAGAGGTGGTTACGCCGTCGATCATCGCGTCCAGGGCACGTGCAGCAGCTGCCTTGGAGATGTCAGCGGAAGTCGCGATGTGGTCGATCAGTTCAGTCTTGTTCAAAGCATTCCCCGTCACAAAGGTTTATATCGTTTATACCGTTTTCTATGCTGCGTTCTATTGCGCATAAAAATCTCGAGGCCGTATTAGACAGGGCGGGATTGCCTTGTGTCAAGGGTAAAAATAAAACGGGCGCCCCGCAGGGCGCCCATTTTTACCGCAAAACCGGCAAACCAGTGTCTGACCCACCGGGTCAGACACTGAACTTCCGGTTTAATGCTTGACGACCTCGGAACCGTCCGCGGTGGCCGCCACTGCCGGCACGTCCACCGGCGCCACCGGTTCGGTGATCGGTTCCGGCTGGCGTTCCAGGGCCACTTCCAGCACCTTGTCGATCCAGCGCACCGGCACGATCTCCAGCTTGTTCTTCACGTTGTCCGGTATCTCGGCCAGGTCCTTTACGTTCTGCTCGGGGATCAGCACGGTCTTGATGCCGCCGCGATGCGCCGCCAGCAGCTTTTCCTTCAAGCCGCCGATCGGCAGCACCTCACCGCGCAGCGTGATCTCGCCCGTCATCGCCACGTCCGCGCGGACCGGGATGCCGGTGAAGGTCGACACCATCGCCGTGGTCATCGCAATACCTGCCGACGGGCCATCCTTCGGCGTCGCGCCTTCCGGCACGTGGATGTGGATGTCCTGCTTCTCGAACACTTCGTTCTTGATGCCCAGGCGCGACGCGCGGCTGCGCACCACGGTTCGGGCAGCTTCGATCGATTCCTTCATCACGTCGCCCAGCGTACCGGTGCGGATGACGTTGCCCTTGCCGGGCATGCCCACCGACTCAATGGTCAACAGGTCGCCGCCCACCTCGGTCCATGCCAGCCCGACCACCTGGCCAACCTGGTTGGTTTTCTCGGCAACGCCGAAGTCGTAACGGCGCACGCCCAGGAACTTGTCCAGGTTTTTCGGCGTGACAGCCACTTTCCTGTCCGACTTCTTCAGCAGCAGCATCTTCACGACCTTGCGGCAGATCTTGGAGATTTCACGCTCCAGCGAACGCACACCCGCTTCACGGGTGTAGTAGCGGATGATGTCGCGCACCGCCGCCTCGCTCACCGAAATCTCACCTTCCTTCAGGCCGTTGTTCTTGATCTGCTTGGGCAGCAGGTAGCGCAAGGAGATATTGGTCTTCTCGTCTTCCGTGTAGCCCGACAGGCGGATCACTTCCATGCGGTCCAGCAGTGCCGGCGGGATGTTGTAGGAGTTCGACGTCGCCACGAACATCACATCGGACAGGTCGAAGTCGACCTCGATGTAGTGGTCGGAGAAGGTGTGGTTCTGCTCGGGGTCCAGCACCTCCAGCAGGGCCGACGAAGGGTCGCCGCGGAAATCCGCGCCCATCTTGTCGATCTCGTCCAGCAGGAACAGCGGGTTGCGCACGCCGACCTTCGACAGCGACTGCAGCACCTTGCCCGGCATGGAACCGATATAGGTGCGGCGGTGGCCGCGGATCTCGGCTTCGTCGCGCACGCCGCCCAGCGCCATCCGCACGTACTTGCGGTTGGTGGCCTTGGCGATCGACTGGCCCAGCGAAGTCTTGCCCACGCCCGGAGGACCGACGAAGCACAGGATCGGCGCCTTGAGCTTGTCGACGCGCTGCTGCACCGCCAGGTATTCGACGATGCGTTCCTTGATTTTCTCCAGGCCGTAGTGGTCATGGTCGAGCACTTTCTCGGCATTGGCCAGGTCGTTGTTGACTTTGGATTTTTTCTTCCAGGGCAGCGACACCAGGGTGTCGATGTAATTGCGCACCACGGTCGCTTCCGCCGACATCGGCGACATCAGCTTCAGCTTCTTCAGCTCGGCCTGGGCCTTTTCCAGTGCTTCCTTCGGCATCTTGGCGGCGGCCACCTTCTTCTCGAGTTCGTCGATATCGGCGCCCTCTTCGCCCTCGCCCAGTTCCTTCTGGATCGCCTTGACCTGCTCGTTCAGGTAGTACTCGCGCTGCGATTTCTCCATCTGGCGCTTGACGCGGCCACGGATGCGCTTTTCCACCTGCAGGATGTCGAGCTCGCCTTCCAGCTGGCCGAGCAGATGCTCCAGGCGCTTGGCGACGTTGATGATTTCCAGGATCACCTGCTTTTGCTCGAGCTTGAGCGGCAGGTGGGCGGCCACCGTGTCGGCCAGGCGGCCGGCATCGTCGATGCCCGACAGCGAGGCCAGGATTTCAGGCGGGATCTTCTTGTTCAGTTTGACGTACTGGTCAAACTGCTGGACGATGGCGCGGCGCATGGCCTCGATCTCGGATTCGTCGCCGATTTCCGATTCCAGCGGCACCAGGTCGGCCACGAAATGGCTCGGCGCGTCGGTGATTTTCTTGATGCGGGCACGCTGCGCGCCCTCGACCAGCACTTTGACGGTGCCGTCGGGCAGTTTCAACATCTGCAGGATATTGGCCACGCAGCCGATTTCATAAATATCCGATGGCGAAGGCTCATCCTTGGCGGCAGCCTTCTGGGCAGCCAGCATGATGCTCTTGCCCTGTTCCATGGCGGCTTCCAGCGCCTTGATGGATTTTGGTCGGCCAACGAACAACGGGATCACCATGTGCGGGAAGACTACAACATCCCGCAGTGGCAACAGAGGCAGTTGAGTTTGCTCAGTTAATTTGGTAGTTGTCATGGCGTACCTTATTTAAAGACTTGGTTCTGATGTAGGCCCCAGCGGCCGAATCACAAGACCATTACTGCAATTTATTTCTGCAAATACTTATTCATTGCAGTAGTTACTCTAACAAAATGCCGCTTTGGAACAAAAAAAGCCACGCGCGACCGGTAATCGCGAGTGGCTTTTCGACTGAAGCCGGCGTTATGTTATTGAGGTTGATTGTAACGCCTTGCCTCAGGGATTCAAAACCCTATTTAGTTTTCCCCTGCTGCTTTTGGGGATTCCTGGTAAATCAGGAGGGGTTTTGCGCCACTGGTGATCGTATTTTCATCAATTACGACTTTGGTGACGTTCTGCTGGTTCGGCAAGTCAAACATAATATCCAGCAATGCATGTTCCAGGATGGAGCGCAGGCCGCGGGCGCCGGTCTTGCGCGCCAGTGCCTTGCGGGCGATCGCGTGCAGCGCGGCCGGACGGATTTCCAGTTCCGCGCCTTCCATCTCCAGCAGCTTGGAATATTGCTTGACCAGCGCATTCTTTGGCTCGACCAGGATCTCGATCAAGGCTTCCTCGGTCAGCTCGGCCAGGGTCGCCACCACCGGCAGGCGGCCCACCAGTTCCGGGATCAGGCCGAACTTGATCAAGTCTTCCGGTTCGGCTTCCATCATCAAGTCGCTGTTCGAACGCTGTTCCTTGCTCTTCACTTCCGCCGAGAAGCCAATGCCGGACTTTTCGGAGCGGTTGGAAATGATCTTGGCCAGGCCGTCGAAGGCGCCGCCGCAGATGAACATGATGTTGGTGGTGTCGATCTGCACGAAGTCCTGGTTCGGGTGCTTGCGGCCGCCCTGTGGCGGCACCGATGCCATGGTGCCTTCGATCAGCTTCAGCAGCGCTTGCTGCACGCCTTCGCCCGAGACGTCGCGGGTGATCGACGGGTTGTCGGACTTGCGGGAAATCTTGTCGATCTCGTCGATATAGACGATGCCGCGCTGTGCCTTTTCCACGTCGTAGTTGCAGCTCTGCAACAACTTCTGGATGATGTTTTCGACGTCCTCACCCACGTAACCGGCTTCGGTCAGGGTGGTGGCGTCGGCGATCACGAACGGCACGTTCAGCATGCGCGCCAGGGTCTGGGCCAGCAGCGTCTTGCCGGAGCCGGTCGGGCCCACCAACAGGATGTTGGACTTGGCCAGCTCGACGTCATCCTTCTTGCCCAGGTGCTTCAGGCGCTTGTAATGGTTGTATACGGCCACGGACAGGATGCGCTTGGCCGTGGCCTGGCCGATCACGTACTGGTTCAGCAGGTCGGTGATCTCCTGCGGGGTGGGCAGGTCCGACTTGGCTCCCGCGACAGACTCGATGCTGGACGTCTCGTCGCGGATGATGTCATTGCACAAGTCAATGCATTCATCGCAAATGAACACCGACGGGCCGGCAATCAGCTTCTTCACCTCGTGCTGGCTTTTGCCGCAGAACGAGCAGTAAAGGAGTTTCTCACCGCTGGAGGATTTTTTCTCTGACATGGGACTAATCTTTAGTTTTGGTGCAAGTTTGCTCGTGCGCTAAAGCAAGAAATCCTGCGCACAACCACATGCTACCCGAAATAAAAGCAAAACGCCCGAACGTTGTAGCGTCCGGGCGTCGACTTGCAAGGACGCTTATGCGCGGCTGGTCAAGACTTTGTCGATCAGGCCATATTCCGCGGCTTCCTCCGAAGACATGAAGCGGTCGCGGTCGGTATCCTTGGCGATTTGTTCGATCGACTGGCCGGTGCGGTCCGCCATGATGCTGTTCAGGCGGTGACGCAGGTAGAGGATCTCTTTGGCCTGGATTTCGATGTCCGACGCCATGCCTTGCGAGCCACCGGAAGGCTGGTGGATCATGATGCGGCTGTTCGGCAGCGAGAAACGCTTGCCCTTGGCGCCGGCGGCCAGCAGGAAGGCGCCCATGGAGGCGGCCATGCCGGTGCACAGGGTCGACACGTCAGGCTTGATGAACTGCATGGTGTCGTAGATCGCCAGGCCGGCCGATACCGAACCGCCCGGGGAATTGATGTACAGCGAAATGTCCTTGTCCGGATTTTCGCTTTCCAGGAACAGCAGCTGGGCAACGATCAGGTTGGCCATCTGGTCGTTGACAGGACCGACCATGAAGATCACGCGTTCCTTCAGCAGGCGCGAATAGATATCGTACGAGCGCTCGCCGCGGCCGCTTTGTTCGATCACCATCGGCACCAGGCCGAGCATTTGCGTATCGAGTGCGGGATTACGGTTCATTCCAATTCCTTGTTGTGCTGCCAAACCAATAAAAACGGGGTCAGACCCAAGGGTCAGACCCCGGTCGGCGACTGCCGCGTTACAGGGGTCTGACCCTTTGGGTCTGACCCCGGGTTGCCGGTTTGGCGGTTAATCAAGCTATTAAGCTTGTACGCTTCCCATGAGTTCGTCGAAAGGAATTTCCTTCGAAACGTTCTTGCACAGGCCCAGGACGTAAGTAACGACGTTTTCTTCCAATACAAGAGCTTCCACTTCAGCCAGGCGGCGGCGATCGGAGTAGTAGTACTTCAGCACTTCGCGTGGATCTTCGTAGCTCTGTGCGAAATCTTCGATCTGTGCCTTCACCTGGTCAGGGGTGGCTTGCAGGTTCTGCTCGCCCACCAGCTTGGACAGGATCAGGCCCAGGCGCACGCGGCGCTCGGCCTTGTCCTTGAACAGCTCTGGAGGGAATGGTACATCTTTTACGTTCATGCCGCGCTGTGCCATGTCCTGGCGGGTCATTTCGGCCAGGCGCTCGGTGTCCTGGGCGATCAGCGACTGAGGCACGTCCAGGGTCGCGGTCTTGACCAGGGTGTCCATCACGGCTTCCTTGTTGCGCGCTTTCACGCGGCCGGCAACTTCACGCTCCAGGTTGACCTTGATGTCTTCGCGCATCTTGGCCAGGTCGCCATCGGCCACGCCCAGGGACTTGGCGAACTCGGCGTCGACTTCCGGCAGGTGCGCCCATTCCAGCTTTTGCAGGGTGATGGTGAACTCGGCGGTCTTGCCGGCCACGTCCTTGCCATGGTAATCCTCAGGGAAAGACAGCGGGAAGGTCTTGGACTCGCCCACTTTCAGACCGACGGTGGCGGCTTCGAATTCAGGCAGCATGCGGCCTTCGCCCAGTACGAACGGATAAGCTTCGGCTTTGCCGCCTGGGAACTCTTCACCGTCGATCTTGCCGACGAAGTCCACGGTCACGCGGTCGCCGTTGGCGGCGATGGCTTCGCCACCGTCACCGTGCTCGCCCTGCTCGCCCTTCACGTGGAAATGCACGCGCTGCTTGCGCAGGATGTCGATGGTCTTGTCGATTTCTACGTCGGTCACGTTGGACTTGACGGTCTCGATCTCAACCTGGGTCAGGTCGCCGATCTCGACTTCCGGATACACTTCGAAGGTGGCGTCGAAGGACAGTTGGCCTTCCGGTGCATCCTGCTTTGGCTCGATACGCGGGAAACCGGCGACGCGCAGCTGGTTTTCGTTGGCAGCGTTGTTGAAGGCTTGGCCGACTTTATCGTTCAGCACTTCGGTTTCGATCTGGTAGCCGTATTGTGCGGCAACCATCTTCATCGGCACTTTGCCTGGGCGGAAGCCCGGAGCACGTGCGGAGCGGGCCTGAACTTTCAGGCGCTTTTCCACTTCGGAACGCACGTCCGACAGTGGGAAGGAAATCGTCATGCGGCGTTCGAGTTTGCCCAGGGTTTCAACTGCAGTTGCCATTGTAAAAATCGTCCAATAAAAATAAGTGTACTTATGGTGCGAGGAGGGGGACTCGAACCCCCACACCATTGCTGGCGTCAGGACCTAAACCTGGTGCGTCTACCAATTTCGCCATCCTCGCGGCATATTTGCACAAAAGCAAAGGGCGACCATTTAAGTGAAAACAGGGTCGCCCGGGGCTTTCAACTTCAACCCGGCATTCTATACGGTGTTTCTGGAGTGCGGTAGTGGTTTTTTTGCGTTATGCGCAACATTTGGGCAAAAACCGGCAGGGCGGTGTCAGACCCAATGGGTCTGACACCTGGGCTATCGGTTTGGCTTTGGCACCCGGAACCAGGCGGCGTAAAGCGCCGGCAGGAACAGCAGGGTCAAGGCCGTCGCCAGGATCAGCCCGCCCATGATGGCCACCGCCATCGGCCCCCAGAACACCGAGCGCGACAATGGGATCATGGCCAGCGCCGCCGCCGCCGCGGTCAGGATGATCGGCCGGCAGCGCCGCACCGCCGACTCGACGATCGCATCCCAGGCGGGCACGCCCTGCTTGATATCCTGCTCGATCTGGTCCACCAGGATCACCGAGTTTCGGATGATCATCCCGAACAGCGCGATAATCCCCAGGTTCGCCACAAAGCCCAGCGGCCTTCCCATGATCAGCAGCGCCATCGCCGCCCCTGCCACGCCCAGCGGCCCGGTCAGGAATACCAGCAGCGAACGCGAGAAGCTATGCAGCTGCAGCATCAACAAGGTGAAGATGATGAACACCGCCAGCGGCAGGTTGGCCGCGATCGACTCTTCCGCCGCACTGCTGTCCGACGCCGCCCCCTTGACCTTGATCTCGTAGCCTGGCGGCAGCTTGGCGCGCAATTCATCCAGCTTCGGATTGATCTGCCCCGACACCGTCGGCCCCTGCACGCCCTCCACCACGTCGGACTGCACGGTGATCGCCCATTCGCGGCCCTCGCGCCACACCACGCCCGGCTCCCACACGAAGTGCACGCGGGCCAATTGCGAGATCGGCACCGAGCGCCCACTATTGGTCGGGATATAGGTATCGTTCAGCACTGCGATGGTACGCCGTTCGTCCAGCGGCTGGCGCACCTGGATATCGATCAGGCGGATGCCTTCGCGGAACTGCCCGATCGGCGTGCCGGACAGGATGGTATTCGCCGCCCGCATCACGGTTTGCGACGTCACGCCCAGGGCGCGCATCTTGTCCTGGTCCAGGTCCAGCCGCAGCACCTTGATCGACTCGTTCCAGTTGTCGTTCACGCCCACCGTATTGGGGTTGGCGCGCATGATGTCCTTCACCTGGTCGGCAATGGCGCGCACGCGCTCCACCTCTGTGCCGGTGACGCGGAACTGCACCGCATACGGCACCGGAGGGCCGTTCGGCAGCAATTGCACGCGCCCGCGCACCTCGGGGAAGTCGGTCTTGAACACTGCCGTGATCTTATGGCGCAATTCCTCCCGCGCCTTCAAGTCCTTGGCCAGCACCACGGCCTGCGACACGTTCGTCTGCGGGAAGATCTGGTTCAGCGGCAGGTAGAAGCGCGGACTGCCGTTGCCGACATACGTCGTGACGCTGGCCACGCCAGGCTCCTTGCGGATGAACTCCTCGAATTTCTTGGCCTGGCGCTCGGTTTGCGCAAAGGCCGTACCCTCCGGCGACCACATCTCGACCATCAGTTCCGGCCGGCTGGAGTCCGGGAAGAATTGCTTCTCGATGAATTTGAAACCGTACACGCCAAGGAAGAACACCACCAGCGTTGCCACGATCGTGGTCTTGCGGTACTCCACGCACCAGTTCACGACGGCACGGAATTTGCGGTAACCGGGCGTATCGAACAACTCATGGTGATCGCCACCCTCCGCATGCGGCTTGACCTTGAGCAGGACGAAGCCGATGTACGGCGTGAACACCACCGCCACCACCCAGGACGTGACCAGCGCGATCGCGTTGACGGAGAACAGCGAGAAGGTGTACTCGCCGGCAGCCGATGCTGCCAGGCCGATCGGCAGGAAGCCTGCGACCGTGATCAGGGTGCCGGTCAGCATCGGCAGCGCGGTGGACGTATAGGCATAGGTTGCCGCCTCCAGGCGCGAATAGCCCTCCTCCATTTTGCGTACCATCATTTCGACGGCAATGATGGCGTCGTCCACCAGCAAGCCCAGCGCAATGATCAGGGCGCCCAGCGAAATTTTGTGCAGGTCGATGTCGAAGATGCGCATGAACAGGAAGGTCACCGCCAGCACCAGCGGGATGGTGAGCGCCACCACCAGCCCGGGGCGCGCATCGAGGCGCAGCTTCGGCTTGGAATGCAGGCCAAGCGAAAGGAAACTCACCGCCAGCACGATCAGCACCGCTTCGACCAGGGTGCGCAGGAACTCGCCGACCGAGGCTGTCACGGCGGCCGGCTGGTTCGACACGCGCTCCAGTTCGATGCCGACCGGCAGTTTGGACTTCATCTGTTCGACGGTCTTTTCCAGCTCCTTGCCCATCAGGATGATGTTGCCGCCCTTCTCCATCGACACGCCCAGGCCGATCACTTCCTTGCCGTTGAAGCGCATCTTGTCGCGCGGCGGATCGAGGTATTCGCGCTTGATGGTGGCGAAGTCGCCCAGGCGGAAGGTGGTGTTATTGGCGCGCAGCTCCAGTTCCTCCAGGTCCTTGACCGTACGCAGCGCGCCGGAAACACGGACCTGCAGGTTGTCGGTCGGCGTCACCACCACGCCGGTGGCCTCGACCACGTTCTGGGTGGCGATCTGGTTGGCGATCTGCTCGACGGTCAAGCCCAGTTGGGCGAACTTTTTGTGCGAGAACTCGATGTTGATCTTCTCGTCCTGCACGCCGAACAGCTCGACCTTCGACACCTTCTTCACGCCCAGCAACTGCTGGCGCACCAGGTCGGCGTAATCCTTCAGCTCGGCGTACGTGAAACCATCGCCGGACAGGGCAAAGATGGAACCGTAGGTATCGCCGAATTCGTCGTTGAAGACCGGGCCTTGCACGCCGGCCGGCAGCGTGGCGCGGATGTCGCCGATCTTCTTGCGCACCTGGTACCAGGCTTGCGAGACTTCCTTGGGCGGCGTCGATTCGCGCAAACTGAGCAGGATCAGCGTCTGCCCCGGCTTGGAATAGCTGGTGATCTCATGGACGAACGGCGTTTCCTGCAGCTTCTTTTCCAGCTTGTCGGTGACCTGCTCGGCCATCTGCAGCGCGGTCGCGCCCGGCCAGAAGGCTTGCACCACCATGGAGCGGAAAGTGAACGGCGGATCCTCATCCTGCCCCAGGTTCTTGTAGGCCAGCAGGCCGCCGATCAGCAGCACCGCCATCAGGTAACGCGTGAGCGGGATGTGCTCAAGGGCCCAGCGCGACAGGTTGAAGCCCTTCATTTGGCGGCCCCGAGGATGGTCACTTTCTGGCCCGGCTTCAGCAGGTTGACGCCGGCGGTGACGACGGTCTGCCCCGGCTTGACGCCCGATCCCAGTACCAGCTCGTTGCCCGACACGCCGGACACCGTGACCGGCACCAGGCGCACCGCACCATTTTCCACCACCCACACCGAGGTGTTCGACTTTTCATGGAACAGCGCCGTCAGCGGCACCTTGATCTGCGGCTCCGGCGTACGCGAGGCGAAGGCCACCAGGGCGGTCATCCCCAGCTTGGCTTCCTGCAGGCTGGATGGGATCGACACCCGGAAGGCATAAGTGCGGGTGAATGGATCGGCCACCGGGGAGATCTCGCGGATCTTGCCGGGCACACTCTTGTCAGGGCTGGCCCACAGGCGCACATGCACATCCGTGATGGCGCGCAAGGTGTCGACCTTGTCTTCCGGTACCCCGAACACGATTTCCTTTTCATCGGTCTTGGCCACCCGCACCACCGGCGTGCCAGGGGCAACCACCTGCCCCACTTCGGCATCCACTGCCGTCACCACGCCATCAATATCGGACACCAGGCTGGCGTACGCGGCCTGGTTGGACATGCCGCGATAGGCCGCCTGCGCGGAATCGACTTGCGCCTGCGCCGACTTGGCGGCCGACAGCCTGGCATCCAGGATGGCCTGGCTGACGAAGTTCTTTTCGCGCAGCTCCTGGTAGCGCTTCAACTCAGCGTTGGCCAGGTCGCGCGTGGTTTCCGCCGCCCGCAGCGCCGCCATGGCCTGGGTCTGGGACAGCCTCAAATCCTGCGGGTCGAGCTCCATCAGCACCTGACCACGCTTGACCTCGCTACCCACGTCCACCTTGCGCGAGACGATCTTGCCGCCGACCCGGAAGCCCAGCCGCGATTCCACGCGCGCGCGCACTTCGCCGGAAAATTCGGCATTCACGTCGATATCCGAAGTTTGCAGGACCATGGCGCGCACCGGACGGACATCTTCAGTCTTCGGCGCTTCTTTCGAGCAGGCGGCAAGCAGCAAGGCGCAGGCTGCAACCCAGGGTAGTTTTTTTGCTACGAACACGATGGATTTCCTTTTTAGTGGCCCTGGCGATTGCCGGGGGTGCATCTTTGCCATTATTATTTCCGATCTGGAACTAAATGACTTTCCGTTTAGTAAAAAATTATAGCCGGGTCAACCGTACTTGCAAATGACTTTTGCGTCATTAATTTAGAACAGCGCCTCTATGCCCGTTGACCACTACGAGAATTTCCCCGTCGCTTCCATCCTGTTGCCGCGAAAAATACGCCCCGCAGTGGAGGCGATTTATGCCTTTGCGCGCAGCGCCGACGATATTGCCGACGAAGGCGATGCGACGCCCGAGCAGCGCCTGGCCGCGCTGACGGCCTACGAGGACGCCCTGGGCCGCATCGAGCGCGCTGAAGGCGGCCTGGACCCGATGTTCGAACGGCTGGCCGAGACCATCGCGCGCCACCGGCTGCCCTTGCGCCCTTTTTACGACCTGTTGTCCGCCTTTAAGCAGGATATCGTGGTGCACCGCTACCAGGACTACGGCGCGCTGCTGGATTACTGTGCACGTTCGGCCAATCCGGTGGGCTTGCTGATGTTGCACCTGTACGGCGAGGCCGACGAGGCCAATGTGCGCGATTCGGACGCCATCTGTTCCGCCCTGCAGATCATCAATTTCCTGCAGGACGTGGCGATCGACGAGCACAAGGAGCGCATTTACCTGCCGATGGAGGATCTGGCGCGCTATGCGCTGTCGCCGGCGCACTTGTCGCGGCCCGATAACAAGGCGAAATGGCGGGCCATGATGAAGTTCCAGGTCGGCCGCGCGCGCGCGCTGATGCTGCAGGGTGCCCCCCTGGCCTGCCGCCTCAAGGGCCGCATCGGCCTGGAGCTGCGCATGGTGGTGCAAGGCGGGCTGCGTATTCTGGAGGCAATCGAGGAAGTCGATTACGACGTTTTCCTGCGCCGGCCAAAGCTCGAAAAGCGCGATTGGGTCAAGGTTTTCTGGCGTGCGCTTCGGATGAAGCCCGCTTCCCTATAGAATAGCGCCTTTGACAGCGTTACCCGAACCATAAGAACATGTCCCCCGACGAATACTGCCAGCAGAAGGCCGCCGCCAGCGGTTCGAGTTTTTATTACAGTTTCCTGTTCCTGCCGCCGGAACGCCGCCGCGCCATCACGGCGCTGTATGCCTTCTGCCGCGAGGTGGACGACACCGTCGACGAATGCAGCGACGAATCGCTGGCGCGCATCAAGCTGGCATGGTGGCGCAATGAGATCGCGCAAATGTACGAAGGCAAACAGTCGCACCCCGTGACCCAGGCCTTGCAGCCCCATATCGCGCCGTATGGCTTGAAGCAGGAACACATGCAGGCCATCATCGATGGCATGGAAATGGACTTGAACCAGACCCGCTATCTCGATTATGCAGGACTGTCGAAGTACTGCTGGCACGTGGCGAGCGTGGTGGGCATCCTGTCGGCTTCGATCTTCGGCGCCACGCGCCCGGAGACGCTGCACTATGCGGAAAAGCTGGGGCATGCGTTCCAACTGACCAATATCATCCGCGACGTCGGCGAAGATGCCCGCAAGGGCCGCATCTACCTGCCGGTCAACGAGCTGCAGCAGTTCAACGTGACGGCGGCCGACCTGCTCAATGCGCGCGAAACCGAAAATTTCGCGAAGCTGATGCAATTCCAGGTGGCGCGCGCGCAAAAAGCATACGACGAAGCGTTCGCGCTACTGCCGAAGGAAGACCGCCGTGCCCAGCGTCCCGGCTTGATCATGGCGGCGATTTACCGCACGCTGTTGAATGAAATCGAGGAAGATGGCTACCACGTCCTCAAGCAGCGCATTTCGCTGACGCCGATCCGCAAATTGTGGCTGGCGTGGAAGACCTGGGTCCGTGGCTAATCACTTTGCCGTCATCGGTGGCGGCTGGGCAGGGTTCACGGCGGCCGTCGAACTGGCGCGCGCCGGCCACCGGACCACGCTGTTCGAAGCGGCCCGAACCCTTGGCGGCCGGGCGCGCCGGGTGTCATTCGATGGGCGCGAACTCGATAATGGCCAGCACATCATGCTCGGTGCCTATGCCGAAACGCTGCGCCTCATGCGCACGGTCGGCGTGGATATCGGCCGCGCGGTGCTCACCCTCCCCTTGCAGATGCGTTATCCGCCTGGCAGCGGCATGGACTTTCTGGCGCCCCGCCTGCCGGCACCGCTGCACGTCGGTGTCGCCCTGCTGCGTGCGCGCGGCCTGGTCCGCGAGGACAAGCTGGCCCTGGCACGTTTCAGTACCACAGCGCGCTGGATGGACTGGCGCTTGAACCACGATTGCAGCGTGGCGGAGTTGCTGGAGCGTTTCGACCAGACGCCGCGCCTGGTGGCGTTGATGTGGCGCCCCTTGTGCCTGGCCGCCCTGAATACGCCGCCCGAGCGCGCGTCGGCCAACGTTTTCCTGGCCGTGCTGCGCGACAGCCTCGGCGCGCGCCGCGCCGCCTCGGACATGCTGCTGCCGCGCGCCGACCTCTCTGCCCTGTTCCCGGACGCCGCCGCCGCATGGCTGGCAACCGGCGGGCACACCATCCATCTTGGCACCAAGGTCGACGCCATCCGGCCAGGCCCGGCGGGCAACTGGCTGCTCGACGCCAGCGGCGCATCGGTGGGCAGCGGCTGGAGCGCAGCGTTCGATGGCGTGGTGCTGGCCGGTTCGCCCGCCGCCAGTGCGGCGCTGTTGCGGCAGCTCGGCGACATGGCGGAGTTGGCGGCCCAGCTCGACGCCCTGCAGCCCGAACCCATCACCACCTGCTACCTGCAATACGCGCCCGGCACCCGGCTGGAGATCCCGTTCTATGCCTTGCTTGACGATCCGGCAAGCGGGCGCTGGGGCCAGTTCGTCTTCGACCGCGGCCAGCTCGATCCGCGCCAGGATGGCTTGTTCGCCGTCGTCACCAGCGCCTCCAGCGCCGCTGCCGCATTGCCACAGGATGCACTGGCGGCGGCCCTGGCAACACAGTTGGCGGCCGACCTGTCCAGCCCCGGGCTCGCCATCCCAGCCTGGAGCAAGGTGATTACCGAAAAACGGGCGACCTTCTCCTGCACGCCGGGCCTGCAGCGCCCCGCGAACGCCAGCGGGATGCCAGGCCTGGTGCTGGCCGGGGACTATACCGCCGGCGAATACCCGGCCACGCTCGAAATGGCGGTGCGCAGCGGGGTGCAGGCCGCCCGCAGCCTGGGCCGGGCGGCGACATGAAAGCGATGGCCCGCCTGTCCTCCATTTTGGTAGCCTGCTCCCCCATTTTTGCATCCTGTCGTAAACAGCTGGAGCCCCTCCAGTGCCGCCGATACAGTGCAAGCATGGAGTAAAAGGAGTCCGGAGTTTCCAATGAGCAAGAGTGAGTACCTTGACGCACTGAAGCAAGCCCTGGCCGGCTTGCCGCCCGACACGGCCGCCAAGACCATGGCTTATTACGAGCAGTGCTTCATCGACGGCTTAACGACGGGCAAGACCGAAGACGAGATCGCCGCCGGCCTGGACGAGCCGCGCAAGATCGCCATGACCTTGCGCGCCAACGCCCACCGCAGTGCCTTCGAGCAAAGCCGCAACCCGGCCGATCTGGCGCGGATGGTGTTCTCTTTCATTGGCCTCGGCATCTTCAACCTGTTCATGGTGGTGCCCGCCGCCGTTTACTCCGCCTTGCTGTTCTCGGTGTACGCCAGTGCGTTCGCGCTCTACATCAGCGGCATTGCCATCACGGCAACCGGGCTGGCCGGGGCCAATGAACTGGTGCTGACCGGCCCGCTGCGCCACCTGGTCGTCTACGACGATGGCGGCGAGCAGCTCGACGCCCGCATGCAAACCAAGATTTCCATCAGCGGCCAGGGGATCGAAGTGTTCCAGGAACCGTCGGCCGGGCTGCGCAAGGAATGGGCGGATGCCGACAGCAAGTCCGAACAATGGCTGGAAGGCGCGGAAGCGATGGCTGAAGGCGGTGTGCGCATCACCTCGGATCTCGACAGCGAGTCGCGCGCCGCGCAAACCGCCATCGGCATTGGCCTGGTGCTGCTGGGGATCGTCCTCAGCCTGGTGAGCATCGTCGTCACGCGCTACTCGCTGATCGGCTTGAAGCGCTACATCCAGATGAACCTTGCCATGCTGCGCGGCCGCTGAAAGGAGAGGCAATGTCCATTCGTTCCCTGCTCAAGATCGGTCTCGGCATGGCGCTGCTGGCGGTGGTGCTGACCGCGATCTCCTACAGCATGCTGCGCGCCCAGGGCGCCGTCAATCCAACCAGCGTGGCCGGCCGCGCGGCGCGCACCGAAGTACGTGAAGTGAGCGCCACGGTCTCCACCGTGGAACTGGTCGGCCCCATCGACCTGCGCCTGAAACAGGGCGATGTGCCAGCCCTGAAAGTGCGCGGCGAACAGCGCCTGCTGGGCAATATCGCCACCGAGCAGGATGGCTCGACGCTGCGCATCGGCTCCAAAGGCTTGCTGTTGCATCCGCGCCGCCCCATCGAGGTCGAGCTGGTCTTGCCGTCCCTGAATGAATTGGTGATCAATGGCAGCGGCGACAGCACCGTCAATGGCTTCAGCGGCGAACGCCTCAGCGTCCAGCTGCAAGGGTCGGGCAACCTGACCTTCAATGGCCGCTACAAGCAGGTGGAAGCGGGCGTGCACGGCAGCGGCGACCTCAACCTGAATACCGGCCATGGCGAGAAAGTGGCGCTGGAAATGGTCGGCTCGGGCGCCATCACGTCCAGCGGCAGTTGCAAGGAGTTGACGGCCGAATTGACCGGTTCCGGCGACCTGGATGCCCAGCACCTCGCTTCCGACAAGGTGGTGGTGACGCTGCAAGGTTCCGGCACCACCAACGTGTTCGCGCGCCAGTCGGCCGACCTCACGGTCAAGGGCAATGGCGATATCCGCGTCTTCGGCAACCCGGCCGACCGCAATGTCAACCGCAGCGGCTCAGGCGGCGTCAGCTGGGTCCATTAAGTAACGCAAGATGTCGCGGCCGGCGGCGCGGCCGCTGGCAAGACAAGCCGTCAGCAGGTAGCCGCCGGTGGGCGCCTCCCAGTCCAGCATTTCACCGGCCACGAACACCCCTGGCACCGCCTTCAGCATCGTCGCTTGCAGCGCTTCGAAACGCACCCCGCCGGCACTGCTGATCGCCTCGTCGATCGGGCGCGGCGCGCGCAAAGTGACCGGCAACGCTTTCAGCGTGGCCGCCACGCGCATCGGATCGTGGAAGGCTTCCTTATCCAGCACCTCGTGCAGCAAGCCGGTCTTGACGCCCTTGATGTGCAGGCGGCTTTGCAGGAAGCTCGACATCGAACGCGAGCCGCGCGGGTGCGCCAGTTCTTCCTGCACGCGCGCCAGCGGCCAGTCCGGAAGCAAGTCCAGTTCCACCGTTGCGCTGCCATGCGCCGCAATGCGGTCGCGGAGGGCGGCCGATAGCGCGTACACCAGGCTGCCTTCGATCCCGCTTGCCGTCACCACCAGCTGGCCCTTGCGGCCGCCAATGGCGACGGTGGTCAGCGGCTGGCCGGCGTATTTCCCGGCGAAATGGGCGCTCCAGCCGGCATCGAAGCCGCAATTGGCCGGCACCAGCGGCGCCACGTCCACGCCGCGTGCCGCCAGCAAGCTTTGCCAGGCGCCATCGGAACCCAGGCGCGCCCAGCTGGCGCCGCCCAGGGCCAGCAAGACCGCGCGCGGACGCGCCGTGCGCTCGCCGTCCTGCGTTGCGAAGCGCAGCGCGCCATCCGCCGTCCAGCCGAGCCAGCGGTGACGCTGGTGGAAATGCACCCCGCTCTCGCGCAAGCGGTGCAGCCAGGCGCGCAGCAAGGGTGCCGCCTTCATTTCGGTCGGGAACACGCGCCCCGACGTGCCGACAAAGGTGTCGATGCCCAGGCCATGCACCCAGCCGCGCAAATCGTCCGGGGTGAAAGCGTCCAGCATCGGGCGCAAGGCGTCGGCACGGCTGCCGTAGCGCGCCACGAAGGCCGCATAGGGCTCGGAATGGGTGATGTTCATCCCGCCGCGTCCCGCCAGCAGGAACTTGCGGCCCACCGAAGGCATGGCATCGTAGACGTCGACCTGCACGCCCGCCGCCGCCAGCACTTCGGCTGCCATCAGGCCGGCGGGCCCGCCGCCGACCACCGCTACCCCTTGTAATTGAATGCTTTCCATAGGGGCAGCATTGTATTCGATCTCGGGTGATCGGCTGCCAGCAATTGGGCGAACGCTTCGGCCGGCATCGGCCGCGCATAGAAGTAGCCCTGGATTTCGTCGCAATGGTGGGCACGCAGCCATTCCTGCTGCAGCAGCGTTTCCACCCCTTCGGCGACGATATGCATGTTCAGGTTGTGGCCCAGGTCGATGATCGAGCGGCAGATCGCTTCATCGGCTTGCTCGCTGCCCAACTGGCGCACGAAGGTCTGGTCGATCTTCAGGTGGTCGACCGGCAGTTCGCGCAAGCGCGCCAGCGAGGAATGGCCGGTGCCGAAGTCGTCGAGCGCGAGCCGGATGCCGATCTCCTTCAGTTCCTTCATCTTCGCGACCGCATCGTCGATATTGTCGATCACCATCGATTCGGTGATCTCGAAACTCAGCAGCGCCGGCGGCACATCGTGCTCCTGCAGCGCGACCTCAATGTGCTCGACCAGCCCATCCTCGCGGAATTGGCGCGGGGACAAATTGACCGCGACCGGCACCATCGGCAAGCCGGCGTCACGCCATTGGCGCTGCTGGCGGCAAACTTCACGGATCACCCAGGCGCCGAGGGGCACGATCAAGCCGCTGCTTTCCGCCACCGGAATGAATTCGCCGGGCGATACCAGGCCGCGCGTCGGGTGCTGCCAGCGCACCAGCGCTTCGGCACCGGCCAGGCTGCCATCGCCCATCGCTGCGCGCGGCTGGTAGTACAGGACCAGTTCATGCTGCACCAGGGCGCGCCGCAATTCCGCCTCCATGGCGAACATGCGGGAGGTGCGCTCATTCATTTCCGGTGCGTAGAAGCGGAAGCGGTTGCCTCCCAGGCCCAGCGCGTGCGCCATGGCGGCATTGGCCGAACGCAGGATGCCGCAGGCATCGTTGCCATCCTTGCTCACCAGGGCGATGCCGATACTGGCGGTGGTGGTCACGATATTGTCCTGCCAGCGCATCGGCGCCTTGACGGCGTTGAGCAGCTTGGCCGCCACCGGCAAGACGTCGTCATCGTTGACCAGGTCGGCCACGATCACGGCGAATTCATTGCCCAGCAGGCGGGCCACGGTATCGCCTTCGCGCAGGCAGCCCTGCATGGCGGAAGCGGCGTGCATCAACAGCGCATTGCAGGCATCATGCCCAAGGCTGGCCTTCACGCCACGGTAGCGGTCCATGGTCAGGGCCAGCACCGCCACCTTGCGCCCATTGCGCTCGGCCGCCGCCATCGCTTGACGCAGGCGGTCGTTGAACAAGGTACGGTTGGCCAGACCGGTGGCGGGATCGTGGTTGGCCTGGTAGGCCAGCGCCTGCTCGGCGGCTCGGCGCCTGCGCGCTTCGCGCAGGCTGTTCAAGCCATAAGCCAGGTCGTCGGCCAGCTTCTGCAACAAGGCCGTTTCCTCGCTGTCGAAGGCATCGGGCTGGTTGGCATACAGGACCAGTACACCCATGGGCTTCCCGTCCACCGCGCCGCCGCACAAGGGCAAGGCCAGCGCGCTGGGGAAACCATATTCGCCGGCATCGCCCTGGCGCAACTGGATCCGGCCCTCGCACTGCGCCTGCACAGCAATCCCTATGCACGTGCAGCCGGGCTGCCAACCGGCGGCCGCAGCGGCGCGCCGGCCTTCGGCGCTACCGCACAGCTCACTGGCCAACAGTTCCCGACCGCTGCCATGCGCCGCCATGCCCGTCCACACCAGGGGGTAGCCCCCCTCCTCCCACAAGGTGCGGCACACCACCGCCGTCAATTCTTCGCCACTGCCGGCACGCACCAGCGCTTCACTGCAACGCGACAGCAGACGCAGGCGGCGGTTGGCGCGCATCAGTTCCGCTTGCTGGCGCTGTTCCTGTTCGCGGACCGCTTGCAGCTTGGCGGCCATGCTGTTCAAGGATTCGGTGAGGATCACGAGTTCGCCCGCGCCAGCTTGGCGGGAAAGGCGCACGCCGTGGTCGCCTGCAGCCAGGGCGTGTGCAAAATGTACGCCTTCCTCGACCGAGCGGCGGATATTCCTGGATGTCAGCCCGACGACCGCCAGGGCGGCAAGTGAGCCGCTGACGGCGGCGAACACGACGTCCAGCAAGCCACTGCGTCCGAGCGCAGGGATGCTGGCGCGCGCCAGGGCCAGCGCCGCAACGCCAGCGGCGATGCCGATGATCAGCCGCGCCGGCGCGCGAAGTTGTTTGGAATGCTTGACCATGGCTCAATCCAGGTAAGGGACAAAATCAAAGCCGGACAAAATGCCGTTCACCTGCTCCGACAAGCAAAATGCGAAGAAGCTGCGTGCCACGCCTGCCGGAGCGTGCCGGCTGACCAGGGTCAGTTCGCGGCAGATGGGATAGCTGCCGTCGCGCACGCGGGCGCTATTGGCGGCAATGCCGGAAACCGGCAGCAGTCTTACCGAAACGCCTTGCGCGATAGCGCGCTCCGCCACCCCGATCGACACATGGGAAATGGCGCTCTCGCAACCAGCCACCATGGCAATGCGTTCGAGGTTCGATTCCACCCTGGCGTGAAACCTCAGGCCATCCGGCTGCAGCTCGAGGAAGCGCGCCAACAGCGCGCCGCAGGCACCTTCAGGAAGGCCACCCAGTATCCGCCAGTTGCCGGCACGGCCAGTGAGAATGTCCTGCAATTGTTGCGCACCCGGTTCGCGCAACGAACTGCTGGCGTGCACAATCAAGCCAACACCGTCGCGCGCAATGGGAATGCCGTACAGGTCGCGCTCGGCCGGCCCCAGTGCGCGCGACAACATCGCAATCTGCGCCCCGCCCGCGCGCAGCACTTCCAACCCGCGCGCGGAACCACCCGCTTCCACTTCGATGGCGATTTCAGGATGCAGCAAACGGTATTTTCCGGCGATCGCTTCCAGCAGCGGCGCCATCGTGGTGGAGCCCAGAATATGGATCTTGCATGCGCGCTTGCGCGGGGCAATCAGGAACGCGCCAGGATCGGAACGGTTCAGACCCAGGGCGGTGAAGACGTGACCCATTGCGACTCTCCTTGCAGGGAAGGGAAAAAGCCGCAGGGAGGAGGCGACGGGGAAGTTCGGGAAGTGACGCGGCGCAGTTTTGGGCCGGGCGCGTTCAAGTATAACCAGAAGATGCGCGCAGTCAACAAGTTGTTGCGCGCGCGCCGCAGAACCTTAACCGCCTGTCACAGGTGGGAAAAAGGCAACCTCATCGCCGGCGGCGACCGGCGTCGCGCTGTCGCACATGCGCTGGTTGCATGCCATGCGCAAAGCGCGCCCTTCGGCCAGGGAGCTGGCCCACGGTTCGCCGCGCGCCAGCAGCCATGTGCGCACCTCGCCGACCGTGGCGACGCCGGGCGGCAGCACGACCTGCTCGCCGCTGCCCAGCGCTTCGCGCACACTGGCAAAATACTTAAGATTGATCAGCATATCAGTACATCAATTCACTGAAAGGGATGAAGCGCACCAGGTCGCCTGCCGCGATCGGATTGCCTGGCGGATTATCGACCAGGCCATCGCCCCACACCGTGGAGGTCAGCACCGCCGAGCCCTGGTTGGGGAACAGGTCCAACCCGCCCTGCCCGTTCAATTTCACGCGCAGGAATTCGTTGCGGCGATCCGCCCGGGTCCAGTTGAAATCGGCGCGCAGCAGCATGGCGCGCGGTTGCGCCGGCACATCGGCGCCCTGCAGGCGCAACAGGAAAGGCCGCACGAACAGCAGGAAGGTGACGAAGCTGGAGACCGGGTTGCCCGGCAGCCCCAGGAAGAAGGCTTGTCCCACCTCGCCGAAAGCCAGGGGCTTGCCGGGCTTGACGGCAATCTGCCACATATTCAGCTTGCCCTCGGCTTCCACCGCCGGCTTGATATGGTCTTCCTCGCCGACGGAAACGCCGCCCGAAGTAATGATCAGGTCATTGCCGTCGGCGGCCTGGCGCAGCACGGAGCGCGTGGCATCCAGCGAATCGGGCACGATGCCGAAATCGCGCACTTCGCAGCCCAGGTTTTCCAGCAAGGCGCGCAGCGTGAAGCGGTTCGAATTGTAAATGGCCCCCGGCGCCAGCGGCTCACCCGGCATGGTGAGTTCGTCGCCGGTGAAGAATACCGCCACGCGCAGCTTGCGACGTACCGTCAGGCGGGCCATGCCGACCGATGCCGCCAGGCCCAGCTCCTGGCTGCGCAAGCGTGCGCCGGGCGCCAGGACCACGCTGCCGGCGCCGATATCCTCGCCGGTGCGGCGGATCCACTCGCCGGCTTGCGGCGTGTGGCGCACCGTCACCAGGCCGTCCTTGGCCTCGCATTGCTCTTGCATGACGACGGCATCGGCCCCTTCCGGGATCAGGGCACCTGTGAAAATACGGGCAGCGCAACCCGGCAGTAACGGCTGGCCCACCTGGCCGGCGGGAATGCGCTGCGTCACGGCCAGCGTCGCATTGCCGCTGGCGCAGTCGGCGGCGCGTACTGCATAGCCATCCATCTGGGTATTGTCGTGGGCCGGCACGTTCATGCCCGACACGACGGCCCGCGCCAGCACGCGGCCATTGGCTTCAAGGGTTGCAACGTCCTCCACCTCCGCCACCGGCCGGACGGCGGAGAGCAGGAATTCCAGGGCTTCGCGGACGGCCAGCATTGCCATGACTTACAGTCCCGTGTTGGCTGCGATGTAAGCCTTCATCCTGGCGACGTCGGCGGGCATCACTTCGAAGCGCTGCGGCAGCGCCTCGATGTTTTCGAAACCGGCTGGACGTTCGGCATCTTCGCCCAACGCTTCCAGGATGGTTTCGTTGAACTTGGCGGCCAGCGCGGTTTCCAGCACGATCATGGGCACGCCTGGTTCCAGGTATTCCTTGGCAACCTTGATGCCGTCGGCAGTGTGGGTATCGATCACGATGCCGTAATCGTCGGCCACGTCGCGGATGGTCTGCACACGGTCCTGGTGGGTCGACTTGCCCGATTTGAAGCCATAGCCGGCCACCAGCTTGAATTCGTCGCCATCGCTGCCCGGCGCGCCCGACAGGTCGAAGCCGCCCGCGCTCTCGACTTTCCCGAACAGCTCGCGCACGCGCTTGCCGTCGCCCTGCACCAGGTCGAACACGAAGCGTTCGAAATTCGATGCCTTGGAGATGTCCATCGACGGGCTGGAAGTATGGTAAGTCTCGGCCGATTTGCGTACGCGGTACACGCCGGTGCGGAAGAATTCGTCCAGCACGTCGTTTTCATTGGTTGCCACCACCAGCTTGTCGATCGGCAGGCCCATCTGGCGGGCGATATGGCCGGCGCAGATATTGCCGAAATTGCCCGAAGGGACGGTGAACGACACCTTCTGCTCATTGCTGCTGGTCGCCGCCAGGTAGCCACGGAAGTAGTAAACGACCTGCGCCACCACGCGCGCCCAGTTGATCGAATTGACGGTGCCGATCTTGTGGCGGGCCTTGAATTCCAGGTCGTTCGATACTGCCTTGACCATGTCCTGGCAATCGTCGAACACGCCTTCGACGGCGATATTGAAGATATTCGGGTCCTGCAGGCTGAACATCTGGGCCGTCTGGAAGGCGCTCATCTTCTTGTGCGGCGACAGCATGAAGACCTTGATGCCCTTCTTGCCGCGCATCGCATATTCGGCCGCGCTGCCGGTATCGCCCGAGGTCGCGCCGAAAATGTTCAACTGGGCGTCCTGCTTGGCCAGCGCATATTCGAACAGGTTGCCCAACAGTTGCATCGCCATGTCCTTGAAGGCCAGGGTCGGTCCGTTGGACAGCGATTGCAGCACCAGCTGCTTGCCATCTTTCTCTTCCAGCACGCGCAGCGGAGTGATGTCGGCGGCGTTTTCGCCTTGGCGCACATTGCGGTAGACATCGGCGGTATAGGTCTTGTGCGCCAGGGCGCGCAGATCGGCTTCAGGGATGTCGCCCGCGAATTTTTTCAGGATTTCCACCGCCAGGTCGGCGTAGGACAGGTGACGCCATTTGTTCAGCTCTTCGCCGCTGACCTGGGGATATTCGACTGGCAGGTACAGGCCGCCATCGGGGGCCAGACCACCCAGGAGGATGTCGGAAAATTGCTGGTGGGAGTGCGATGCAGCCGATGCGTCGGCCCGGGTAGACACGTATTGCATAGGGTAGAAAGTCCGGTGGCGGGTGAAAACGGACTCTTATTATAGTGCCACCGGAGTTTCTTTGTGGATTTCGCCGGATTTTGGAATTTTCTTCCGAAAACCGGTAGTACGGTGTCTGACCCTCGGGGTCAGACACCGGTGTGCCGGTTTTGCCGGCAAATGCAAGCGTCAGCAGGCAGCATGGTTAACCGTCACCACATGAATCGCCAACCCGCCCAGCGAAGTCTCCTTGTACTTCGCCTGCATATCCGCCCCGGTCTGGCGCATGGTTTCGATCACATTATCGAGGCTGACGAAGTGCGTCCCATCCCCCTTCATGGCCAGCGATGCCGCCGTGATGGCTTTGACCGCTCCCATCCCATTGCGTTCGATGCAAGGAATCTGTACCAGCCCACCGATCGGGTCGCAGGTCATGCCCAGGTGATGTTCGATCCCGATCTCCGCCGCATTCTCAATCTGGGCGTTGGACCCGCCCAGCGCAGCCACCAATCCCGCCGCCGCCATGGCGCAGGCCACGCCAACCTCACCCTGGCAGCCAACTTCCGCGCCCGAGATCGACGCATTGCGCTTGCACAGCATCCCAATCGCTGCAGCAGTCAGCAAAAACGCCCGCACACCGGACACCGGGTCGACCGGTTTACAGTCTTCCGCATAGTATTTCAGCACAGCGGGAATGATGCCCGCAGCCCCGTTTGTAGGCGCCGTTACAACACGTCCGCCGGCCGCGTTCTCTTCATTGACCGCCATCGCATACAAGCTCACCCCGTTCAGCGCATCGTGCGGCAGCTGGTTCTCACGGCTGCCCGCCTGCGCCTGGCGCCAAAGGTCGGCCGCGCGGCGCTTCACATTCAAGCCGCCCGGCAGCTGGCCTGTGGTTTCCAGCCCATGCTGGATACAGTCGCGCATGACATGCCAGATGCGGTCCAGCCCTGCATTCAATTCCGCCTCGCCGATACGGGTCAGCTCATTGGCACGCAGCATTTGCGGGATGGTCTTGCCGCTGCTGACGCCATGCCCCAGGAGTTCGGCCATGGTGTCGAATGGATACGGCAAGCGCACCTTCGGCTTGCCATCGGTGCTCGGTTGCTCGCCTTCAGCGTGGATAAAGCCGCCACCGATCGAGTAATACACCTTGCTGACGGTGCTGCCGTCGGCGCGCGTCAGGGTGAAGCGCATGCCGTTCGGGTGCTCCGGCAAAGTTTCGGACATATGGAAGACCAGGTGCTGCTTGCGCGTGAATGGCACGGTCTTCCCGCCCAGCAGGCGCAATTCGCCGTCCACTTCGGCGGCGGCCAGCATGTCTTCGACGGCATCGGGATCGACGCCCTGCGGTGTTTCGCCCATCAGGCCAAGCAGCACCGCCTTGTCGGTGCCGTGCCCAATCCCGGTCAAGGCCAGGGAGCCGAACAGTTCGGCCGTCACGGCAGTGACATCGTCCACAGGACTGTTTTCGACCAGGAAGCGGCGGGCCGCCACCATCGGCCCCACCGTGTGCGAGCTGGAGGGCCCGATACCAATCTTGAATAGGTCAAAAACGCTCATGTCCATCGGGCTTGTCTCTCTCTTTTAGTGTTACTTCAAATTTTTATTGTCATGCGGCCTCACTGAGGCTCACGTCGATATTTGCCAGCATGTCCTTCACCATCTCGTCCACGCCGATACGGGCTTTCCAGCCCCAGTCCGCGCTCGCCTTGGAATCGTCCAGGCTGCGCGGCCAGCTGTCGGCGATCGCCTGGCGGCTGTCCGGCGTGTAAGCGATCTGGAATTCAGGCAGCGCACGCGTAATGGCCGCAGCCAGTTGTTCCGGGTTGAATGAAACGCCGGCGACATTGTACGACGAACGAATCGCGATTTGTGCAGCCGGCGCATCCATCAATTCTATGGTTGCGCGAATCGCATCGGGCATGTAAATCATTGGCAGCGTAGTCTTCGGACCGAGGAAGCAATCGTAGCGGTCACCGCGCAACGCGGCGTGGAAAATCGCGATCGCATAGTCGGTGGTGCCACCGCCTGGCGGCGATTTGTAGCTGATGATCCCAGGGTAGCGGATCGAGCGCACATCGACGCCGTACTTCAGGAAATAGTATTCGCACAGGCGTTCGCCGGCCAGCTTGGAAATGCCGTAAATCGTGGTCGGGTCCATCACCGTGTACTGCGGCGT